>JAZUSG010000105.1:0-16074 GCA_045606605.1 Faecousia sp.
TACCGGCGCTGATACCCTCGGTGACCTGGGTAGTGCCGTTTACGATGTCGGAGAGCAGCTTTGCGCTGTTGCCTTCGCCGTACATAGTGATCTTATCCACCTTGCTGAGAGGTTCAGCCACATTCTTGGCGATCTCCGGCAGTGCGCCCATGATCATTTCGATCACGGCGGCTTCGCCGTACTTCTTCATAGCCTCGGCCTTCCGGTCGATACCTTCGGCCTCTGCCAGAGCCTTCAGCCGGATGGCCTCTGCCTCGGCTTCACCCACGGCGCGAATACCTTCGGCCTCCCGCTGGCGCTCGATCATCTTGGCTTCTGCTTCCTTGGTGCGACGGTACAGCTCTGCCTCGGCCTCCTGCTCGGCGGCATAACGCTCCGCATCTGCCTTGGCGCGGATCTCCGCATCCAGGGTCTGCTTCTTGACTTCCACTTCCTTGGCCCGCAGTTCCGCGGTACGCTCTGCCCGGGCGATATCGGCGTTGGCGGAGGAAACCTCGATGGACTTTCTCTGCTGCTGCTCCTGGATGGAGTAGGCGGCATCTGCTTCAGCCTGCTTTACGTCGGATTTTTGCTTCAGCTCTGCCTGGCGGATGGCCAGGGAGTTCTGCTTCTCTGCGATTTCCATTTCGGACTGGACCTTGGCATCGTTTGCTTCCTTGGCAGCCTGTGCCTGGGCGATGGCGATGTCCCGGTCTGCCTGGGCTTTTGCCACGGCAGCGCCCTTCTTGATCTGGGAGATGTTGTCAATACCCAAATCTTCGATGACATTATTCTGGTCGGCGAAGGACTGGACATTGAAGGAGATCATCTCCAGACCCATCTTCTGCAGGTCGGGGATGGCGTTTTCCTGCACCCGTTCGCCGAAGGCCTTCCGGTCGGTGACCATCTCTTCCAGCCGCATCTGGCCCACGATCTCACGCATATTGCCTTCCAGGGTGTCCTGCACCCGGCGGATGATCATTTCCTCACCCTCGTTGAGGAAGAACTTGGAGGCCAGGGACATCATCTCTTCGCTCTGACCGATGCGGATCTTCACGGTGGCATCCACCTTAACGTTGATGTACTCGGCATTGGGGACATAGTCTGTGGTCTTTACGTCCACAGAGAACATTTTTAAGGACAGTTTATCCAGCCGCTCCAAGAAGGGGATACGCACACCGGCCTTGCCGATGAGGATCCGGGGCTTGCGGAAGCCGGAGATCATATAGGCGGTATCGGGGGGCGCTTTTACATAGCCCACCAGGATGATGAAGATAAGAAATGCCACGACGGCAAGAACTGCTAATAAAATTTCCATAGAGACAATCCTTTCTGATAAAATAAAATGTTATTTGGGATTACTTGGTTGGGTTGTAGGGGCGGTCAGTGACCGCCCGCGGGCGATTGATAATCGCCCCTACAAATGCACCTTAATTGCCCATCAGCAGCTGGGCCAGCTTGGAATTGGCATCCAAAATGACGGTCTTTTCCTCGCCGCCCAGGCTCTTCTTCAGGGCATCCAGCGCTAAGGTGAATTCATAGAAGTCCTGCTTAGACTGGCTATTATATGCCTCGGCCAGTAAGCGCATATACTCCGCCTCACCCTCTGCTTCCAGCTTGGCAGCCTCGGCCTGGGCATTGGAGACGATGATATTCACCTGCTTATCCACATCGTTGCGGATGATGGAGGCTTCGTAATTGCCGTCGGCGGTGAACTTGGAGGCCATCTGATTGCGCTCGGAGATCATACGGGAGTAGACTGCATTTAAGTTGCTCTCCGGCAGGTCGAAGCGCTTGATCTTTACATCCAGCACGTTAATGCCGTAAACCTGCGCCTTTTCGTTAACGGTGGTGGCGATGCCGTCATAGATTTCGTTCCGCTTTCCGCCGTCTTCCATATTGATGATGTCTGCCTGGGCCAGAGTACCCATAGCGTTCTTCAGCGCTGTGTAGGTCTGGTCGCCCAAACGCTGCTCAGCCACGGAGGTAGTGCCCAGGGTCTGATAGAACTTCAGAGGATCGGCGATCTCCCACAGCACATAGCAGTCCACGGTCATATTTTGCTTATCCAGGGTGATGACCTCGGAGGGCGGAATGTCGTAGAACTGGGTGGCATCGGTAAAGTACTTTACCGAGTGCAGGAAGGGAACTTTAAAGTGCAGGCCGGGCTCACCGGTGGTTGCCACGATCTTGGAAAATTCCACCACGCAGGCAAATTCGTTTTCCGCAACGGTGTAGAAGCTGTTACCGGCCACGATCAGCAATAGCACGACCACTACTGCGATGATAATAAACTTTTTCATTCTGCGTTACCTCCTGTCTGATTGCCGATCAGGGATTCCAGCGGCAGCAGCATCTGTACATTGGAGCCTTCACCGGCGGTGTTCACATAGAGCTTCACACCGGGCAGAATCTCCTGGATGGCTTCGTAGTACATACGGGAGCGGGTGATGCTGGGATTTTGGGCATATTCGGCATACATTGCGTTGAACATTGCCACCTGCTGCACCGCCTCATTGATGCGGTTCTGCTTCAAGTAGGCAGCGTTTTGGATCAGTTTGTCGGCCTGGGCCTGAGCCTGGGGCAGCTGGGCGTTCTGATAGGCCTTGGCATCGTTAACAACGGTCTCAGCCTGCTGCTTGGCAGTTTCCACTGCCTTAAAGGCCTCGATAACCTGCTGGGTGGGCGGCTCGGAGTCCTGGATCTTCACATCCACTAAGGTCAGTCCGATGTTGTACTCGCCTAAAATCTGCGACACCAGGTCTTTTACCTGCATTTGGATGTTCTCCTTGCCGTCGGTGAGGACACCGTCCACGGTGGAGGAGCCAACCACGTTACGCACCTGGCTTTGGATCAGATTCCGCAGGATCTCCTCCGGTTTTGTGGAGGCAAAGAGGTATGCCACCGGGTCGGAGATCTTATACTCCACGAAGAAGTCGATGTTGACGATGTTGTAGTCACCGGTGATCATAGAACTTTCGTCGGTGTTGACCACATACCCGTCCTTGCCGTCGCTTCTGTAGCCGAGCTCGATCTTTTGGTAGACATTCACATCCACCTTATGGGCCGCCTGAATGCCAAAGGGCAGCTTGAAGTGGACACCGGCATCGGTAACGTCGGTCACCTTGCCGAAGGTGGTTACCACCGCCTGCTGCTTATCGTCCACTGTGTAGAAGCAAGTGGTGATCATAATAAACAGCACCAGCACCACTGCGGCGAAGGCAATACGCCGGAGCAGCTTGCGGCCGTTGGGGGCGGGGTTGTTGCCGCCGGACTTTTTGGGGAATGTCCAGCGATAGGTTCCGTTTTCGCTCATTTTTTCATCAGTCCTTTCTTAATTTACCTTTAGAAGACTTAACATCTGTTCAGCCTCCTGGGTCATGCGGGCGGCGATCCACGCGGTGAGCATCACCCGCAAAACCTGTCGTACCCGATCCTTTGCGCCGGGGGCGGGTTCTTCATAGGAGGCAAGCTCCTCGTCTAAAACCGCGTCCCAGCTCTCCGGCCGGTGATGTTCCCGGCTGCGGGCAGCCAGACGGACGAACATAAAGTAGAGATCTGCATCGTTGATCAGATCGTCCCGTTCGTCATCCAACTGACCGTTCACATACCCCAGCAGACTGCAGATCCGCTCTAAGGGCAGCACACTTTTGAGCATATTGATGTTGATGATGCGGCACAACTGCCGCAGGGAATAGTGTTTGTTTTCCGGTCTTGTGAGAAAGCCCCGCTTCACCCAGTTCTGCACGATGTAGCCGTCCAGACCGGTGATGGCGGAGACTTGGCTGAGCACCATACCGCCGGGCAGGAACATCGCCCGGAACTGCTCCTCGATCTGTCCTGCCTGGGCCCGTGGGGCGGAAAGGACGGTACCGGGAATGGCCCACTGCATTGTCATCACACCTTTCTAATATGTGGTGATATGATAATAACATATGGTCAAGTGATTGTCAATAGGGATTTTATGATTTTTTGCAAAATTATAAATCGACCCCCTTTGCACAAGGGGGTCGATAAGCTTTGTGTTGATATTTGACCGGAGGGGTTACCACAACCCCTCCCGTTTGCAAGGAAAGAACAACTTCCTTTTTAGGCAGCGGGGGTCTCCTTGTTTCGCTTATACAGGATATACCAGATAACCGCGCCGCAGCCCAATATGCCAACCAGTACGACAACCGGCAGTACCCACCCGGTTTTTGCAGGTGTGTTTGGGGAAGTGGGTTCTGTGGGGGGTAGTCCGGGAGCGGGTTTTGTGGTAGAATCCTGCCCGGACGGTGCGGTGCCGCTCGGAGAGGTTGCGTCCGGGGTGGTATCCGCGGTGGCGCCGGGAGAGGTATCCACAGTTGCATCCGGGGTCGTGTTTACGGTAGCATCCGGTGCAGACGGTATTGTGGGGTCGGGCGTCTGACTGATGGTGGGATTCGTAACGGGATCGGTTGCGGATTCTATGGTGGGCTCAGTGGTAGGTTCTGTGGTAGGTTCACTTGGCGGAAGGTTTGGTTTCATCGCGATGTGACTGGTGAGTTTTTTGTTCGCGGTAGCCCAGGTTTCGTTGTCCGGGGGATAATAAGCGGTGGCCTTTGATCCATGAAAAACGAAACGATCACATTCGGGAAAATCACCGTAGAAATAAAGACTTTTCAATTGGGGACAGGCGCCAACGATTGATTCGCCTAAGATTGCAACACTTGCAGGGAAGTGTAGTTCTGTTAGATTGGCGCAACGAGAAAAGGCATAGCGGTCAATTTGGACGATAGCATCCGGCAATGCAATCTGTTTTATGCCGCTACAATAAAATGCTCTCTCGCCGATGAATGTAACACCGCTGGGGATTTCGATCTCGGTAAGTGCGGTACACGATTGAAATACGCCGATCGGGAGCGCGGTAATATCCTTGGGTAGTTTTACGGAAGAAAGATTAATACAGTTCTCAAAAAGAAGTGCGCCGATCTTTGTCACGGAATCCGGGAAGGAGACGCTTGTGATGTGTTCCAATCCGATAAAAGAAAGTGCTCCGATAGAGTTAATGCCGTTTTCTATAACAATACTTGTAATTTCCGATGAAAAGGTTCTCCACGGAAAGGTTTCTGTATCTCCGGTGCCGAAAATGGTCAATACACCATTTTCCAGTTTCCACTGGGCAGTTTCACCGCAATATCCGGATCGGCCATCGTCGCTAATCGGTAGTGCGCCGTCTGCATTTTCTGCGGAAACAGGGATGCGCATTTGCATTATCAGCAGCAATAGCAGAGGGATCGTCAGGTAAAAAAGACGGAATTTTTTCATAAAACGCTCCTTTCTGTTGTAGATATTGTGTTCGGTTCTACGCAAGATTGACTGCTGCGATGTTTGCGAAGCTTAGGAAGAGTAGGAGATATTGATCTCGAAAATTCCAGTGTAGTAGCCGGCAGGATTTGCGTAAAAAATATTAATGTGTATGGTGTGCGCAGGAATGTTAACCTCGAAAGGAAGTGAAAGCATATCTTCGTATATATTCTTAACCCTTGTCTTGCCTTTGTTTAACAGGATATCCGGATCGCTCACCTTCTTATCTAAATCCCGAACTTCAAGCCGGAAGTACCGGTCCCGATTGATGGTGTCGTCGATAACTGCCTGATATCCCAACTCTCTGGCATATTCTGCGATTTCTTCGGCAATGGCATCCAAATCGAAAACAAAGCGATTGGTATAATATTCGGTTTTTTCAAAATCACAGACACTGCATTTCATTTCACGGCAACCGGCAAAATTAGCAGTTGCTTTTCGGTCTTTCAGAATAACGAACTCGTGATCTTCTTTACCGCCGATTATGCCACATACGGTGCAAACGCCATCCTGGGAGCAGGTAGCACCCTCCCACTTGTGTCCGGCTGCAGGGCCGTTGGTGTGACGGCAGTTTGCACAGGTTTTGGGCTTGGTACAGGTGGCAGCTTGCCAGTCGTGTCCGGTTGCTTTGCCTTCGGTAGCGCCACAAGTGGTGCAGGTTTTGGGCTTGGTGCAGGTGGCATCACTGAAACTGTGGCTGCAGCCGTTAGCCACAGGTGCGGTGGTTTCAGTGGGGGTGGTCGGGGTGGTTGTATCTGTGTTGCCTTCTGTGGAAGGCGTTGTTGCTTCTTCGTCGGAGGGAGTGGGGCTTTCTTCACAGGAAGGGACTGTTGTATCACCGGCGGAAGGCGCAGTGCTTTCGTTTTCGGTTGGCGTTGTATTACCAGCGGTGTCTTCTGTTTGCTTACCTGCGGTCTCACTGGTGTTTTCACCTGCGCTGCCGGAAGATAGATTTTGGTCTACGGGCTTTTTGCAGGCGCAGAGGGAAAACAGCAGTGCCAGTACAAGGAGGCAGGACAATATTCTTCTCATAGTGATCCCCTTTCTGCTTTGGGTTATGTTTTTTGTGCAAAATTTGGCTTTTTCATATGCCGACAGGGAATGATTTTTGCTATGGAACGCTAATCCCTTTTCCTTCGGCCCAAGATCCTCTGGCTTCGAAAACCAGGTCTACAGGGATTGCGGAAGTGTTGGTGCTGGAAGTGACCCGGAAGGTGGTGTCGCTGGCGCGGACCATTTCAAACTGTACGAGGAGTTCTTGCCCTGTCCAAGATTCGGTATAAACGTAAAGAGAAACCTGCACATGGTCATTATCCAGAACGGTATAGTGCATTGTACCTTCCGGATACCCGGTGAAGTAGAAATCATAATAGACAGTTCCTTCGTAGAAGAAACCTTCGCCGTTGGGATGCTGCAGATATGACCGGTTAGAATAGAGATCATAATACGTATATTGATAAGAATTCGTGGAGTTTGTTGGCGCTGGGTGTAGCATAAATATGCTGAGGACCTTGCCAAATTCCTCACATTCTTTATCTTGGTTTACATAACGTGCGACCCAAGAGGTGATTTTATTAAATGGCCGCACAGGGTCATGGGCGCGGCAGACTTTACAAGAGCCATCCACAAAGGTATGGGGCAAGGGTTCACCCACAGTTGCGTCACAATAAAAGCAAGTACTGGGTTCTGAGCAAGAGGCTTCCATAAAAACGTGCTTAGCGCGGGGCTTACCCTCTGTTCCGCCACAATTGAGGCAGGTTTTTGGGGCGGTGCAAGTTGCCGCCATGAAGCTGTGCTCACAGTTGGGATCCAGAGGAACGGGCGCAAACGGCTGTGTTTCCGAAGGTTGTGTTGCTGTCGTTTCGGATGGCTCTGTTGTTACTGTTTCGGATGGCTCTGTTGCTGTGGTTCCGGAAGGTTCTGTTGCTGTTGTTCCGGTAGCGTTCAATTCCTCCTCTGAGGGCAGGGGTATAGTGGTTTGTATAGCAGCGGTAACGTCCTGCGCTTGCTTAATCTGTGTACACATCCGCACAAGGTACGGCTTTGCAGCGCCTTCCGGCGCAGGATCAAGCGCGATTAGCAATATGCGATCCAGCATTTTAGAAGTGTTAGTTGTGCAAATCAAATACACCGTTCCGGCTTCGATTTTTTTGCCGGCGAGCATATTGACTTTTTGCTCACCGGTTGCGCCGGCAGGAGCACCAAAATAGCAATTGGTATCGGCAAAATAATGCATCTTATCCAGCCACACTTTATTGGTCTTATCTAAAGTAATGCCGAAGTAGTCCTGAAGAACCCGGTTCATTTTTTCTGCGGGTAAGCGATTCAGATCTCCCCAGTTTTCCGGATATCCCGGATAGAAGCCTTGGATAAAAGCCAATTCCTCCGCTGTCCAGTTGTCTACATTGCTGATCGCCCGGAAGCCGTTATTAAACAGCGTTGCAAGGTTCACATTCTCCGGAACGGTAAAACCTGTTCTTCCTGTTCCGTGATCCCATCCGCAAGTCAGAATGAGATTATACCAGTTAATTTCCTCTTCTTTTTCTGCCGTTCCTGTATGGGCAAACAGTTCTGTAAAGTAAGATAGTTCCGCCTCTGTCAGAGGTGTGCCGTAAATGCTCTGTAGGTAGTCTGTTTGCTCCGGTTCGGAGGGATTCGTGTTGTCAGTAGGGTCGGTGATCTCGGTGGGGTCGGTGGTGTTTTGCACTTTGCTGCCGCCGGTGAAGGTGCAGCCGACGGCGATAGTTGCCACCAAAATTACAGTGATCAGCGCATAGATGGCCGTTTTTGGCTTTTTTACGATCATTTTGATCCGATCCTTGAGTCCAAGGGCGCTACCGGTCATAGTGGTAGCGGTACGGAGCAGATCTGTGTACCTGCGGCAGGTCAGATCGATGAGCACGCGACCATACTCTGTTCGGCGGTTTTCGCCCAGGGTAGCGATGGTCGCTTCATCGCAGGCGATTTCACAGTCTTCCCGGGACAGGATCGCTGCCAGCCATACCAGGGGGTTATACCAGTGGACCACAAGGCACAAGCACCGCAGCGCTGCCCAAATTTCGTCGCCGTGGCGATAATGGGTAAGCTCATGGGTAACGGCAAAAATCCGGTGATGTTCGTCCGCAGCAACTGCCGGGGGCAGATAGATTGCGGGGCGGTGCAGACCGAAATAGCAGGGTGTTTCGGTGGCCTCCGTAACATAAACAGGCAGCGTTTCTACGTTTAGCAGCTTGCGGGATTTTCTCAGCCGCAGAGCAAATATCAGATTCGAAAGGAAAAACGCTGCGGTCATCAGGATCATACCGCCGATCCACAGGGAGGTCAGATATTCCCGGGCGGAGCGCAGGGTGGTGAGCCTATCGGCTTCCTCGTGGGTAAACAGTTCCGGCACAGGTTCGTTATGGGTGCCGGATTCCGGATCGTGATCCAAAGCCGGTGAAAAAGTGTAATAACCGGTGGCAAAGCCGTCTAAGTGGTAGTCAAAGTGCTCCACCTGGTCTGCCAGCTCCATTTGCTGCACCACCGGCGCTTTCTCCACGGCATTTTCCAGACTGATGGGGGTGCTGCCCACCTGCAAAGGCACCAAAAGCCGCACCAGCACCAGGGCCCACAGGCCATACTGCAGAATGGGTTTGATCCGTTTCCGCAGCAGAAACCGCAGGGCGATGATCACAAGAATCAGCACGCTGCTGCTAACGATCCATTGCATCATAGCTATTTTCCCTCCAATCCATCCAAAAGGGCGTGGAGCTGCTCGATCTCCTGCTGAGACAGGGCGTGATTATGGGTCATAGCGCTGACCAGCATACTGATGCTGCCGTGATAGACCCGCTCCAAGAGGTTTTCGGTTTCCCGCAGTGCCGCATCCTCCCTGCGCAGGGCAGGCAGAAAGACTTTGACGCCGTTTTCGGCAGCGGTGGTTACAAAGCCTTTTTCTTCCATACGGCGCAAAAGGGTCAGTGTGGTGCTGCGGCTCCAGCCCATTTTTTCTTCCATCGCGACGGTGGCTTCCCGACCGGTCATGGACCCGGTCTCCCAAAGAAACTCCATCACGCTCCACTGGGCGGGAGAAAGAACATTTCCGTGACTGTCCATAAGAATCCCTCCTTTTTGTTTACATCTGTAAACATAGTGTAGCATATTGGTCTACACTTGTCAACTAAGTTTTTATATTTTTTTGGTTGCAACCTCTTTACGAACGGGCAAAAGTGGTGTACAATATACATTAAATATAATGGGATGGTATGGAATCCCGACGATATGGGGAGGTGAGCAGATGGGATGCCTGAAATGTGGCAAAGAAACCAAGGATGAACAGGTTTTCTGCCCCGGCTGCATGGAGCTGATGGAGGCCTACCCGGTCAAGGTAGATATGCATATCCACCTGCCCCACCACGCGCTGCGCACAGACCCCGGCAAGGTTTCCCGGAAGCGACGCCCCGCCTCCCCGGAGGAAAAGCTGAAGCAGATACGGAAACGGCAGAGATGGCTGATCGCGGTGATCGCGGTTTTGCTGGTACTGATTGGGCTGCTGGCGGCGCAGTTGCTGCAACTGTCTGCGGCAGCCGATCGGTCGGAACAGGGCAAGGGCTACACATACAATAGCATTTCAGAATGATTGTTTCACGTGAAACAATTTCGAAGACCGATGTTTCACGTGAAACATTTGGCAGAAAGGAGCAGCTATGGCACGGATCATTGCTGTGGTAAACCAAAAAGGCGGCGTCGGCAAGACCACCACTTCTGTGAACCTGACCGCCGCGCTGAAAGATTTAGGCAGACGGGTGCTGCTGTGCGATTTTGACCCCCAGGCCAACGCCACCTCCGGTATGGGCGTGGACAAGCGGAAGCTCCGCAGCAGCATTTATGATGTGGTGGTAAACGAAACCCCCGCTGCCCAAGCGATCGTATCCACGAAGTTTGGCGATGTGCTGCCGGCTACGGCAGACCTGGCCGGCGCAGGTGTGGAGCTGATCGCAATGGAAAATCCCAACACCCGGCTGAAGAATGCGCTGATGCAGGTATCCGGGTGTTACGATGTGATCCTCATTGACTGTCCGCCGTCTTTGGAACTGCTGACCATCAATGCCTTGGCTGCGGCAGACAGCATTTTGGTGCCGGTGCAGTGCGAATATTACGCGCTGGAGGGCCTGACAGACTTGATGAATACCCTGCGGCTGGTGAAAAAACGCATCAATCCGGGTCTTTCCATCTTCGGCGTAGCGCTGACGATGTTTGACGGAAGAACCAATTTCTCCACCCAGGTGGCGCAGGAAGTGCGCAAGTATTTCCCCGGAAAGGTCTTTGCCACGGTGATTCCCCGGAATGTGCGGCTGGCAGAAGCCCCCAGCCACGGTCTGCCGGTAACGGTGTATGACCGGCTCAGCCGGGGCGCTATGGCCTATAAGGCGATGGCGGAGGAGATGCATAAACGACTACAGGCAGAGGGGAGCTGAAAACGTTGGCAAAAGGCTTAGGAAAAGGACTTGGGGCGCTGATGGGCGACGTTCTGGAGGAATCTACACAGAAAAGCCCTTATCAGATGCTGCCCCTGCATAAGGTGGAACCCAATCCCAACCAGCCCCGCCGGGATTTTGATCCGGAGGAGCTGCAGGCATTGGCAGATTCCATCGCCCTGCACGGTGTGGTGCAGCCGCTGACTGTGCGGGAGAAGGCCGGCGGCTATTATCAGATCATTGCCGGTGAGCGCCGCTGGCGGGCAGCCAGAATGGCCGAACTGCGGGAGATTCCTGCGGTGATCATCGAGGCTGATGACAAAAAGGTTATGGAACTGGCGCTGATCGAAAACCTGCAACGGCAGGACTTAAATCCCGTGGAAGAGGCTCTGGGATATCAGACGCTGATGGAAGAATACGGCCTGACCCAGGAAGAAACCGCTGCTCGGGTGGGAAAATCCCGTCCTGCGGTGGCAAATATGCTGCGGCTTTTGGCGCTGAGCGCGGATGTGCTGGATATGGTGCGGGAGGGGAAACTCTCTGCCGGACATGCCCGGGCAATCGTGCCGCTGAAAACGGAAAAGCTGCAAAAGGAAGCGGCCCAAAAGATCGCCGCCCTGGGACTTTCCGTGCGGCAGGCGGAGCTTTTGTGCCGGAATCTGCAGAAAGAGCCCCGGCCGATGAAGCCGGTCACCCTGCAGGTAGATTATGTGGCAGAGTGCGAAAAGAAGCTGTCCAAGCACCTTGGCCGTGGGGTCAAGATCGTGGAAGGCAAGCGAAAAGGTCGCTTTGAACTGGAATATTACGGTCCGGAGGATCTGCAGAATTTGCTGGATGCGTTACTAACTATAAAGAAATGAGGACTTAGCTATGGAAAAAGGAAAAAAGCTGTATAAAGACAGGAAGAACGAAAAGCTTTGCGGTGTTTGCGCCGGCATTGCTAAGTACTTTTCTATTGACGTTACTTTAGTTCGTCTGGGACTTGTGGCATTTTGCGTACTGGGCGGCAGTGGCATTTTGGCCTATATCGTCTGCGCCATTATAATTCCCGATGAGCCTACTGATGTGATCGATGCAGGTGAATGATATGGAAAGAACATTATATAGAGCCAGAAACGGCAGATGGCTGGCCGGTGTGTGCGCCGGTATGGCAGAGTATATGAACTTAACCCCCACTGTTGTCCGGCTGATCTTTGCCGCTATGTCGCTATTTTTTGGCGGCGGCATCCTAATGTATATTGTGGGAATCTTCATCATTCCCGTTGAACCGAAAAAACCGGAAGAACCCACCGAAACCAATCCCGACGGAGAATAAGGAAAAGAGGAAATAGCATGTTAGACATTCGTAAAATCAAGGAAAATCCCGACGCAGTCAAATCTGGCCTGAAGGCCAAGGAAGTGGACTGCGATGCAGTGGTCGATAAGATTTTGGAGCTGGACGAGAAGATCCGCGCCCTAAAGACCTCCACCGAGACCCAAACCGCCCAGAAGAACCGCCTGAGCAAGGAAAACGGCAAGCTGTTTGGTCAGAAGAAGGGCGCTGAGAAGAAGGGCGAGGACACCTCCGCCATTGATGCCCAGATCGCCGCCAACTCCGCAGAGAGCGTTGCCCTGGACAAGGCCATCGAAAATGAGGCTGCGGAACTGAAGGTGCTGTCTGAAGAATACCGGGTGGCAATGCTCAGCCTGCCCAACCTGCCGGATGAGGACCTACTCCCCGGCGGCAAGGAAAACAATGAGCCTCTGCGCTACATCGGCGCAAAGCCTGCCTTTGATTTTGAACCCAAGCACCACGTGGATCTTTGTACCGACCTGGGTCTGATCGACTATGAGCGGGGCGTAAAGCTGGCCGGTGCCGGTAACTGGATGTACACCGGTATGGGCGCACGGCTGGAATGGGCGCTGCTGAATTACTTTATCGACACCCACACCGCAGACGGCTACGAATTCATCCTGCCGCCCCATATGCTGGAGTACCAGTGCGGTGAGACTGCCGGTCAGTTTCCCAAGTTTGCAGACGAAGTCTACAAGATCGCAAATCCCACAGACGACCGGGTTCACTATATGCTCCCCACCGCAGAAGCTGCCATTTGCTCCATTTTCCGGGATGAGATCCTCTCCGAGGATATGCTGCCTCAGAAGCTGTTCGCCTACACGCCCTGCTTCCGTCGTGAGGCCGGTTCTCACCGGGCTGACGAGCGGGGTATGGTCCGCGGCCATCAGTTCAATAAGGTGGAGATGTTCCAGTTCTGTAAGCCCGAGGATTCCGATGCAGCCTTTGAAGAGCTGGTTACCAAGGCAGAAAGATTAGTAGAGGGTCTTGGCTTCCACTTCCGTACCGTGAAGCTGGCTGCCGGCGACTGCTCCGCATCTATGGCAAGAACCTACGACATCGAGATCCTGATCCCCTCTATGGACGGCTATAAGGAAGTCTCCTCTGTAAGTAACGCCCGGGATTATCAGGCTCGCCGGGGCAATATCCGTTTCCGCCGGGAAGAGACCGGCAAGCCGGAGTTTTTGCACACTCTGAACGGCTCCGGCCTGGCAACCAGCCGTATTTTCCCGGCGCTGGTGGAACAGAATCAGCGGGCCGACGGCTCTATCGTTGTGCCGGAAGTGCTGAGAAAGTATCTGGGCGGCCTGGAGATCATCGAAAAGAAATAAAGTTATGTAAACCGCGCGTAGGGGACGGCCCCTTGGACGTCCCGTGTGCATATTTAAGAAGGTTACAGCGGGTCGTCGTGGGCGCCGACCCCTACAGAACAACAATTTAAAAAATTATGTAAACTAAAAAGAGGGGGAAACTGTTATGAAAAAACGTAAGAAGCTGTCCAATTTCTGGGAAGAGTTTAAGACTTTTGCCATCAAGGGCAATGCTATGGCGCTGGCTGTTGGTACTATCATCGGCGCTGCATTCTCTACCATCACCAAGAGCCTGACCGACGATGTCATTATGCCCGTCGTTTCTATTTTCCTGGGCGGTATTGATTTCTCCGAGCTGAAGCTTACCCTGCCCCGCCTGTTTGGCGAGCCGAAGCTGGACGAAGCCGGCAACGAGATCCTCAACACCCTCAACTGGGGCAATTTCATCTCCGCGGTGATCAACTTCTTCATTTTGGCCTTTGTGGTCTTTATGCTGGTTAAGGGTCTCAATAAGCTCACGGAGCTGGGCAAGAAGAAGGAAGGGGAAGCACCTGCAGAGCCCCCCGCACCTCCCGCTCCTTCTGCTGAGGAAGTTCTGCTTGCCGAGATCCGGGATCTGCTGAAGGATAAGTAAGCATGAAACGGCCGATTCGGGCGCTTATTCTCCTGCTGATGACGGTGTGCCTGCTCACAGGCTGCACAGACCCGGTGGGAAAGGTGCTGCAGTACGATGACCTTTCCCTGACGCTGCCGGCTGATTTTATGGATCTTTCCGGGGAAAGCTATGCCAAAGATGCAGATTTTCTCTACGGCTGGCGGACGCTGGTATTTATGGGTCTTTCCGAGAAAAAGGCAGATCTTAAGGAAATGACGCTGGATGAATACACCGGCTATGTGATCAGCGGCAACAAACTAAGCTGCACCCCCACGGTGATGGGCAGCGGCTATGTATTTACCTACGAGGCTGCGGTGGATAACACCCAGTATACCTACACCACCGCAACGGTAGAGGGAAAGAACAATTTCTGGATCCTGCAGTTTTACTGCCCCAGCGCAGATCTTGCGGCCAATCAGCCGGAGATCGACATCATTTTGCAGAGCATACAGCCAAACTTGTAGGTTGACCGTTTGCCCATATATTAAAAAGTTCCAAAAAAGGATGGATGAAAACTATGTTTCGCATTGTACACAAAAGAGAGCTCAATCCCAGCGTAACGCTGATGGAGATCGAAGCGCCGTTTATTGCCAAGAAGGCAAAGGCCGGTCAGTTTATCATTTTCCGTATCGATGAAAAAGGCGAGCGTGTCCCCTTGACCATTGCCGGTTACGACCGGGAAAAGGGCACAGTAACCATCATTTTTCAGAAGGTCGGCTTTGCCACAAATGCGCTGGGTCAGCTGAACGAAGGCGATTTTATCCGGGACTTCGTCGGCCCGCTGGGCAAGCCCACCCCCGTGGAAGGCAAGAAAAAGGTCTGTGTGGTCGGCGGCGGTGTTGGCTGCGCCATCGCACTGCCCTCTGCCAAGGCATTTAAGGAAGCCGGTGCAGAAGTTACCGTTATCGTGGGCTTCCGCAATAAGGACATCGTGATTTTGGAAGACGAGTTCAAGGCTTGCGCAGACCATATGCACCTGATGACTGACGACGGCAGCTACGGCGAGCAGGGCTTTGTTACCGTGAAGCTGCAGCAGCTTTTGGAGAGCGGCGAAGCTTTTGACGAAGTGCTGGCCATCGGTCCTGTGCCCATGATGAAATTCGTCTGCAAGACTACCGAGCCCTTCGGTACCCACACCTCCGTGTCCCTCAACCCCATTATGGTGGATGGCACCGGTATGTGCGGCGGCTGCCGGGTTACCGTAGGCGGCGAGACCAAGTTTGCCTGTGTGGACGGCCCGGAATTTGACGGCCACAAGGTGGATTTTGAAGAACTGATGAGCCGCAACAGCCTCTACCGGGGCCGTGAGGCAGAAGTTACCGAAAAGCACGCTTGCCGCATCGAAAAGATGGGCAAGGATCTCATTAAGTAAGGAGGAAATGCAAAATGGCAAATATGACTCTGACCAAAACCCCTATGCCTGAGCAGGACCCCAAGGTTCGCGCCCGGAATTTTAAGGAAGTCACCTTAGGCTACACCGCTGAAATGGCAATCGAAGAGGCAAACCGCTGCCTGGGTTGTAAGAATCCCAAGTGCGTGGAGGGCTGCCCCGTCAATGTGCGCATCCCCGAGTTCATCAAGAAGGTGCAGGAGGGCGACTTCAAGGCCGCTTATGAGATCATCACCTCCACCAATGCTCTGCCTGCTCTTAGTGGTCGTGTATGTCCCCAGGAAACCCAGTGCGAGGCCCAGTGTGTCCGCGGCATCAAGGGTGAGCCTGTTGCCATTGGCCGACTGGAGAGATTTGTTGCCGACTGGTATCGTGAGAACATCAACGCAATGCCCGAGAAGGTGGAAAGTAACGGCAAGAAGGTTGCTGTGGTTGGCTCCGGCCCTGCCGGTATGACCTGCGCCTACTTCCTGGCCGAGCGGGGCTACAAGCCCGTGGTCTTTGACAAGAATAAGACCCCCGGCGGTATGCTGATGCACGGCATCCCCTCCTTCCGTCTGGAAAAGGACGTGGTGGAAGCCGAGATCCAGGTTCTGCGGGAAATGGGCGTGGAATTCCGCTGCGGC
>JAZUSG010000106.1:0-16055 GCA_045606605.1 Faecousia sp.
TGTTCAATATTAGAAACTTTATCCCTAATAAGTTGATTCTGTTTGATATTAAAATCTAACTCACTATATTTAAAAGTAAGCTTGTTAGTAACAGAAGAAACAGGAATATCTATACCAACATCAGCAAAACCGTGTGAAATACTGATAGAATAGTAAAAACCTTCTGCATTTTGAGGAACATTGCTAAAATAGTATCTTGCAGAGACATCATACCTTCTGACAGTTGAGTCTACAGATGTAACAGTAATGTCTGCTTCTATCCTATCAGTAGAAACAACAACACCTTGACTATCAACATAAACTAAGTACATATCACTTACCCTATAAGTTGAATCTGTACCAGAACTGATTAAATAATAAAAGTCAACATCAAAATACGACCCACTGGGAATAAAATTTAAATCTAAAAACCTTGCATCATTTAACTGATAGCCAACACCAGGGTTAACCGCATGAAATCGAAAGAATGGATTAAAGCGCCAACTATAAGGAGAGTCGCTCGGTTCAATAACAACATAATCTGTACCATTATACCAAGATTGATAACCATCACGATCTATAGCACATAACCACAACCAGTCAGAAGGAAGCTTAATGTCAGCGGAGATAAGACCAGTAGACGAGTCAACGCTATAAGTAGCATAATCGTCAAAGTCATAGAAATAATTAGGATGTTCATCATCTGCAGCAGAAACAGAAAAACAAAGACAACAAATAACAGAAACAATTACTGTTAATCCAATAAATATTTTTTTCATAAAACCTCATTTCATAAGACCTCATCTTCTGCTGCGCCGTGCGCTACTTGGTCGGCGCTTCGGATCTGAATCGCATTCACTACGTTCATTGGCGATTCAAAGCCTTGCTTGACCAGATGCGCACCGTTGGCGAAGCAGAAGCTGAGGAAAGACAAATGTAAAAATCCCCCTCTTTCGAGGGGGACGCCGACTAATTACAGACGAACCAGCCGAGACAGCAGACCAACGGCAAAACCACAAATAGGCATAGCGAGAACCATAACCAGCAAAGCGGGATTAGACGTTACCTCTGTCAGCACATCACCCATCCAGCCGATAGCCTGAGTGAAGAAAGTACCAATTTCAGTAAGAAAAGCAGACATTGCACCTTCAGCCATAATAGCTACTCCTTTCTAAAAAATCAAACATAAAACGCAATATGCGATATCGCCATTTATCTATAAGGCGCGCTGGAGCTTGATTTCATATGCTTCGCAATATGACCATAAAAAAACAAGTTTTTTTATTAATCAAGCTCCCCGCGCCTTCTTTTTTACTACCTCAATATTTTTAATATGCGGTGCTACGCACCGAAAGCCCTATCACCCTTCGGGCAGCCTGTCGGCTGTTTTGCGGGCAGTCGCAAGCTCCTTTACGACTTCGTCGTTTGCCTTCGGCAAAACCGCAAAATGATACCGCTTTACCCCGCCCATTATGGTTGTAATCTAAACATCATACATACCTATTAAGCCGTTATGCTCATCTAAAAGTTTTGAAACACCAGAACCAAGCCTTCGGAATTCACTATATAAACCATTCTCACAACACTTTACAAGAAACATTCGATATGTAGCTGGTTTTGGTAAACTATCTAAAATATCAAGAACACGAAGAACTCTATCAGCTTCATTATCACATTCAAGATATTTAGATAACTCAAATTTTAATGGTCCGTAACAATCTTCTATATTATACTGATGTTTATTTTCATAACCATAGTGAACTAAATACAACATAGCATTTTTAGGATTGTCACATTCAAAACAATAATTTAACGAAATACCTAAAGATTCACAAAAAGGTTTAGGGTAACGAGGACCACCAAAACGAACAACAACATGAGTATGCTTTTTCTTGAGAGTCCCAACTTTCTCTACAGGAACATCATCATCATAAGTATAAATATCATTATCATGGTCAATAGCAACAAAAGAATAATCATTACTAACTAACTTCTCCATAGCAAAAATATGAGCTGGGTCTTCATGAGCATATAAAAGCAAACGAACAGTCCTATATTTCTTTTTAGGGTCTACCATTTGCAATTTAGACATACGGAACACCTCATATAAAATAATGGAACATGGAACACGAATTGCAATGTCGTAGTGTTCCATATCGCAGGGGTGCAGGCTCAAGGCCTGCAGCCCCTGCGCTATGTCAAGCAATGACAACTTCTACATTAGAAATAAAACCATTTCGGTCATAATAAACCTTAATGATGTCGCCTACATCGATATCCAGAACACGCTGGACATAATCGATATCCTGATTGTAGAGCCAGACATTAATCTGCTCAACCTTATTACCGCCGAAATCGGCAGATTTTGTAAACGGAGTTAAGTCTTTACAGTGAAATATACGCAAGTCATAGGGTTTACCAGATTTACGGGATTTTTCACCTTGTACACGTTCATAGCCAATTACTTCATACTTCATAATTTGTTTTTCCTTTCTTTGGTATCATATACCGTAATATAACATCCCAACAAAATAATGGTTGTTGTTGCGTTTGTGCCGTCCTTGGCATAATGAACCCGTTGCACGTGGTATCGGCTGGCTACCGGCAGGCTCAAAGAGCCAGCCGGCAGACAAGCCTACCACGGCAACAACCTTATGCCAAGGATATACGAGCGACACTAACGCAACAAAACCTCTGTCATTTTGTTGCGTTCGTTGTGTTTAGGCGTGCAGATAGCAGGTTCTCCTCCCTTGCACAACGTTTTGCTGCTTTATGGTGCGAATCTATGTTTTATAGAAAAGATAAACATTAAATAATGTACTTCTTTGTATTAGTCTGCACCCATTGTAAGCGAAATTCAAGCGATCACATAATTACTCAGAACAAATCATTTAACTTTCACTTTACATCCACCCTGTCTGATGATAAAATGTTTTTAATTAAAACTTAAGGAGACCTATTATGGATGTAAAACGAATTGGTGTTTTGACCAGTGGCGGCGATGCGCCTGGTATGAATGCTGCGGTGCGTTCAATTGTTCGTACTGCGATGTTCCATGGAATTGAATGCTATGGCATCCGTCGAGGCTATAATGGCTTGATTTCCGGTGATGTTATTCGTTTAGATGAAAAAAGCATTTCCCACACAATCAATCGTGGTGGCACCATTCTCTACACCGCCCGAAGCAAGGAATTTATGACTGAAGAAGGTCAGCATAAAGCTGTATCTACCTGCCGTTTCCTGGGCTTGGACAGTATAATCGCTATTGGCGGCGATGGTACTTTTCGAGGCGCAGCTGCCCTTTCCAAGCATGGAATCAATGTGGTTTGTATTCCTGCGACGATTGACAATGATATTAGTTGCACCAATTATTCCATCGGTTTTGATACCGCAGCTAACACAGCTATTGAGTGTATTGACCGCCTTCGTGATACAATGCAGTCCCACGAGCGTTGCTCTGTTGTGGAAGTTATGGGTCGAAATGCCGGTTTTCTTGCTATGTATGTAGGTCTTGCTGTAGGTGCCACGGCAGTTCTGGTCCCGGAAGAACCGGTTGATTTTGAAAGGGATGTAATTGAAAAAATTCGCAGGGCGCGTTTAAATGGATTTACACATTACATGATCGTTGTTGCGGAAGGATCCGGATCTGCTGCTGAAATTGCGGCACAAATCAAGAAAAAAATTGATTTGGATCCGCGTGTTACTGTTTTGGGCCATATCCAACGTGGCGGTGTTCCCTCCGGCCGTGATCGCGTTAATGCGACGAAAATGGGCTTTATGGCAGTTGAATTGCTGCTTGCCGGCAAAACCAATCGGATCGTTTGCACACAGAACGGTAGATTTATGGATGTATCTATTGAAGATGGTCTGGCAATGAATCGTCGGATCCAAAAAATGGAAGTTGAGGTTTTGGCCGCGATGACCGGTTTATAAAGCTAACCCACTCCCCTTTCCGTTACGGAAAGGGGTATTTTATATAAAAAACCTGTCATTCAGAAACGAATGACAGGTTTTTAAGCCTTAGGATGACACTTTTCGTAGACGGATTTTAATTTCTGATTGATGAGCTGTGTATACATCTGCGTAGAGGAAATGTCGCTGTGTCCCATCAGCTCCTGCAGAGAACCAATGTCAGCGCCATTTTCCAAAAGATGCACGGCAAAGCTGTGACGCAGCGTATGCGGAGTGATTTCCTTTTCGATGTGTGCAGACTCCTGGTAGTGTTTTAAAATCTTCCAGAAGCCCTGACGGCTCATACGGGAACCGTTTACATTAACAAACAGCGCAGTTTCGTCTGCAGAAGCAAGCATAGATTCGCGCACATCACGTATGTAGATGGTCAATGCGCGCAGTGCGGCAGGATAAAGTGGAATCGCACGAGATTTTTTAGCGGAGTTGCACTTGATTGCACCCAACTCCAAATTTACATCGTCGATGTCCAGGTCAATTAATTCACTGACACGGATACCGGTTGCGTACATAACCTCCAACATTGCTTTATCGCGATAACCCTTGGGATCAACGCAAACAGGCTGCGCCAAAAGCAATTCAATTTCTCTGCCGGTAAGAATTTGCGGAAGCTTCTTCTCTCCCCTTTTTACGCGGATGTCTGTAATCGGTGTTTTTTCGCAGAATCCGGAAGAGACCAAATACGCGTAAAAATTCTTCAAACTGGCCAAAGATCTGGAGACAGTAGCTGCAGATCGACCATCCTGCTCGATAAACTGCAGATAGTAACTAATATTCTGTTGGGTAGCATCCAGCACATCAACATCGAGCCACTCGGCAAATTGCCGAATGTCGCGCATATAGGAGCTGATTGTGTTGGCGGATGCCTGTTTTACCTTGGTAAGGTAATTTTCGTAGGCTTTAATTAAATCCAACATGAATACGCGAACCCTTCTTCTAATAGTAATTTAGGAACAAAATAAAAACGGAGAAATAATAAAAGTATCCATTAAACAGCAACAAAATACGGAAGCAACAAGTACGTAGGTTTTCTTTGCGTCGCTCGGCATCTTTGCGCCAAATGTTTTAAGCAACACCCACAGTGTAATAACGGAAGAGCAGTATCCAGAGAACATAAAAGGAAACCGCAGCAACCATGCGCCACTTCCCCACTGGAAAAATAATAGCATACCTGTATAGCCGCAACAATATGCCTTAACAAAGCACAGTGCGTAGCAAGCGAGTGCTTTATTAAAGTGCACAGATGCTATCGCTGCAATCACAGGCATTGTGTGTACCATAAAAGCAACAATCAGTGCTATCAACGGACTGACGGAAAGCGGTTTAAAAAAATAATTAACAGGAAATGACAAAGATGACATAATTCCTGAAAACAATCCAAATAACCATAGCAATAAAACTGTGAAGAATTTCAGATTGATTGTCCGCATAAAGCGACTATTTATTAGGTCTATATGCATTTGTGCGTTGCCTCCTCTGATCTGCACAAGAATGTTGCTGAAAAGAGTGGCAAAAACAAAAATGGGTATAAAAGCCCTAATGACGCAGTATGCTTGAATACTATACATCAATTTGCCAATGATTTCAAGCAAAATCGTATATTTTTTCTATTTTTGTGAATTATGTATATATTTATGTTAACGTAGTTATGTCAACTTATTTTGGATATTCTGCATAATTATGCAGAACCGAATTTCGAACTCAACATATAGCTGTTCTCTTGCTCACATAGCACAAGATATAGAAATTTACAAGTGGTTACAATTTGTAAAACAATAATAACAAGCAGTAACTATTGTCAAATTGTACAATTTACCGGAAGCGTCTTGATGTATGTTTTCTTTTATTTGGCTTTATTCTAATCAAATATGCAGCAACAGATCCGATTAAAACTGATAATAATCCAAGACCAAATGAATAGAACGAACCATCGTATAATATGATTCCGAGGCCCAATATAATGAGTATATATGCCCCGGTTACAATCCCTGTGTTTTGGAGAACCTTATCCCGTTTAATACCCGTTGTGATCAATGCGCCAAAAAAGACGGCAATTGTGCGAATAACTGCAACAACCACACCGGAGGTTGTTTCCTGTAATTTACCACCAATGATTAGCGCTGCCAATCCTGCGGTTAGCAGTAGTGTTATTAACATTGATGATCCAACACCAAGCACGATTGCGCCTGCAGAGGAACTTAACTGCTTTTTACCTATTGTCACCTTTGACATCATGTCCCCTCCCCTTTCTGTTTTAGTCTATTCGATTTGCGTAAAAAAAGAACAGGGACTAAAATTTAGTCCCTGTTCAGACAGCGTTAATTATTTTGACATTTGCGCGACCATAGCATTTAAAAGCATTTCTGCCTTATCCTTGTTGGGTGCAAATGCTGTATAGTAGAATTTAACTTTTGGTTCTGTGCCGGAGGGACGTGCGATCACACTGCCCATATCTCCTAAAACAAATTCAAGCACATTTGATTTGGGTAAATTAATAGCCGTTTCTGTGCTGTCCACAAAATTCTTAGCAATACCAGCCTGATAATCCCGCACCTCTGTTACCTCTGCACCGCCGATGGACACAGGGGAATTATCCCGCAGAGCGGACATCATATTTGCTGCCTTCTCCATTGCATCAGATCCGGTGAGCTCGATATTTTGCACATAGGACAGGCTATAGCCATAATTCTGATACAATTCTGTCTGCGCATCCAATATGGTTTTACCGCTTAATTTCAATTCTGCAGCAAGTTCGCAAACTAACATAGATGCCACGATTGCATCCTTATCACGCGCATACGTTCCTTTCAGATAGCCGCAGCTTTCTTCAAAACCGAAAATAAACCGTTCGGGGTGACCCAAGTTCTCCAGGTCTAAGATTTCTCCACCGATATATTTAAAACCGGTAAGTACCGCACGCATTTCTACACCATACTTGGTTGCAATTCGATCGGCAAGGGGTGTAGATACAATACTCCGTACAGCGATTGCGTTTTCAGGAATGTCTTTTTTGGCGGTTCGTGCTTTCAGAATGTATTCCAATAGCAGACAACCTAATTCATTTCCGGAGAGCTTTGTAAAGCCGCCGTTTCCGTCAGGAACTGCAATCGCAACGCGGTCAGCATCCGGGTCGGTACCAAGAATAACGTCGCAGGGAGCGGTTCTTGCGACCTTGTAGCTTTCGTTCAGAGCGGCATCTGTTTCAGGATTGGGATATTCGCAGGTCTTAAAATCGCCGTCCGGTTTTTCCTGGCATGCCACAACGCGAACGTGAACACCCAATCGGTCCAAAATCTCCCGCACAGGCTCATTGCCGGTTCCGCAGAGAGGTGTGTATACTACATTAAGATTAGCCTTTTCAATCATCTCAGGGTTTACGGCTTCAGCCAAAACGGTTTGATAATACTTCTCCCAAAGATCCTGATGAATATAGGCGATTAAACCGTCGTTTAAATAGGTATCAAAGGATTTATATTCCGGCACAAAGTACGGAATGCCGGCAATCATATTCGTTACAATTGCTGCCGGTTCATCGGTCATCTGACATCCGTCCGGTCCATAGCACTTTACGCCGTTATATGCTCCGGCATTGTGGCTTGCAGATATGACGATACCGCAGCCGCAACCCAGCTCTCTTACGGCGTAAGAAAGCATCGGAGTCGGTGCCAACCGATCGTAAAGATATACGGAGATACCCTTCTCAGCAAATGCCACCGCACAAACCTTTGCAAATTCTTCAGAATTATGACGGGAATCGTAGCCAATAGCTGCTTTTTGAGGCAGATCGGTAGAAGATAACCACGCTGCCATACCCTGCGCAGCTCTGCGAACTGTGTAGTTATTCAGGCGGTTGCAGCCAATGCCCATAATACCACGCATTCCGGCAGTACCAAATTTCAGATCCGCATAAAATCGGTCTTTAATTTCGTTTTCATTATTTTTTATACTGATTAATTCATTCTTTATATCTTTTGGAAGATTTGCATTGCACCAAAATTCGTAGTTTTCCAAGTAACTCATTAACTAACCTCCAAAATTATTAAAAAACAGCTCAAAAAATATCTTTCTGAGCTGTTTTTCAAATTCTATTATTCTGCAGAACCGACTGAAGCTTCAGAGCGCTTTTCCTGTGCTTCGATCAAAGCCTTGAACTTTGCGCGGGTATCACGCACATCTTCCAGGGACATTGCAACAGCTTCTTCGGTACGACGCAGTGCGTCATCCATATAATCGTTGCTTGCACGGCGCAGTTCTGCCATACGGTTCTTGGTCTGCTGAACCATTTCCTGACACTGACGCTTAGCTTCCTGATAGATGGTCTCTTCGGCGATCATCTTGTTAGCCTGGTCCTGTGCCTGGCGGATCAAGCTCTCTGCCTCGCGGCGAGCCTGGCCGATCAGCTCATTACGGGACTCAACGATGGTCCGAGACTGCTTCAGTTCGACGGGCAGCTGTGCAAGAATCTCGTCCAGCATATCCAGAACCTTGTCCCGCTCCAAAATGCACTTGTCAGCACCCAAAGGAAGTGCCCGTGCATCCTGCACCATATCATACAGCGCGGAAATGATATCTTCAATATTCTGCTCGTTCATTTTCTGTTTCCTCCTTGACGTACATCAGCTATTCGCTGTTTAAAGACTGGAATAATTTGTTCCGGCAGAAACTCGGATAAATCCACATCGTATCCGGCGAGTTCCTTAACCGTGCTGGAGCTAAGATACATATATTGATGTTCTGCAGTTAAGAACATTGTATCCAATTGAGGGTTAATCTTATGATTGATAATTGCCATACTAAACTCATTTTCAAAATCAGAGCCAGCACGCAATCCTTTTACGATCACACAGCTCCCCTTCTGCTTGGCATATTCGGCAAGCAGTTGGCAGGATGCATCTACCTCCACATTATCAATATCCTTTACAACATCCTGAATCATTTTTACCCGCTCATCCTGGGTAAAAAGAGGTGTTTTTGTGCCATTTACCATTACGCACACAATCAGTTTGTCAAAAATATTGGCTGCGCGACGGATAATATTTAGATGACCACTGGTAATAGGGTCAAAGCTGCCTGGGTAGATTGCAATCTTCATGGAATGTACCTAATTCAATCTTTGCGATAAATTTTAATGATGGTGTTTCCGTATTTATAGTCTTTTGAACCGGAAAAACCCGGTAAATCCTCCAAAAAAGCCTTTTCGACAGGACGTTCCGTAACTATTATACCACCAGATTGCAAAATGTCAATTTCAGATATGATTTTTAGTGAATTTTCTAAAAAAACTTCTAAATACGGTGGATCTAAGAAAATAATATCAAAATTTTTACTGCATCTTTTCAGATACTGCGCATAGTCCGAGCGAACTACATTTGCCATATCTTCAAAATGTGTTCGTTTGATATTTTCTCGAATTAATCTACAGGCCTCTTCACGAGAATCTACAAATACTGCATCTTTTGCGCCTCGGCTCAGCGCTTCGATACCCAACTGACCTGTACCGCCAAACAAGTCGAGTATACGGGATCCGGGGATATCAAATTGAATGATGCTAAACAGTGCTTCTTTTACCCGGTCAGTGGTGGGGCGGGTAACGATGCCGTCCGGTGTTTTGAGTGTGGTACCTCTTGCTTTGCCCGAAATGACTCGCATATGTTACACCTCTCCCCTTTCATGGAAATGTTTATATACGCTGTTGGCAGCATCAGACGGCAAAATACGTTGCAATTCTTCTATTGATGCTTCTTTTATTGCGGTTATGGATTTAAAAGCCTTCAGAAGATCCTGCTTTCGTTTTTCACCGATGCCGGTAATTGTGTCAAGTTCAGAATACCGCAATCGTTTGCTCCGTATCTTGCGGTGGAACGTGATCGCAAAACGGTGTGTCTCATCCTGGATGTTACCAATCAGAGAAAACACAGCTTGCTGCGAATCAATGGCAATTTCTTCTCCATTTGCCGTGACTAAAGCCCGCGTTCTGTGACGGTCGTCTTTAACCATACCAAACAAAGGAATTGACAATTTTAGTTCGGTTAACATTTGCAAAGCTACCTGCGCGTGAGCAATACCTCCATCGATCAGGAGCAGATCGGGTTTTTGATTGAAACCATTGTCTCCCTTAACGTAATGGGTGAATCTTCTTGTAAGCACTTGGCGCATAGAAGCGTAGTCGTCCTGTGTCGGAAGATCATTAATAATAAAACGCTTATATTCACTCTTCTTCGGCTTTCCGTCTACATATACAATCATACTTGCGACGGTATCGGTACCGGAAATATTTGAAATATCGTAGGCTTCTATTCGCTTCGGTGTAGGAATATTCAGCATACTGCCCAGCAGATGCAATGCGCTTTTTGTTCGCTCTTCCTTAGTGGTAATGCGCTCAACCTCTTCCTTTGCGTTTGCGTTTGCCATCTCCACAAGCCGTACCTTGTCCCCTCTTTGCGGCACAAGTACCTTCGTTTTACGATTGAACTTTTTTTCCAACATTTCTTCAACCAAGTCATAATCTTCCATTGCAAACGGAAGTAATACATACTTTGGTGCGCAACCACGATTAAGGTAATACTGAGAAAGCAGCGAGGAAAACGACGTACTAATGTCTTCGATTACGGAAAGAATCTCATAGTCTTTATCTATCAGATTACCATTGTGAAAATGCAGAACTGCAAAACAGGACCGGTTATCGTTTTGGTAGAACCCGATCACATCCGTATCCGCAACAGATCCCGCAGTAACAAGCTGCTTTTTTCCCAGCGCTTCCATTGCTTTTAATCGATCTCGCAGGCTTGCGGCCAGTTCAAAGTTCAGTGCTTCTGCTGCATCGGTCATTTGCTGTTTAATTTCTAAAGTGAGTTGCTTAAAATTGCCGGATAAAAGCTGTTTTGCCTGCTCGATTCTTTTGTGATATTCCTGGATATTCTTATCCTTCTGACACCAGCCCTCGCATTGATTCATATGGTAGTGCAGACACACGCGATCTTTTCCAACATCTCTCGGAAAAGATTTGTTGCAGTTAGGCAGTTTTAATATTACGCGAATGGATTCCATCAGATCCTGTGTTATGCTGCGGCTGCCAAAGGGACCAAAATACAACGCACCATCGTCAGCAATTCGATTAACCATTGTAATTTGCGGGTAGAGATCCTTGATATTCAGCCGCAGATAAGGGTAGCCCTTGTCATCTTTTAGCAGGATATTATACTTGGGTAAATATTTTTTGATCAGTGAGCACTCTAATACAAGCGCCTCAAATTCAGACGCAGCTACAATAATTTCAAAGTCAAATATCTTGCTAACCATCAGCTTTGTTTTCGGTGTATGGGAAACCGTATCCACAAAATATTGACTGACGCGATTTTTAAGCTTCTTGGCTTTGCCAATATAAATCACATCGCCCGATGCATCCCGCATCAAATAAACGCCGGGAGACATAGGCAGATCAGCTGCCTTATTTTTTAACTCATTAAAAAGCATAATTGACTCCAAAAAACCGCCTCAACGCGTGATTTGGCATTGAGGCGGTTTCAAATGCAAGTGATTAATATACATCACGCTGGAGCAGGGACTCCAAAGCGTTAACGGCATCCTCTGCATCTGGACCGGAAGCAATCAAAGTAACAATTGCGCCGGTAACAATACCCAAGGACATAATGCCCAGCAAACTTTTTGCGTTCATACGACGTTCACCGATCTCGACCCAAATGCTGGAATCAAATTCGTTTGCTTTTTGGACGAAGTAGGTGGCCTGCTTATTGTGCAAACCGGATTCGCAGTGTACGACGATTTCTTTTCTAAACATAATGACTCTCCCTGTTGCTATGATTAGTTGTGCTTTTCTTTATGATAACAAATCTAACGAAAAAGTCAACAGTTTTTCGGAAAGTTTACGGTTTTAGACAAAATTCGCGGTTTTCAACCCGTTAAAATTCAGCAATCGTGACTCCGTCTTCACCTTCACCGTATACGCCAAGGCGGAATTTTTTCACGAACTTATTCTTTCTGAGAGATTGCTGAACTGCAGAGCGGAGTGCGCCTGTACCCTTTCCGTGAATGATTCGCACAGAACTTAAGTTTGAACGCATCGCCTCATCCAAATATCGGTCTAAAACGCAGATAGCTTCTACCGTATCCATACCCCGCAGATCCACTTCGGAAGACATTGCCGCCATCTTCATTTCTCTGCCGGAGTGTGCAGGACGAGCGCCTTTTTGCTTGTAGGGATTTTCCTGCTCCAGTAAATAAACCTCATCCGGTTTTGCTGTTAGCTTTAAGATTCCGGCCTGAAGCAGATAAGATCCGTCCTTGTTAATGGCAAGAACACTTGCCTTAGTCCCGAGCTTTAGAAGTTCCACCGTATCGCCTACCAGGATAGCTCTGGTGGGCTCAGGACGGACTTTCTCAGCTTGGTTAGCGCGAATACTGGATTCAGCATCATTTAAGCTTCTGCGAAGCTCCGCTTGTCGCTGATTGATTCCTTGGGTATCTGCATTTGCTTCCAATTGCTTTTTAATGGATTTGATTTCCTCGCTTGCAGCGTTTGCTGTTCGGCGGGCATCTTCTATGATTTGCAGCGCTTCCCTTCTCGCCTGTTCCAGGGCTTTATCCCGCTCCTTTTGGATTTGCAGGTTATATTCTTCACTTTGCAATTTGAGGGCGGCTGTCTCCTGTTGTAGACGTTCTGCTTCCCTTCTCGCCTGTTCCATTTGCTGACGCTGCTGTTCCAATTGAGACAGTACATCCTCAAAATCCCGGTCACTCTTACTGACTAAGTCCGATGCCTCTTTTAATATGTCATCAGAAAGTCCTAATCTTCTGGAAATTGCAAAGGCGTTAGACTTACCGGGAATGCCAATGAGTAAACGATAGGTTGGCTGCAGGGTATCAACGTTAAACTCACAGGAAGCATTGATAACATTTTTTGTCCGCATTGCGTAGAGTTTCAGCTCTGCATAATGGGTTGTGGCAACTACGCAGCTGCCCATTTTTCTGCAAAATTCAATAAGTGCAATGGCCAGTGCTGCGCCCTCTGCCGGGTCTGTACCAGCGCCAAGCTCATCAAAAAGCACCAGTGTTCTGTTATCACACTGGGAAACAATATCCACAATGGTGCGCATATGGCTTGAAAAAGTGGACAGGTTTTGGGCAATTGATTGCTCATCGCCGATATCTGCGAGAATAGAATCGAAGGTTGAGAGGCATGACCCATCTCCAACCGGTACGTGAAGTCCGCACTCTGCCATAAGTGTTAGCAGTCCGATTGTTTTTAAGGTAACGGTCTTGCCACCGGTATTCGGACCGGTGATGATCATCGTATCAAAATCACTTCCCAGGCGAAGAGAGATTGGCACAACTTTTTTAGGATCAATCAGAGGATGGCGCGCATTGCGCAGTTCGATTTTACCGCAATCGTTCATTTGCGGTTCCCAAGCCTGCATCCTAAATGACAGCTTGGCTTTCGCGAATATCACATCCAAACGGACTAACAGGGAAAAATTATCACAAATTCGCTCTTTAAAGCCTGCAACTTCAGCGGAAAGCTCCGATAAAATCCGTTCAATTTCCTTCTTTTCTTTTAATTCCAGTTCCCGTAGGGCATTGTTTGCATTAACGGCCGACATAGGCTCTACAAAGTATGTAGAACCTGTGGCGGACACGTCGTGTACAAGTCCGGGTACATCGTTTTTGCATTCGCTCTTAACCGGCACAACATAGCGGCCCTGACGGATGGTAATAATCGGTTCTCGTAAATATTTAGAATACGCAGGTGATCCGATGATCTTCTGCAGACTGTCTTTGATTTTGGCACTTTGGATGCGCATATGGCGGCGAATATCCGCGAGTGCAGGACTTGCCGTGTCCGCAATTTCCTCCTCCGTTAAGATCACGCTGGAGATTCTATCCTCCAGGTATTTAACAGGAGTAAGCATTTGAAAAAGCGGTGTCAGAACTGTTTCCGGTTCATCGTCATTAACATAGTCCTTTACATTCCGGGCGCAGCGAAGCAGCCCGGCAATGACAAGCAGTTCCTTCGGTTGTAAGACGCCGCCGCGATCAGCTCGGTCAAGGGAGGCGGTAACGTCAAAAACCTCAGAAAACTTGGGATATCCTTTCCGGGTTGACAGGTTGTATGCAGCTGATGTCTCAGATAGCAGCATTTGCACATCCTGTAGATCTGCCGTTGGTATAAGGGTCAAACAGGTTGCTTTACCCTCAGCGCTTCCCGCGCAGGCAGAGAGTAGTTCCAGCACCTGATTGAGTTCCAGTTTTAATAATGATTTTTCGTATAATTCAGACATAATCGTCTCCTGTGTTATGGTTCAGAGGGGTGATCAGCAGAGACTTATAAAAGTCTAAGGCGGAAAACCCCCGCTCCAATTGGGTAGATAAATAGCTTTCAGTAAGAGAAGACAGCTGTTCTATGCTGCTATCCCCAATCCGAAAAGAAAATAATTTCTTAGCATCGCACGTGCTGATATAATGCAGCGCTTCCAACATTCCGGCGGATATTGGCATACGAAGCCCGTTTGATTGGCTATCACGGCAGCGGTTGCATTCCAACTGACCGGCAGAAATATCAAAAAGCTCCGGAAACGGATTACCGCATCGATGGCAGCCGTATAAATTCGGCATATATCCGGCTAAACACGCACTACGCAGTTCAAATACTGCTTTTACCAATTGTTCTGATACGTCCAGCTTGCACAAGGAATATAAGCAGTTCAAAACCAATGACAAAAGCTCCGGATTCGGCATATCCTCCTGGGAAAGTACCTCTGCAACTTGAGCAAAATATGTACCCAGGGATAACTTCGGCAAATCCCTGCGGAGTGGTGTAAACAAGTTAATGGAACTTGCTTCATTAATCGTGTACATAGATCGGTACTCAAACAGGGAGAACTCGCCAAATGCCAAAAGCTGACAAGGCGCAGTTAGCGGACTGTTTTTTCTTCTTAATCCCCGCGCCTTGACAGTCAGTTTACCATGATTCGGTGTTAATAACGTAAGCAGAGAATCTGCATCATTATAGGCTGTAACTCTCAGTACCAGTCCCTGCGTTTTCAAGTACATCGTTTTTCTCCATTTTGCGTGCGCTATTATATAGTAAATACATCTCCGGCGCACCGGTTTCTAAAAAAATTTGCCAGTAATCCTGTGATGTCATCCTAATCGCCTCCGCAAATAGATTTTGCAGAGATGATAATTTTTACCCGTGGAAATTATTCTCTGTAGCCAAAATTCCGGACAAGGAAATCACTGTCGCGCCAGTTTTCCTTGACCTTTACCCAAGTGGTCAAATAAACTTTTGTGCCCATAAAGCGTTCGCAATCTTGTCGTGCCATTGATGAGATCTTCTTTAACATAGCGCCTTGCTTGCCAATAATAATGCCCTTATGGCTGCTTTTCTCACAGTAGATTGTGGCGTCGATATCGATGATACCGTTATCCCGCTCTGTAAATTTCGTGATTTCTACTGCTGTACCGTGAGGAATTTCGCGATCCAACGTCCATAGAAGCTTCTCACGGATAATTTCAGCCATTACCTGCCGTTCCGGCTGGTCGGTGGTAATGTCATCCGGGAACAAAAACGGGCTTTCAATCGCATATTTCTCACATTCCTTCAGCAGTGCATCCACACCGTCACCGCTCTTAGCGCTGGCAGGAATGATAGCAGCAAAATCAGCTGCCTTAGAATAAGCAGCGATCACTTCCAGTAAACTCTCCTTTTCCACTGTGTCAATCTTGTTAATTACCAAGATAACAGGACTTTTGGCGTTTTTCAGATGTTCAATCAGTGCCTGTTCCTGAGCGCCAACTGATGCAATCGGTTCCACCATCAGGATCGTCAAATCCACATCGGCAATAGAATCACGGGTAACGTTTACCATATAATCCCCCAGTTTGGTTCTGGGCTTGTGGAAACCGGGCGTATCTACGAAAACATATTGAATGTCACCTTTTGTCACAATGCCGCAAATGCGGTTGCGGGTAGTCTGAGGCTTATTGGATACAATCGCGATCTTTTCGCCAACCAACAAATTTGTTAGGGTCGACTTACCCACATTGGGGCGGCCCGCAATTGTAATCATAGCAGTTTTTGTAGCCATGTT
>JAZUSG010000107.1:0-5603 GCA_045606605.1 Faecousia sp.
CGGCGGCCCTTCCGGCAGTTGCCGTACAGGGTAAACTGGCTGACTACCAGCACCTGGCCGCCCACATCCTCCAGACTGCGGTTCATTTTTCCGTTTTCGTCCTCGAAGATCCGCAGACTTAAGGCCTTTTCCGCCAGATACCGGCAGGTTTCCTTAGTATCCTCCGGCCCTACGCCCAATAGAATTAAAAATCCCTGTCCGATTTTACCTACGGTTTCTCCGCCAATGGAAACGGATGCGGATTTTACTCTTGTTAATACTGCGCGCATAATGATCGTCCTCTCAAAGCCCTCCCCTCAAGGAGAAGCTGTTATTAGTTTTGTCCTCTGCGGATGCCGATAATATCCCGGATATTCAGCAGCTTGTTGCGGACAGAGTCCAGTTCCGTCAGATCCCGCACCTCGAAACGCACAGTAAAGACGCTTCGGCCGTTGGGCAGATCCTTGGCGTTGATCTCCTTGACCCGAATACGGGCGGTGGACATAGTGGTCGCCACATCCAGCAACAGGCCGTCCCGGGTGATACAATCCAGTTCCAGCGTGGTGTCAAAGGGCTGATCGTCCACCTCTGCCCAGCGCACCCGCACCCAGCGGGCTGCCTGATGAGGCTCATCCCGGTTTTGTGCATTGGGGCAGTCGATCCGGTGGACAGATACGCCGAAGCCTTTGGTAATAAAGCCGATGATCCCATCGCCAGGAACAGGGGCACAGCATTTGGCAAACTTGATCATACAGGAGTCGATATCCTCCACGATCACGCCGTTGACTCCGTGGCGATCCGGCTTGGGGGCTACATCCGACTTGGGGGAGAATGCTGCCTGCTTTTCTGCATTTTGCGCCTTGATCGCCCGGTTGATATCGTCCCGGATGCGGCCTACGGCCTTGGTGGCGGTGAGACCGCCGTAGCCAATGGCGGCATACATATCTTCCCAGGAGTCAAAGGCCAGCTTTTTCAGCAGCTGCGGGCCAACCTCCGGGTCAACCGTAATGGATAAGGGAAGACCCACCCGACGCATTTCCCCTTCAAAGGAGGAGCGGCCGTGGATGACATTTTCTTCCCGCTTTTCTTTTTTAAACCACTGCTTGATCTTGGTACGGGCCTGGTTACTCTTACAGATGTTCAGCCAGTCACGGCTGGGGCCCTTGGCGGCCTTGGAGGTGATGATTTCCACAATGTCGCCGTTTTGCAGCGAGGCATCGATATTGCAGATCCGTCCGTTGACCTTGGCACCCACCAGAGCGTTACCCACACCGGAGTGAATGGCGTAAGCAAAGTCCACCGGTGTAGAACCGGCAGGCAGGGGCACGATCTTGCCCTTGGGGGTGAAGGTGAATACCTCATCGTCGAACATATCGATCTTCATAGAGTTGAGGTAGTCTTCCGCATCGGTATCCTGCTGGCTTTCCAAAAGCCGGCGCACCCACTCAAAGTCCCGCTCCTGACCTTCGCCGGTACCGTCCTTATACTTCCAGTGGGCGGCAATGCCGTATTCCGCAGTCTCGTGCATCTCCCAGGTGCGGATCTGCACCTCAAAGGGGATACCCTGGGTGCCGATCACCGTGGTGTGCAGACTTTGGTACATATTGGGCTTGGGGGTGGAGATATAGTCCTTAAACCGACCGGGCACCAGATTAAACAGGTCGTGGATATGACCCAAAACGTTATAGCAGTCAGGAATCGTATCCACAATTACCCGGAAGGCGTAAATATCGTACAGCTCGTCCATGGTCTTGCCCTGGGCGTTCATTTTCCGGTAGATGGAATACACGTGCTTGATGCGGCCGTAGGTAGTGCTATGCAGACCCATAGAAGAGAGCCGTTCGGAGATCTTATCGCCGATGGTGTGCATAAAGGCCTCGTCCTTTTCCTTATGCTCGGAAATATAGGACATAATGGACTCGTAGCTGCTGGGATCCAGATACCGCAGAGCGATATCCTCCAGCTCCCATTTCATCTTCTGCATACCAAGCCGGTGAGCCAGGGGCGCGTAAATATCCATAGTCTCCCGGCACTTTATGATCTGCTTTTCCGGTGTTTGATACTGCATAGTGCGCATATTGTGCAGCCGGTCCGCGATCTTAATGAGCACCACCCGGATGTCCTTACTCATAGCCATAAACATCTTCCGGAGGTTTTCCATCTGCGCCTCTTCTGTGGAGGAGAAATTGGCCCGGGTCAGCTTGGTAACACCTTCCACCAGCTGGGCGGCGGTGGTGCCAAAGAGCTTTGCGATCTCATCAAAGGATGCATCGGTATCTTCAATGCAATCGTGGAGCAGTGCGCCCAGGATCGTGTCCATATCCATACCCATTTCTGCCACGATTTCCGCAACAGCCAGGGGGTGGATGATATAGGGTGAGCCGTCTTTGCGGGTTTGGTCTTTGTGCTTTTGACGGGCGTATTCCACCGCCCGGTCAATGACTGCCATATCCGCGCCGGGCAGATATTGGTTTACGGCCTGACACATCGTCCCGTAATGTTCAGCAAAACTTTCCATACTTAGTTACGCTCCTTCGCGGCCATCAGCCGCTGCATAGTCCGGCTTTCGTTCAGGTCTGCCTTTTGGGCAGTGGGGATCAGCCGAACGGTGATATATTTGTGTAGTCTCTGGACTTCCAGCAGACCCACATCGGAGAAAATATCCAGACAGGTCAGCAGCTGCGCCAGATCTAAAGATGCGCCGGACCACCGGACGATCTTCCGGCACAGGCAGATGGGAGTTTCCTGCAGAGGGTGTCTTTGGGCAGAAAGGTAGCGCCACACGGTACCCAAGGTATTCCGATCCGGCAGCAGCGCATCTGCGGAAGCCGGATCCAATGTGTCCGTTTGCAGACGGAGATAGCGCTCTGTATCGCAGCAGACCGGCGCTTTGCAGGCAGGACGGATGTCCTGAATGTTCATTTGAATGATCCGTTCGCCCCGAAATTCGTTGATTTGGGGGATAAAGGCCACGTCCACCAGATCACCCTGGGTGAGGGCGGCAGCTTCCGCTCCCGCGGAGAAGAAGATACCCTGGAAGCTGTGGTGGGGGCTCTGCAGCCGCAGGCGCAGATGCCGGCCGTTACCCACTGTAGAAAGCCGCTCTGCGGTGAGGTTTTTCATCACCAGCACCGGCTTGGGACAGCAGTTTCCGCAGGGTTCCAGCACATCTAAGGATTCAATGTTGTGGAGAGTCAGCATTTCCGGCGGGATGGCGCAGTCGGCCTCCAGCAGCGTCTTAATGCCGTTTTCCCGGGCATACTGCCCGGCCATACGGCAGATCTCCTGCCGGAATGCGGGGATCTGATCCCGGTGAATGGTAAAGCCTGCAGCCAGGGCGTGGCCGCCGTAGCTTTCCAGCAGGTGAGACAGGCTGGTCAGAGAGGCGAACAGGTTAAAATCGCCAAAGCTGCGGGAGCTGGCCTTGCCGTGCTCCCCGTCTAAACAGATCAGGAAGGTGGGGCAGCAATACTCCTCCGCAATGCGGCTGGCCACCACACCCACTACACCTTGATGCCAGCCTTCATCTGCCAGCACGATGGCATCGGGCACCTGGCCCGGCGGCAGCATTTCCACTGCCTGCTGATAGATCTCCGACTCTACCGCCTGCCGCTGCCGGTTTAGTTCGCACAGGGCGGCAGCAGTTTCCTCGGCTTCTCGCACATCGTCTGTCAGGAACAGCCGGATAGCCAGATCAATTTGCCCCATACGACCGGCGGCATTGATCCGGGGGGCAAGCATATATCCCACCGTTGCCGCCGTAACAGCGCCGGGCTCGCAGCCACACTGCTCCAGCAGCGCAGAGATACCGGGCCGGGCGGTATTTTTCAGCATAGTAAGTCCCTGGGCAACAAAAGCGCGGTTTTCTCCCTGCAAGGGCATCACGTCTGCAACTGTACCCAAACACACCATATCCGCATATTGCCGCAGCATTTCCGCTTGATCTCCCTGCAGCGCCGCAGCCAGCTTAAAGGCCACGCCTACACCGGAGAGGGTCTTATGGGGATAGCCGTCGTCGGGGCGATGGGGGTCTACCACCGCAATCGCCTCCGGCATCTGCTCTTTGCATTCGTGGTGATCGGTGATCACCAGGTCGATACCCAGCTTTTTACATAGCCGGGCTTCCTCCACGGCGGTGATGCCGCAGTCCACGGTGGTGATCAGCGTAACGCCCAAGCCGTGAAGATAGTCGATGGCAATAGGGTTCAGACCGTAGCCTTCCTCCAGCCGGCCGGGAATGTAGCTGACGCAGTCGCAGCCCTGCTTGCGGAGAAAATCCGTCAGCAGGCAGGTGGCGGTGATACCGTCCACATCGTAGTCGCCAAAGACGGCGATTTTCTCCTGATTCTGGATCGCAAGGCCCACCCGTCCGGCGGCCAGGTCCATATCCTTCAGCAGATAGGGGTTTTGCAGAGGTGCTCTACAGTTTAAGTACCGGTCTGCGCAGGGGGCATCTTCCATACCCCGGGCAGCAAGCACCATAGCTGCCAGCGGGGCATAATTACCCCGTATCAGGGCATTGACCGCATCCGGGGAAGGGTCGCCCGTTTTCCAAATTTCGTATTTCAAAGCATTCCACATCCATTTTATATCTTTTCCCACTATTATACCAAAAAAATAAGGAATGTACAATAGAAATCTTTTTCGGGTCTATCTGAGGGACACGCTCCATATACTGCCGTAAGGAGGGATTGGAATGAAGCGATTTTTGTGTTTGATCTGCGTGCTGGCGATGGTGCTGCCGGTAACAGCCGGGGCGGTGGATATGGAGATTCCCGCCAAAAGCGCGGTGCTGATGGATGTGGCCACCGGCACGGTTTTGTATGAGCAGGATCCGCACACACCCCTTGCGCCGGCAAGTGTCACCAAGGTGATGACGATGCTGCTGATTATGGAGGCCATTGACAGCGGCAGGATCGGTTGGAACGATTTGGTTACTACCTCGGAAGCCGCAGCCGCTAAGGGGGGCAGTCAGATTTTCCTGAAGGTGGGGGAGAGTATGACCGTTGCGGATATGGTCAAATCCATTGCAGTTTCCTCGGCGAATGACTGCGCCTGCGCCATGGCGGAGCACATTGCCGGCAGCGAACCGGCTTTTGTGGAAATGATGAATCAGCGGGCAAAGGCGTTGGGGATGCACGATACGCACTTTGTCAACTGCACCGGCCTGGACGATGCTCCGGAGGCAAAGGATCATAAAACCTCCGCCTACGATATTGCGCTGATGTCCAGAGAACTGCTGAAAAATCACACGGACATCAAAAAATACACCACCATATGGATGGACACCGTACGGGATGGCACATTCGGCCTTTCCAATACCAATAAGCTGGTGCGGTTTTATCAGGGGGCGACGGGGCTGAAGACTGGGTTTACCTCCCAGGCGGGGTACTGCCTTTCCGCGTCGGCAATGCGGGAGGATATGGAACTGATAGCGGTGGTGATGGGCAGCGCGCCGTCTAAGGACCGGTTTGCCGCCTGCAAGTCTCTGCTGGACTACGGCTTTGCCACCTATGCGCTAATTCTCCCGGAGGCGGAGCAAATGGAAATACCGGTGAAGCTGGGTGTTGCGGATCGGGTAAGCGCTGTAACCGCCGAAGGGGATGCGGTGCTGATCGAAAAGG
>JAZUSG010000108.1:0-7970 GCA_045606605.1 Faecousia sp.
TACTGCCTTGGTTGGACGAGGCGGAAATGCTCTGTGAATTTGATCGCTGCCGCATGGATGGCAAGGAATATGTAATCGAACAATGCCGGGTGCAGAAGGCTTGCAACCTGGTGAAATTGCGTGGCATCGACACCATGGAAGATGCCCAGAAACTCCGGGGTAAGGTTATTGAACTGTACCGGGAGGACATCGATGACGAAGTAATCTTTGCCGCAGAATTGGTAGGCGTGGAAGTGTATGCCGACGGCAAGTGCATCGGTAAGATCACCGAGGTGCTGGATTATCCGGGCAATGCGGTGTATGTGGTAGGTAACGGGCAGTATATGATCCCGGCTGTGAAGGCCTTTATCCTGTCCACGGATCTTAATAAGAACGAAATGCAAGTGAAACTCATTGAGGGGATGCGCAGCGATGAGAATTGATATTCTGACTCTGTTTCCGGAGACCCTGGGCGATGTGCTTTCTGAGAGTATCTTGGGACGGGCGCAGGAGCGTGGCTTTATCACCATCGATACCCATCAGATCCGGGACTATACCGCCAACAAGCAGATGCAGGTGGACGATTATCCCTACGGTGGCGGTCGCGGCGCGGTGATGCAGGCAGATCCTCTGTACCGGTGCTGGGAAGCGGCGTGCGACAAGGCTGGCGGCCCGGTGCATACCATCTACCTGTCCCCCTGCGGTAAGACCTTCACCCAGCAGGATGCGATCCGGCTCAGTAAGCTCCCCAACATTGTGTTCGTATGCGTTCATTATGAGCGGATCGGCCAGCGCTTTATTGATGAGTGTGTGGACGAGGAACTGTCCTTGGGCGACTTTGTCCTCACCGGCGGTGAGATCGCAGCGATGGCTATGACCGATGCCATCTGCCGGATGGTACCCGGCGTGCTGGCTGACCCGGAGTGCTTTGAAGATGAGAGCCATTTTAACGGCCTGCTGGAATATCCGCAGTACAGCCGCCCGGCGGTATGGCATGGCCGGGAAGTGCCGGAGATACTCTTGTCCGGTAATCACGAAAAGGTTAATCAGTGGCGCAGAAAGCAATCCCTTCGCAGAACCAAGGCCCGCCGCCCGGATATGTATGAAAGATTAGACCTATCCGGTAAGCTGGACAGGAAACTATTGCTGGAAATTGAAAAAGAGGATGCGGAAGCGCTGGCAGCGCAGTCTGTGTCCGATGACGAAAAATGAGCGTGTTCTGTGAAGAACACGCTCATTTTTTATTACTTTGTGGGGTCGTAGTTCACGATGATGTTTTGATCGGTCAGGGGGGTAACATAGGTCACACCTGTGCCGAACACGTTCACCTGGATCAGCGCAGGGCAGCTTGCCAGCGCCTTTACGGAAGAAATACCGGAGTTATAATCCATAAACACGTTGTTGAGCTTCTTAAGTCCTACCAGAGGCTCCAGGGTGCTCAAGGAGTTGTAAGAGCCGTCAATGTTGACGAGAGCGCAATCCTTGCTCCACTTAGGCAGCTCTTTGACCTTGTTGTTGGCAAAGTTTAAATTGGCAAGCTCGTTCAGATCCGCCAGAATGGAAATATCTGTCAGGGAGTTATCCGACACATTCAAATCCGCAAGACTCTTGCAGGCGGAAAGGGGTGTAATGTCCGAAACGGAGTTGCAGGACAGATCTAATTTCACGAGGGCAGGGAACTGCTGCACAGCGGCGATCTCCGTTAAGGTATTGTTGCCCGCAATCAGTTGGGTCAGTCCGGCCATCGTCCCGATGGGGGAGAGGGTGGTAATATTATTAAAGGAAACATCCAACTCGGTCATTGCAGTCAGACCTGCAAGGGCGGTTAAATCATTTAGTGCATTATGGGAAAGATTCAGCTGCTGCAGCTTTACGCAGCTGCTGAGGGGCGTAATGTTGCGGATGGTATTGTTGCTGAGGTTCAGAGAGGTAAGCTCCGTTGCCCACTCGAGACCGGCGGCGGTAGAAAGGCTACAGCCGTCAAGGGTCAGTTTTTGCAGGCTGGGCAGACGGCCGATCATAGGCAGCTCCTCTGCATTTACCACCATATTTTTGATGGTCAGTTCCTTTAGATTTGCCAGCGCAGCAATGTTGGACAACTGCCCGGCGACACTGCCTTCCATAGTGAGCTTTTCCACAAATGCAAAATGCCGAAGATCGCCCAGATTTTCCGCACCTTCCGGCACAGTAAACTCTTTGATGGTCCAAAGGTCATTGGTGTAGAGCACCGCTTCCGCGTCTTTTTCCAGCAGTGTACGCACCTGCTGCTCTACGGCAGCATCGGCAAAGGTAACCTTTTCAATAACACCGCCCACCGTAAAGCCAAAAATGGATGCGGGGCTGACCAGTCCGTTATCGGAAACTGCGATGGCATAAATCATATTCTCGCCATCAGTCAATGTGATGCCCTGGCTGTACGAATCCTTGGCAACGGAGGGGAATTCACCGTTGCTGCTTACATAAAGCGTACCCTTTTCTGCAGCTACCTTCACCGTGATGTACTGGGAGTAGTAAGAGCCGGAGACAACCGGGTCCGGAGAACAGGTGGGGGCGCTGGGCCGGAGCATATCCAGCTGCGCTTTTATGGTTTCATTTTTTACATTGTTGAGCATATTGACCGCATCCAAAAGCTTGTCCTGCTCCACGTAGGTCTTGCAAAGAGCAATATAAACCTCCACACCGCCGCCATCTGCAATGGCACTGGAGAGGGTGTATTCTGCTTTGGTGTAATTTCCGTCGGACCGATACTGCTCTGCCAGCTCAATGGCCACCGCATCTCCGTCCCCTGCCTGTTGATAGGCGCAGTTATAGAACCAGGCGGCGGTCTTGTGCTGACCGGCAGCATCAAAGCGGCGGGCAGCGTGCAGCAGCATATCACGGGTGAATTCCTGATCATATACCAGCAGATACCAGCCTGTGCAAAGCACGATTGCCAAAACCAGTACCAGCGGAATGATAACACGTAATGTCTTTTTCATGATTCGCTCCGTTTCGATAAAATCTCACAATAATTATACGTCTGCAAGGGCAGTGTGTCAAGTGGAACAAAAATCCAGCATTCTACTTCCCGATATCGCCATTTTTTTACAGCTGCCAGCGGTAAAATAGTGTTCGGGTGATGTGTGTGAAAAGCAATACGAAAGCGTGGCTGCTGGCCTTTATGATGGGGGTGCTTCTACCGGGACTTATGTTTTCCGTAACGGAAAAGATCTTGCTGCAATCGCAAGGGCAAGAGGATACGGTATCCACAACAGAGTCCCTGCCTCAGCAGCAGATAGAGCAGCAACCGGAAAAACCGGTCTATTCCATAAAAATTCTGCAAAAGGACGGGTCGTCTGCAGAAATGGACCTGGATACGTACTTAGTCGGAGTTCTGCTTGCGGAAATGCCCACAGATTTTCATACGGAAGCGCTAAAGGCCCAGGCGGTGGTAGCCAGAACCTATGGCCTGAAGCGGTATATGAGCGGCAACAAGCATCCCGGTGGCGGGGTGTGTACAGATTATGCCTGCTGCCAAGGCTACTGCTCCGAAGCAGATTATTTGCTATCTGGCGGTACACAAGCAGAGATCGACCGGGTTTTGCGGGCGGTAAAGGATACCCAAAATCAGGTGCTGACCTACGGGGGTACGCTGATCGAAGCTACCTATTTTTCCTGCTCCGGCGGCAGGACAGAGGATGCGGTGGCGGTTTGGGGAGCAGAGATCCCTTATTTACAGGCGGTGGATAGTCCCGGCGAGGAACAGGCAAAGTACTTTACCGATTCCGTAACATTTTCTGCCGGTGAATTTGCCCGGCGCCTGGGGGCAGACTTGCGTGGCACACCTACAAAATGGCTGGGAAGCGTTACTTATACCCAGGGTGGCGGCGTGGCTACGATGATGATCGGCGGCAAAGCTTATTCCGGAACAGATCTGCGAAAGAAATTAGGCCTGCGTTCCACCGCATTTTCTATGGTGGCGGTGGGGGATAGTATCCACATTACCACCAAGGGATACGGCCATCGGGTGGGTATGAGTCAGTACGGGGCAGAGGCCATGGCCGTAGCCGGCAACACCTACGAAACCATCCTGCAGCACTACTATCCCGGTGCGGATTTGCATATCTTTCAAGAGAATTGACAAAGGAGGATTTCTTTAGTAGAATAGGGAGAAATAGAAAGGGGGTACGGTAGATGCCCATTCAAATTCCCAATGACTTGCCTGCCGCAGCGGTTCTGCAGCAGGAGAATATATTCGTTATGCCGGAAGACCGGGCGGTTACCCAGGACATCCGTCCCCTGGAGATCGTGGTGCTGAATCTGATGCCTACCAAGGTGGTAACCGAGACCCAGCTGAGCAGGCTTTTGGGCAACACACCTCTGCAGGTGCGTTTGGAGCTGATGCACACCAAATCCCACACAGCGAAAAATACCGCCCAGGAACACCTGCTGAACTTTTATAAGTCTTTTGATGAGTTAAAGGACCGGAAGTTTGACGGTATGGTCATCACCGGCGCGCCGGTGGAGAATATGGCTTTTGAGGAAGTGGATTACTGGCCGGAGCTGTGCCAGATCATGGAGTGGAGCAAAACCCACGTACATAGCACCTTGCATATCTGCTGGGGCGCACAGGCCGGTCTTTACTACCATTACGGTGTTCCCAAGTATCCCCTGCCGGAAAAAATGTTCGGTGTATTTCCCCATAAGCGGGATTACCCCCGTTCCATTTTGCTCCGTGGCTTTGACGATAAGTTTTGGGTACCCCATTCCCGGCATACCACTGTCCGCAGGGAGGACCTTGAAAAGATTCCGGAACTGAAGATTTTAGCTTCCTCCGAGGAAGCTGGGGTGTATGCGGTTGCCAATAAAAAAGGTCGCCAGATCTTCATTACCGGCCACTCGGAATACGATGCCGACACCCTGGAAAAGGAATATCTGCGGGATAAATCCCAGGGTCTGCCCATTTGCGTCCCCAAGAACTATTATCCGGATGACGACGATACCCAGATGCCTATTGTGCGCTGGCGGGGACACGCAAATCTTCTGTTTTCCAATTGGCTCAACTACTTCGTTTACCAGACCACGCCCTACGATATCACCAGCATCGGCAAAGAATAGGAAATACCCACCGAAAAAATTCGGTGGGTATTATTTTTATAGCGCTTTTAAAACCTCCAGCAGGAAATCCCAGGTCCTGCTGACAGAAGCGATCTCCAGCCGTTCCCGGCTGGTATGAATGTCCTGCATATTCGGTCCGATGGACACGCAGTCCAGTCCCGGCAGCTTTTCACTGAGTAGTCCGCATTCCAAGCCTGCGTGGATGGCCACGACTTCCGGCTTCGTCTGATACATATCCGTGTAAACGCGCACCATCGTATCCCGGAGCTGGGAGTCCTTTTTGTATTCCCAGGCTGGGTATTCACCCCGGATATCCAACAGACATTCATAAAAAGCGGCCAGTTCCTTTAACTTTGCAAGCAGATCGGCTTTTTCCTTTTCCACACTGCTGCGCACCGCCCAGGTCAGCTTCAGCTGATCGCCCAGGGTCACCACGCCCAAATTCAGACTGGTCTGTACGAGACCTTCAATATCCTCACTCCAGGACTGTACCCCGTTAGGCGCAGCATTCAGCAGAGCGATCACCTGGGAAGAACATTCCGAAGTCAGTGCATTTCCGCCCAAGGCGTCCACATCGTCTCCGTAAATACGGACATCAGGCTCGTCAAACTCCCGGCGGATCTCCTCCTGCAGCTGGCTTGCAATATCGTTAATGCGCTCAATGTACATTCCCAGCGCCACCAAGGTTACCTCACAGGAGCGGGGGATGGCATTGTCTTTCGCGCCGCCTTGCAGCTTCGTGATGCACACCGGCATCAGCTTTTGAATACGGCTTAAAAATTCACCCATCACCTTGTTGGCATTGGCGCGTTTTTTGTGAATCTCCACACCGGAGTGTCCACCCTGCAATCCCTCCACAGTGAGCTTTACGCAAGGTCCGTAGACCGCCCGGCGGACAACGGGCAAAGAGAGCGTGGCCTTTGCGCCGCCGGCGCAGGACACAGTGAAGATGCCTTCTTCCTCCGAGTCGATATTGAGCATAGTGCGACCCTTCAGCATAGATAAATCGATTCCCGCAGCGCCGTCCATTCCCGTTTCTTCGTCTACCGTGATGATGACTTCCAGCGGGGGATGGGGGATGGTGGGATCGGCAAGCAGCGCAAGGGCGTAGGCCACCGCAATACCGTCATCGCCGCCCAAGGTGGTGCCATTGGCAAATACATAGCTGCCGTCGCACATAACATCCAATCCATCGGTGTCCATATTGATGGGGCAGTCTGGGTCTTTTTCACACACCATATCCATATGACCCTGAATGATCACCGGTTCGTGGTTTTCGTATCCGCAAGTACCCGCACCAAACAAAAGGACATTATTTAAGTTGTCCTGAATATAAGGAATTTGATGATCTTTTGCAAAGGAAACGATAAAATCGCTGATCTTCTTGGTGTTGCCGGACCCGTGGGGGATGGCGCACAGCTGTTCAAAATAAGAAAAAACCGCTTTGGGTTCTAAACCGGAAAGTTTAACTGCATCCATAAGTAATACTCCTTTTATTAGGTAGGGGTATTTTAACATATTCCGTATAAAAAGTCCACTATATGTAAAAAGTTAGTTGCCATTCCGAGCCTGCGATAGCAGGCGTGGGAATCTCAAGAACAAGCCTGTTCCGTGAGATTGCCACGTCGCTACGCTCCTCGCAATGACAACCAACTCATATTACTTACTTCTTGCGGAAGGACTTGCAGTCAGTACACTGATCCATGGTGGGGTTGCCTTCGTGGGTACCAACCAGAATGCGGTCCAGAGCGCAGTAGTTGGCATCGCCGCAGTGGTTAGCGCACTGGAAAACGGTGCACTCAATGCTCTTGTTTGCCTTACAATCCATTGTCTTATCCTCCTTTTTCCGTGATGGGTTTAGTATGCACGTTCGTTTCACTTTCATACAGCGCAAAATCTTGCGCATTCACGAAAAATGTGATAAACTCGAATTAAAAAGGGGGGCACGAAATGAAGAATTTATTTATTCCTGCAGGTACGGTAGTGTTTCCCGGTTCCTATGAGGAACTGCTGCACCGGATCGATATGAATAACGGTACCCTAAAAGATGAAAATTCGTTTCAATGTCGCATACATATTCCGCCAAAACACAATAGAGGTGTTTCTTTTATCAGAGTCCGGGGTCGTATGTCATTTCTGTTTCGGTGTACATTTTTGCGGCAGGGAAACAGCTGTGAGATCCATTATAAGATGTATCCCACGCAGTTAATGATGATTTTTTTGTTTTTAGTGATCTATCAATTGGTAACATTAGAAAAAACGCCCGATGTAAAAAATATTCTTGGAAGCATTTTTGCCTTTGGTATTATACTGGTGATTTATATAATTGCAGGGCGTTTTGCTATACGGCAATTCGTGAAGAAATTTACGATGAACCTATAAAGGTTTTTCGCATGATAGATTGACTTTTTCGCCTGAAACCATTATAATATTTGCGGAAAATATGAAGACGGGAAACCGTTTTTACAAAGAAAGGAAAATTTGCCATGATTTATAGTGCAGAAGTACAGCATATGTGCTCCGTGGCCAAGGGTGCTTATCACGGCCCCGCTCCCATCCCCGAAGAGGGTAAGTGGGTACAGGTCAAGGAAATTAAGGATGTCAGCGGTTTTACCCACGGCATCGGCTGGTGCGCTCCTCAGCAGGGCTGCTGCAAGCTGACCCTGAACGTGAAGGAAGGTATCATCCAGGAGGCTCTGGTTGAGACCTTGGGCTGCTCCGGTATGACCCACTCCGCAGCTATGGCTTCCGAGATCCTGATCGGCAAGACCCTGCTGGAGGCTCTGAACACCGACCTGGTCTGCGACGCCATCAACACCGCTATGCGCGAGCTGTTCCTGCAGATCGTTTACGGCCGCTCCCAGTCCGCCTTCTCCGAGGACGGTCTGGCTGTC
>JAZUSG010000109.1:0-11858 GCA_045606605.1 Faecousia sp.
TTCTGTCCGCCGGAAAGGTCAAAAGGAGACTGCTGTAGCTGCTCATCGGTAATACCCACAAAGCCAGCCGCTTCCCGCACCCGCCGATCGATCTCCTCGGCAGGAAGATCCATATTCTTCGGGCCAAAGGCAATATCTTTATAAACTGTCTCCTCAAAAAGCTGGTACTCCGGATACTGCAATACCAGTCCCACACGGAAACGAGCTTTTCGGGTAAACTTCTTGTCGGACCAAATGTCTGTACCGTCCAGTAAAATCGAGCCGGAATCCGGTTTCAACAGTCCGTTTAAATGCTGCATAAGCGTGGATTTACCGGAACCGGTATGGCCGATCACACCGATAAATTCTCCCCGCTGTACGGAGAAGGACACATCCTTTAAGGCAATATGCTCAAAAGGTGTTCCCACACTATAAGTATGTTGTAGGTCTTTGACCTGCAAAATAGGTGCCAATTTTCTAACCTCCAGTGAGTCAGGCCTTCAAAGATTCATAAAGTGCCTGCACACATTCTTCTGTATTAAGTCGGTCTAAGGGTAACTGAAATCCCTGCTGATTTAAGCTATAACACAGTTCCACCGTCTCCGGAGCTGCCAGTGCCATATCGTGGAGCTTTTCCACCTGGGAGAAAACCTCCGCAGGCGTGCCGTCCAGAGCGATCTGGCCTTTGTGTAGCACAACCACGCGCTGGGCCTGGGCCGCTTCGTTCATATGGTGGGTGATCAGCACCACAGTAATGCCCTTTTCCCGGTTCAGCTTCAGGATGGTTTCCATCACTTCCCGGCGACCTTTGGGGTCCAGCATCGCCGTAGGCTCATCCAGCACAATACACTTCGGCTCCATTGCGATCACACCGGCAATGGCAACACGCTGCTTCTGACCGCCGGAGAGCAGATGGGGTGCGTGACCCCGATAGGCATACATACCTACTTGCTTCAGGGCGTAATCTACTCTCTGCCGGATGGCAGGGGCGGCTACACCCAGATTCTCAGGGCCAAAGGCCACGTCCTCTTCCACCACATTGGCAACGATCTGGGTGTCCGGATTTTGGAATACCATACCTACCGTTCTGCGAACAGCGATCAACTTCTCCGGGTCGGAGGTGTCCATACCGTTTACGTACACTTTGCCGCCGCTGGGCAGCAAAATGCTGTTAAAATGCTTGGCTAATGTGGATTTTCCGCAGCCGTTGGCACCCAGGATCGCTACAAAGCTCCCCTGCTCCACAGTTAAATTCAAATCTTCAAATACGGCAACACCGGGCATATCCTCTTCGCCCGGATACGCATAGGTCAAATGCTCTGCCAAAATCGTTGAACTCAATGCCGCACCTCCGATCAGGGTGTCCAGCGACCGGTTGCGCCGCAGGGTAAAACCAGTCCGGTGGAGCGCACCGGAAGTCCCAACTCCCCTACTGCGGTGCTGCCGCCGTGACCCGAGCCAAATACCACGTCAGAGGCATAACCCACCGCTGAGGGAGCCAGGCCTGTGGTATAGGAATTGATGATCACAAACAGCGGATTATCCGTCAGCAGCTTGCACACTTCCTGCAGGAAGGGATAGAAGCTGGTCTCCATTTTCCAAATTTCACCGCTGGGACCCCGGCCATAGCTGGGCGGGTCCATAATAATGCCGTCATACCGGCGACCGCGGCGGATCTCACGCTGGATAAATTTGCCACAATCGTCCACGATCCAGTGGATGGGGCGGTCAGCCAAACCGGATGCCACCGCATTCTCCTTTGCCCAGGAGACCATACCCTTAGAGGCATCCACGTGGTATACCTCTGCACCGCCGGCAGCTGCCGCAAGGGTAGCGCCGCCGGAGTAGGCAAACAGGTTCAGCACACGGGTGGGACGGCCGGCAGAAGCCACCTTTTCCCGGATAAAATCCCAGTTGGCTGCCTGCTCGGGGAATACACCGGTATGCTTAAAATTCATAGGTTTAACGTTAAAAGTAAGATAATCCTTGTAATGGATCTGCCAAAATTCCGGCAGCTTATGATCTGTCCAGCGGCCGCCGCCGGTAGAGGAACGGACATAACGGGCATCGTACCGCTTCCAGGAAGGGTCAATGTGGGGGGTATCCCAAATGACCTGCGGGTCCGGACGCACCAGGATATACTTACCCCACCGCTCCAACCGCTCACCGGCTGCAGTATCCAACACTTCATACTCTTTCCACTGGTCGGAAATCCAAATCATCTGTTTCTCCTTCATTTGCTGCGGTCCAATGACCGCTTTGGCTAATATTTCTCGTTTATTTATCCCGCCTGCTGCTCCCATGCCTGCTGGGTGTGGACAGGACATACCTTGTAAGGTGCGCTGACGCTTTGGCTTAAGTTATTCTTAATACCCTTAAACCGACCAGGGGTTCCGTCAGCATTGAGGAAATAGACATAGTCATTTCGCAGATAATCCCGGTACAGCGCATAAGGCTCTGCCAGGAGCATTTCATTGATCTCATCCTGGGTCAGTTTCACAAGACTCTTTTGGGTGATCTTAGCCGAAGAAGAACTCTCCGCAAAGTGCTTGCACCACTCAGTTGCCACACCGCCACCGGAGCAATAATCCACCAAAACATGCTTATCACAGGTCTCCTTGGGCATATCCTCCGGGTAGACTGCCGCGGTACTGGTCACGATAAAATCATCCGGCTGCAACGGAGAGGTCAGACGCACATCGTGGGTACAGGCTTCTGTAGCGATCTTGCCGGAGCTGAGGCAAATATTCACGGTCTGCATTCTGTTGCCGCTGTAGAGCAGAATATCGCCCTTGCCGGAATGGAGGGGTCCCATCACCTGCCGGAACAGGTAGGCCGCAGGGTTATTGACGTTAATACATTTAATGGGTTCCGGATCGTCAAATCCGCACCAAACTGCAGCGGTATAATAACCGGTGTAGCCGCAGTACCAACGGTCTTTATTGTCACCGGACGTACCGGTCTTACCGGCAGTGGTAACACCGTAAGCGTTGAGAAGGTTTGCTTCTGTACCGGTACCTTCGTTGGTAGCCGCTGTCAAACAGTAGTTCATATAGTCCACAGTCTTTTGGCTGAGGATCTGCTCAGATTCCTGGGTATTATCCAAAATCAGATTGCCGTTACTGTCATAAACCTTAGTAAAGGTTCTGCCTCTGCGGTACTCACCTTCATTGGCAAAAGTTGCAAAAGCACTTGCCATATCCCGCACGGTAACACCGATGGTTTGGGCGCCCAGCGCCAGGGGGCCAACACCAATATCACTACTGATCCTTCCGTCTCCGCTCACATACTGCTCAACGAAAGTGGACATGCGGAATTTTTCCGTTGCAAACTTATAGGCATAGTTGGTACCGGATTTTTCCAGAGTATTGGCCGCAACTGCGTTAACAGAACGGACTACCGCCCGGTAAATGGTACGGGCATAGGAATAATCCCGGGTATCATTAAAGGGGTAAGCGCTGTTATTATCGTAATTGATGGGCAAGTCCTTAATGACCGTAGCCGGGGTGATGGCACCGGACTCAAATGCAGGCGCATACACCGTCAGAGGCTTAATGGACGAGCCGGATTGCCGCTCAGAGTCGGTCGCCCGGTTCCAATCGTCGTGGACGATCTTTTCGCCTACACCGCCGGCCATTGCCACAATATCGCCGGAACGGTTATCGATGAGGACGATGGCGGATTGCAGCTGCTGACCGCCCTGGGTATCCGGGATCTTGGAAAGGTCGGTATAGGTAGCATCCACACTGTCCTGGGCCTGTTTATTGAAGGTGGTATAGATGCTGTAGCCACCCTTTTGGATCTGCTGCATCATCATTTCGCGGGTAGAGGTGTTCCACTGGAATCCAGCCTCCTTGGCCATAGCTTTAGCTACATCTTCCAAGACGGTATCGCCGAACCAAGTATAAACATCCTTGGAATTATCCTTCAGTACTGCCGTTTGGGTATCACACTTGGGGCAGTAATAATTGCCTCCATTCTTCCGGAAGGTTTTCACTTGTCCCCGGTAATCGCAGGTCTCATTGTCACAGGAGGCCAGGCGATCTTCGTCATCCACGCCGAGTTTGAGTACCAGCTCCTGGGCGATGGCTTCCTGATAGGCATCTTCCTCCAGCCAGCCGTACTCCCGCATAGCCCAAAGCACGTCTTCCTTCCGCTTTTTGTTATTTTCAAAGTTCTGATAGGGGTCATAATAGGTGGGAGAATTGGTGATGCTGATAAGGCTTGCGCATTCAGCGGTGGTCAGCAGTTCCAGTTCCTTGCCAAAGTAGGTTTCCGCAGCACTGCGAACGCCCCGGCAGCCCTGACCCAAATAGATACAGTTCAGGTACATCTCCATAATGGTATCCTTGTGATACCGCTTTTCCAGCTGCAAGGCCCGGAAAATCTCCAGCACTTTACGCTGCACCGTAACATCGTCGGCAGATTCATCTTCAAACAGCAGCAGGTTCTTAATGAGCTGCTGGGTAATACTGGAGCCGCCCACTGAGTCATCGCCAAAGAACATTCTGGCACACGCCTTAATGGTGGTTACCCAGTCAACACCCTGGTGGCTGTAGAATCGCTTATCTTCAATGGAAATGGCAGCGTGAACCAGATCCTTGGGGATATCCTCCAAATCGGCCCACTTGCTGCTGGTGGTTGCAAAGATTTGCTGATAGACCTGGATATCACCGTTTTGGTCCACATAGTACATATAGGAGTTTTTATCGATATCCACATCCTCGATATTCATACCTGCCATAGGCAGAATATCCTCCTGCAGGTAATCGCCCAATATGCCCACAAACACAAAGCCGCAGACAATACCGATCAGCAGCACTGTTACCAGCGCCCCTGCCAGTACCTTCAGGACAGACAGCGCAACGGAAATCACCCGTTGGGCAGAGCCTATACTCCAGTGGGGACGCCAGTCCTGACGGTTCATATCCTTTTGATTCTTCTTTTCGTCGTTCATAATTGTATACCCTCCATGGTTCCGACAAAGGTCGGTATGGCCGATCATTCACACTAAAGGTAGTATATGTGCATACTACGACTCATATCATTATAGCACAATACTTGCCAAAACGAAAGACCTAATTTGCATAAAATGACTTTTCCTACCCTCTATTATGCCCATTTGATGGATTGTTTCCCGAAAAGATAGAAATATCCTTACACATAAACGAAAAGATGCAGGTTATAATAAAGCCAAACGCCCAATTACACTTGATTTTCTCACGGTTTGCCGTTAGAATATAGGCATAACAAATTACGGAGGTGCGAGCTATGTCTAACGAATACGGCTCTGATTTTATGACCATTGTGGATGAGGACGGCACAGAATTTGAGCTGGAGATCCTGACCACCCTGGAATATAACGGCGCTATCTATTTAGCCGTTACACCGGCAACGGATGATGCTTCCGAGGAGCTGGAAGTCAGTATTCTGAAGTCTGTGGAAGAGGACGAGGAGGAGCCTGTTCTATGCGCCATTGAAGACGAAGCCGAACTGGAAGCCGTCTACGCGCTCATTATGGAGCAGCTCTACGAGGAAGACGACGAAGAGTAAGTCCGCTTCCTGCTTGGTGCGTAATGTGTCTTGTTGGACCCACATTTATTAATAGGGATGCTTGACTTCCCGGTCGGATTGCAGACCTCCCGCCTATGCTTTGACATATGGTGGACGTTGGGAGCAGCGAAGGCCCGGAGCGACAACCCACCTGCCTATTGGTGCAGGTCATAATCGGACGCATACGGCTAAAGCGGGTCGGCATGGGGAGCGTTTGCTCCCCATGTTTTTTCTACAAAGCTAAAGCCCAGCGCAGATCGCGCTGGGCTTTCAACTGTTTTTAGTTAGGTGTTATGCCTGTTTTTCCTCTACAGCTACCGGCACCTTGCGGATGATCGCCGTTTCCACCTGATAGTTGTGAATCTTGGTAACACAGATCTGCAATCCGGGCAGCTCCACACGAGAATCCACCTCGGCAGACGTGCCTAAATGATGGAAAATCAGACCGTTGAGGGTGTCATACTCCTCGGATTCCAAGGGCATTTCCAAAGCTTCGGAAAGCTCTTCCAGCATCACGCTGCCGTCTGCCTGCCATACATTTTCTTCCAATTTCAGAATCTGCTCAATTGTTTCCTCCGGCAGTTCATCGTCTTCCAGATCGCCGACCAGTTCTTCGATCAGATCCTTAATGGTAACGATGCCGCTCATTCCGCCATATTCATCCAGCACGATAGCAATCTGCTCGTGTTCCTTCTTCATATTGCGGAACAAAACGTCAGCCTTCAAGGTCTCCGGCACAACGTATGCGTCCGTAACCGCCTGTTCCATAACCGCTTCCTTAGTCTTATCTTTCATACGGAAGTATATCTTGGTATTGAGCACACCCACGATTTGGTCCGGTGTTTCGTTACATACCGGGTAGTATGTATACCGGGTCTCGGAAATAGCCTGATCCCAAACAGTTAAGCTATCCTCCAAATACAGGAAGGTAACATCGGTTCTGTGGGTAATGATGTCATCCACAGGGAGATTGTCAAACTCAAAAACATTTTGGATAAACTCACGCTCTTCGTTGTCAATGGTGCCGCTTTCGTTGCCGGCATCCACCATCATACGGATCTCTTCCTCGCTGACTTCCTCCGGCTGGGCGTTGGGGTCAATACCCAGAAGGCGGAGAATGCCGTTGGTGGACAGAGTCAAAAGGCCTACGAGAGGCGCGCAGATCTTAGAGATCGCACTGATAAGGCCGGACATACCCAGCGCCAAAGATTCCGCCTTTCGCATCGCCACCTGCTTGGGTACCAGTTCGCCAAAGACCAGGGTGAAATAAGACAGGATAACTGTGATCACAACAACTGCGATGGAGTTGAGCACATCTCTTGTCATAGGAACACCCAAACTCAGCAGCCAATCTGCCAGCATACCGGCAAAGTTCTCTGCAGCAAATGCAGAACCCAGAAATCCGGACAGGGTGATGGCCACCTGGATGGTCGCCAGGAAACGGGCAGGTTGATTGGTAAGTCTTGCAAGCCGAACGGCCCGCTTATCACCCTCGGCTGCCAATTTGGCAAGCTTTGTATCATTCATAGAGATCACTGCGATCTCTGCACAGGCAAATATTGCGTTTAGCGCGATGAGTGCTATCTGCAAACATATCATCAAGAAAATATTATTCATTATCCTTAAATTCCTCCAAATTTTTATAAAAAACCGTGAAAAAAAGCACAAAAAGGCAAAGCCTATGCCCTACATCAACAGATAAGGACTACGCTTCGCCTGAACTATTTCGTAAAATAACGGAGGATTCGCGGGATAACTGTCACCGTCGTCCATAATTACAAAGGGGTCTCCTTCCTGAAATGATTTTTGCTTATTATAGCATAGAATTACAAAAATGCAAGTATTATTTCCGTATGTATAACGATATACCCGCAAAACGGAACACCGCTTTGCGGGTATTTTGTTTAATTACTTGTTTTGCAGGACGATCCTCAGGGCAGCGCAGATTGCTTCTTTCTGCACCTGCTCCCGGTTTCCCGCAAAACAAAAGTGTCTTACATAGGATTTCTCTTCATCGCAATAGCCGACAAACACCGTACCGACCGGTGTTTCCCGATCATCTCCATCCGGGCCGGCAAGGCCGGTTACGGAGATCGCTACATCTGCCTGCAGCTTTTCCCGCGCTCCTTCTGCCATTGCTTTGGCAACCTGTTCCGAAACTGCGCCAAACTGCTCCAAAAGTTCTTCCGGAACACCTAAGACTCGGTTTTTGACCCAATTCGTGTAGGAAATAATGCCGCCTTTATACACCCGGGAGCTGCCGGGGATGGCCGTCAGCGCTGCGCCGATGCCGCCACCGGTACAGCTTTCTGCAGTAACCAGCGTTTTCCCGGTAAGGGCTTTTAGTACATCACAGGAAAGGCTCGTCATCATACTTCACCGTAATCTTCTCAACTGTTTCCAGCGCTTGCTGAATAAGCGCCTCACGATCCAGATTCTTCTCTGCGTTTATGAGCTGACCGATGGTGGGCTTTGTTTTGGGGTGCTTGGGAGTAAAGACCGTGCAGCAATCCTCGTAGGGCAGAACGGAGGTCTCCATCGTGCCGATCTTACGGGCTATGGTAACGATCTCTTCTTTATCCATACCGATGAGGGGCATAAAGATAGGAATGTCCACCACCGCGCCGGTAACAGCCATAGCCTGCATCGTTTGGCTGGCCACCTGACCCAGATTCTCACCGGTGATGAGCGCCTTGCAGCCGTCTTGCTGGGCGATCCGCTGGGAAATTTCCATCATAAACCGCCGCATAATCAGCGTAAAGAACTCTTCCGGGCAGTTATCCCGGATGGCTTCCTGAATCTGTGTAAACCCGACGATGTTCACCGTCATTCTGCCGCAGTACTTGGTAACAAGTCGCGCAAGCTCCAGCACCTTATTTTTAGCCAGCTGGGAGGTGTAGGGATAGGAGAAGAAGTGGCAGCACTCCACCTCTACGCCCCGCTTTGCGATCATATAGGCCGCAACGGGAGAATCGATACCGCCGGAGAGCAGACACATTGCCCGTCCGCCAACGCCGGTGGGCAGTCCACCTGCGCCGGGCTCAGCCGGGCCGTGAACGTAGGCTGCCAAATCCCGCACTTCCACAAAAACGGTGTATGCCGGCTTGTGCACATCCACCTGGCAGGTAGGATGGGCCTCTGCCAATCTGCCACCGATCTCCCGGGAAATCTCAATGGAGGTCAGGGGGAATCGCTTATCGGAACGGCGGGACTCCACCTTAAAGGAGGGAGCAATATCCAGTTCATCACCCAAATAGGCTTCGATGGTGTTATAAATGCTGTCGATATCCTTTTCACAGGCACGGCTGCGGCACAGGCTGACCAGGCCGAAAATCGCATGGCAAGCTTCCCATGCGCCGTCCACATCTGCCATCTCATCCATAGGCTCTACATAAACCGTGGACTGCATAAGATACACATCAAAATTGCCGTAAGGCTTCATTCTGCGGCGAATATTCTGCCGCAATTTATCCTCAAACTGGCGCTTATTTGCGCCTTTTAGTACAATTTCACCAAGTTTTAACAAGAAAATCTCTTTCAAAATACTATCCCTCATTTCTCATAGTTCCACAGTGCGGTACTGGATCGCCTCCGCAATATGCGCCGCAGTGATCTGCTCCGATTCTTCCAAATCCGCAATGGTTCTGGCCACCTTCAGAATGCGGTCATAGCTTCTGGCGGTAAGTCCAAAGGCATCAAAAGCCTGCCGCATCAGCATTTCGCTTTCTGCATCTAATTTACAGTATGTCCTAAGTTCACCGGGGCCCATACGGGCATTGCTCATCCCGCTCATATTCCCATAACGTTTATGCTGACGGATTCTCGCCTGGTTGACCCGATCTTTGATGGATTTGGACGGCTCTGCCTCTTGACGGCTGCGCAGATCCTCAAAATTTACGGCAGGTACTTCCATAATGATATCGATGCGGTCCAAAAGCGGACCGGAGATCCGGCTGCGGTAAGCATTGACCGCATTTTCCGTGCAGGTGCATTTGCCGGAAGGATCGCCGTACCAGCCGCATTTACAGGGGTTCATAGCGCACACCAGCATAAATTCCGAGGGGTATGTAACCGTACCGGTAACCCGGGAAATGGTAACTTTTCCGTCCTCCAAAGGCTGGCGCATCATATCCAGGGTGTCCTTATGGAATTCCGGCAGCTCATCCAGAAACAGCACTCCCTTATGGGCAAGGGAGATCTCCCCTGGGCGGGGGTTTGTACCGCCACCGGCAAGTCCTGCGTTGGACACCGTATGGTGGGGACTGCGGAAGGGTCTTCTCGTGATCAGAGGAGATTTTGCGGAAACCATTCCCATAACGGAATAGATCTGGGTAACTTCCAGCGCTTCCTCCCAAACCATATCCGGCAAAATGGAGGGTAGTCTCTTACTGAGCATACTCTTACCGGAGCCTGGAGGGCCAACCAGCAGAATATTGTGTCCACCGGCTGCGGCAACTTCCATAGCTCGTTTTACATTTTCCTGTCCCAGGACATCTTTAAAATCCAAACCGGATTCTTCCTGCTTTTCCGGAATCCAAACAGGCTCTTCCTGCAGCTGGATATCGCCGTTTAAGGCATCGCAAAGCTCCCGGACGGTCTGTACCGGGATAATTGCCGGGCCTCTGGCAAGGGTCGCTTCCTTGGCATTTTCCGCGGGGACATAGATTGTCTCCACCCCGGCGCGCTTGGCGGCGATGGCCATAGGCAGGACACCGGATACACTGCGGATACAGCCATCCAGGCTCACTTCGCCTAAAAACGCGCTGGAGGATGTGGGGCGTTTCACCATACCGCTGGCAGCCATAATGCTCAGCAGGATCGGAAGGTCATAATGCGTACCGGCCTTTTTTAAACTGGCCGGTGCCAAATTCACGGTGATCCGGCTGGATGGGAATTTCATACCGCTCACCTTTACCGCAGCACGCACCCGTTCCCGGGCCTCTTTTACCGCAGCATCCGGAAGCCCTACAATATCGAATCCGGGCAGACCGTTGGAAATATAACATTCCACAGTGATCAAATTGCCCTCGATTCCGCTGACACCCATAGTCTTCACACTACAGATCAAGCCGGACACCTCCTTGTAAACCATTTTTTACATCATACTCCATCTTCCAAAAAAACTCAATTCTTTTTTCTGCCTTTCAGTCACCGTTCGGCAAAATATAAAAAATCTTTTTGTTTTTTCGCAGAATATCCTGCTTGTTCCCTTTACAAATCAAAGTTTAGGTGGTATGATATGTGGGTTAAAGTTTGATTACTTTAGGAGGTAATTATTTTGGTAAGAAAGTTTAAGACTATGGACGGCAATACTGCTGCCGCTCACGTCAGCTATGCCTTTACCGAGGTTGCTGGCATCTACCCCATTACGCCCTCCAGCCCTATGGCCGACTATGTTGACCAGTGGTCTGCTGCAGGCCGTAAGAACATCTTCGGTGACACTGTTAAGGTCGTTGAGATGCAGTCCGAAGCCGGTGCTGCCGGTACTGTCCACGGCTCTCTGGCCGCCGGTGCCCTGACCACCACCTACACCGCTTCTCAGGGTCTGCTGCTGATGATCCCCAATATGTATAAGATCGCCGGCGAGCTGCTGCCCTCCGTATTCCACGTATCCGCCCGTACCGTCGCTACTCAGGCACTGAACATCTTCGGCGACCATTCCGACGTTTACGCTTGCCGTCAGACCGGCTTTGCTATGCTGGCTGAGTCCAACGTGCAGGAAGTTATGGACCTGGGCGCTGTTGCTCACCTGGCATCCATCGAAGGCCGCGTTCCCTTCATTAACTTCTTCGACGGTTTCCGTACCTCCCACGAGATCCAGAAGATCGCTATTTGGGATTACGAAGATCTGAAGGAAATGGTCAATATGGACGCTGTGGATGCATTCCGCAAGCACTCTCTGAATCCTGAGCGCCCTGCAATGCGCGGCTCTCACGAAAATGATGACATTTTCTTCCAGCACCGTGAGTCCTGCAACAAGTACTACACCGCCCTGCCCGCAGTGGTCGAGAAGTATATGGCTAAGGTCAACGAGAAGCTGGGCACCAACTATCAGCTGTTCAACTACTATGGCGCTGCCGATGCTGACCGCGTGATCGTCTGCATGGGTTCTTTCTGTGACGTAGCAGAAGAAGTGATCGACTACCTGAATGCCCACGGCGAGAAGGTCGGCCTGGTTAAGGTCCGCCTGTTCCGTCCCTGGAGCGCTGAGCATCTGCTGGCTGCTATCCCCGCAACTGCTAAGAAGATCGCTGTTTTGGACCGCACAAAAGAACCTGGTTCTCAGGGTGAACCTCTGTACCAGGATGTTGTTATGACCCTGGCTA
>JAZUSG010000110.1:0-10034 GCA_045606605.1 Faecousia sp.
CCGTTTTCGTCTTTCACTACACTCTTAATGTTTACAAAATCTTCCCGGGAGATCTCCTCGGAGAGAATAAAATGCTCCTCGGTCAGGGTTGCGGTTTCTTTATTGGGTTTTACGATCTCTTTATCCGCCTGACTGTCATAAATAATACCCAGCGCCACGGGATCGTCCACAGTAGAGACCTTTTCGATGTTCTTCAGTTGGGCCATATCCGCAAAGGACAGTGCGATCAGCAGAACCGCTGCAGCAATGGTACCCACCCGAATAAAGGGGGTGCGCCGACCGCTCTTGCGCTTGCACTTATCGGACCAAGTGCCAAACAATGGCAGCAAAAACAGCGCCAAAATATTATCCAGCGCCATAATCACACCGGACCAGAACTGGGACATACCGAATTTATTAGTAAGAATCAAGGGGATGATGCTGTCATAGGCCTGCCAAAATGCCAAAATGAGGAAGAATGCAAAGCCCACAAAAATGGTGCGTTTGGTATTTAGCTTCATAAGGATAACCTCCATATGTCTATGTATACGCATTCATTATAACCGATTTCCCAGAAAAGTCCAGCAAAATAAGCGGTGCCGAAGCACCGCTTATGATTTATGCAAGGATTGCCTTGTGGAAAACCTTTTTACCCTTACGGATCTTGACACCCTCACGAAGCATCTCTTCTGTAACTGCAAACTGGGCAGAGGGAACTTTCTCGTTGTTGACCAGAACGCCGCCCTGCTCTACCAGCTGGCGCGCCTGCTTATTGGAGGGAGCCAGACCGCAGGCAACCATCAGATTCAAAATACCGATTTTGCCGTCGATCAGCTGATCTGCAGACAGTTCGGTGGTGGGCATATTGGCATCATCTCCGCCACCGGCAAACAAGGCCTTTGCCGCTGCCTGGGCTTTATCGGCTTCCTCCTGGCCGTGGGCCAGCTTGGTCAGCTCATAAGCCAGGATCTCCTTGGCAGTGTTCAGCTGGGCACCCTTCCAGGAGTCCATCTCATTGATCTGTTCCAAAGGCAGGAAGGTGAGCATACGGATGCACTTAAGCACATCGGCATCTTCCACATTCCGCCAGTACTGATAGAATTCAAAGGGTGTGGTCTTATTGGGATCCAGCCACACGGCGCCCTTGGCGGTCTTGCCCATCTTCTTGCCCTCGGAGTTGAGGAGCAGGGTGATGGTCATCGCGTGGGCATCCTTACCCAGCTTCCGGCGAATAAGCTCGGTGCCGCCCAGCATATTACTCCACTGGTCGTTACCGCCAAACTGCATATTGCAGCCGTACTTCTGGTACAGGTAGTAGAAATCGTAAGACTGCATAGGCATATAGTTAAACTCCAGGAAGCTCAGGCCTTTTTCCATTCTCTGCTTAAAGCACTCTGCCCGGAGCATATTGTTTACGGAGAAGCAGCCGCCGATCTCCCGGATGAAGTCGATGTAGTTGAGCTTCATCAGCCAGTCGGCGTTGTTGACCATCATAGCCTTATCTTCGCCAAACTCGATAAACCGCTCCATCTGCTTTTTGAAGCACTCGCAGTTGTGGGCGATGGTCTCCTCGGTCATCATAGAACGCATATCGGTTCTGCCGGAGGGATCACCGATCATAGCCGTGCCGCCGCCGATCAGCGCGATGGGCTTATTGCCTGCCATCTGCAGCCGCTTCATCAGGCACAGAGCCATAAAATGGCCTACGTGCAGAGAATCGGCAGTGGGGTCAAAGCCAATATAGAATACCGCTTTGCCGTTATCGATCATTTCCCGGATCTCTTCTTCATTGGTTACCTGAGCGATCAGGCCACGGGCAACCAGCTCGTCATACAGTTTCATTTTCGTTCTCCTTTATATTCCTAATTTTCATTTCTTTTCCTTTTAATACATTGTAGGTAAGCACACCTGCAATCACAATGAATGCGCCAACAATGGCAAAAGCACTCACTTTTTCTCCATAAAAGATCGCCACCAGTACCGGATTTAAAACCGGCTCAATGCCGGACACCAAGCTTGCTGTAACTGCCGGGGTGGTTCGCAGACCAATGGTGAGGAAAATGTAGCCCAAGGCAACCTGGAAAATGCCCAGCACCAAAATACTGATCACCGGCACGGCAGAAAAGTCCGTTTCCTGCAGCAAAAACGGCAGACCCACAACCGCGGAGAGAATGTCGCCCCAAAATATAGAGGAAATGGGGTCGCCATCCGGTAGCTCGTTGAGCATAAATACGATCGCATAGGAAAGGCCTGATATGAGCGCGAAAAGATTACCCAAACCGCCGCCCACAGAAAGGCTATCCACAAAGAAAAAGACGATACCGCTAAACACCACCGCGCAGGCTGCAAGATCCAGCTTGACCGGTTTTTTACGAAAAAAGAGCGCGGAACACACGATCACAAATATTGGCGCCGTAAACTGCAGCACGATGGCATTTGCCGCCGTAGTCATCTTATTGGCAAGGGCAAACAATAAGTTGGTAGCAAATACGGAAATTGCGCCCAATGCGATATAGCGGTTAAAGCGCAACCTATGTTTGGTTGCCACCAAGTATAGTCCGATCACAACCAACGCGATCCCCGTTCTTGCGCCGTTAATTGCCACGGCGTTCCAGGGGATCACCTTCATACACAGTCCGCCGATGCTATATAGAACTGCTGCCATAAAAACATACAGCGTTCCTTTTTTTCTACTGTCCATATTCGTTCCTTACTAAAAAAACGCCCTCTGTCCAAACGGACAGAGTACGTAAAATACGCGGTACCACCTCTGAATCGGCATAGCCTCACAGCTATACCCTTATGGCGTATGAAACGCCGGCGCAATATCGGGCGCACCCGTCCTTCCCTACTGCTGTTTCAGGAAAGCCGCTCCGGGAGGTAGCTTCTGCAAATCCCGTACTGCCTTGCACCACCCGGCAGCTCTCTGTTAGCAAGGAAATTGCTTAAATCATCCCATCAACGCGTTTTAAGTTACAGATATCCTAACAAAAACATTCCTATTTGTCAAGGGTCAGCCCCGGAGCATTTCCTCGGCGCTCTTGAGGGTGGTCTCAGTAATGTTTGCACCGCCGATAATCCGGGCAAGCTCCCGTTTTCTACCCTCTACATCCAAAGGCGTAACCGTAGTGTAGGTGCGTCCGCCCCGCTCCTGCTTATCGATCAGCAGGTGGGTGCTGGCAAGCGCTGCCAGCTGGGGCAAGTGGGTTACGCAGAGAACCTGCTTGCTGCTTGCCACGCTGCGCAGTTTTTCCGCCACCTTTTGGGCTGCGCGGCCGGATACACCGGTATCCACCTCGTCAAAGATCAGGGTTGCCACCTGGTCCTTTTCCGCCAGCACATTCTTCATCGCCAGCATAATGCGGGCAAGCTCACCGCCGGAGGCTACTTTATTTAAGGGCTTGAGGGCCTCACCGGCATTGGCAGACATATAAAACGCTACGCTGTCCGCGCCGTTTGCGCCCAGCTCCGTCTCCGTAAATTGGCAAGCAAACTGCACCTTGGGCATATCAAGCTGAGCAAGCTCCATTAAGATCCGCTCCGCGAGCAGCTTTGCCGCCGCCGTCCGGCTCTTTCGCAGCTGCAGGGCGGCGTTTTCCGCCTCTGCTTCTGCCCGGGACAGCTTCTTTTTCAGTTTTTCTACCGTGTCATCGGCAAGTTCAATCTCATCCAGTTCGGTTTTGGCCCGGTCTAAGTAATCTAAAATATCCTGGCAGGTCGCGCCGTATTTCCGCCGCAGCCGGTGGAGCACATCCAATCTGGATTCGATCCGCTCCAGCTCATCCCCGCTATAGCTTAAATCATCCCGGGCAGACCGCAGCTCCTCTGCCGCATCTTGCACCTGGTACATCAGGTCGCTGACCCGCTCGTGGAGAGATGCGAACGCATCCGTATATCGGGAAAGCCGGGCAAGCTCCCGCTCCGCATCCTGCAGCAGCGCTGCTGCGCCGTCTGTATCGTCATCGCCGTACAGGGCGGCAACCGCAGCGTGCATACCGTCGCTTAGCTTTTCCGCATTTTGCAGCACCTTTCGCCGTTGCTCCAACACCGTATCCTCGTCCGGCTCCAACTCTGCCTTTTCAATCTCTTCGATCTGATACCGGAGAGTCTCCATACGGCGCAGTTTTTCGCTCTCATCCATACTCATCCGGCGGATCTCCTGGCGGAGCGTCAGCACCTGCTGGAAAAAGGCAGTATACTGATCCCGCAAGGGCTCGTTTTCCGCAAAGGCATCTAAAAGAAGTAAGTGGTTATTCTCATCAAACAGGGCGGCAGAATCGTGCTGGCCGTGAATGTTAATCAGCTGGATGCCCAACTTCCGCAGGATGGACACAGTCACCAGCACGCCGTTTACCCGGCAGATATTTTTGCCGTCTAAGTACACCTCTCTGTGGATCACCACTTCGGAGTCATAGGGTACGCCGTTTTCGGCAAACCAAGCTATCTCCGGCACATCCGTAAACACACCCCGCACCAAAGCCTTTTCCGTTCCGGTGCGGATCATATCCCGGTATGCCCGCTCACCTAAAATGGCGGAAATGGCATCAATCACGATGGACTTACCGGCGCCGGTCTCACCGGTGAGTACGTTAAAACCGGCATCAAAGGAAATGTCTGCGTACTCGATGACCGCAATATTCTCAATATGCAGAAGACTCAGCACGCAAATCCCTCCTTAGTGCAATAAATTTCTGATCTCACCGCAGAAGGTGGCTGCGGTATTGGTGTCACGCATTACGATCATCACGGTATCGTCGCCCGCAAGGCTGCCCACCACCGCGCTCATATTCATCGCATCGATCGCGGAAGCTGCAGCAGAGGCAAGTCCGGGCAATGTGCGCACAACGATGATATTCTGGGCATAGTCAAAGCTCACAACGCACTCCCGAAAAATGGTATTGAGCCGGGTCGAAAATGTACCGCTGAGCTCATTTGCGGAGGTTGCGTACCGGTAAGAGCCCAAGTTTGTCAGCTCTTTTACGATCCGCAGGTCTTTAATATCCCGGGAAATGGTCGCCTGGGTGCAGCGGAAGCCTGCATCCTGTAGAGCAGCAAGCAGCTGCTCCTGGGTCTCAATATTACGATTGGAGATGATCTCCAAGATCTTTGCCTGTCTTTGATTTTTCAATTTTCTCACCTGATCCCGTTTTTAAATTTCATATTGACCACATCAAAGAAACTGCGGTCCTTCAGGCGCACCAGTTTTGTGCACAGGTCGGATTTACGAATGGTTGCCACATCTCCCATATTCATACGCAGCGCTTTTCCGCCGTCCACGGAAAGGTAGGCATTGCGTCTGGGATTGTAGGTCATCGCCACATTTACGGTCCGTTTGTCGGACACGACGATGCAGCGGCTGGCTACATCGTGGGCGCAAATGGGGGTCACCAAAATGCTGTGAGCATCCGGCTCTACGATGGGGCCGCCTGCAGACAGGCTATAGGCCGTTGAGCCGGTAGGGGTTGCAATGATCATACCGTCGCCACCGCACTCCATAGCCTGCACCCCGTCGCACCGTACTTCCAAATGCACGATTCTGGCCACGGCGCCCTTGGTGATGGCCACATCATTTAAGCACAGATCGTGGAAAATGATGTCCCGATCCCGCTGGACGGTTACATCCAGCATCATCCGGTTATCGATGGTATAGTCATCGGTGGCGATCCGCGCCAACTGAGACAGTTCCGTGCTCTCCAGCTCTGCCATAAAGCCCATTGTGCCGATATTTACACCCAACACCGGAATTCCCTTGCGGGTCGCGGTTTTTGCCATATGCAGAAGCGTGCCGTCACCGCCGAAACAGACCAGCATATCCGCATTGGGAAGCTCCTTGTCCATCCGGCTAAAACGGATATCCTTCGGCAGATCATAAGTCCGGTCCACCTCAAAGGGCAGACATACGCGGGTCTCGATCCCGGCATTTTGCAGCACTGCCATTGCCTGCCGAAGGGTCTCAAACTGTTTATCCCGGTAGGGATTGGGCGCTAAAATAACCCGTTTCATTCCATTCATCCCTTCAATGTTTCGTGGGCATCGGCAACCACCGATGCGGTATCCGGCCGGATGCCGGGTAAGTCATTCAGGCTCAAATGAGCCAAAAATTCAATGTTACCCTCCGGACCTTTCACCGGAGAGAAGGTAAGTCCCCGGATGGCAAAGCCGATTTCCTCCGTCAGGGACACAAAATCATCCAGCACTTCCTTATGGATCGCAGGATCCCGTACCACGCCCTTTTTGCCAACCTTTTCCTTCCCTGCCTCAAACTGGGGTTTGATCAGGCACAGCACCTGACCGGTGGGTTTTAAAAAGGTCTTAATGACCGGCAGCACAATCCGCAGAGAGATAAAGCTTACATCGATCACCGAAAGATCCAAAGGCTCACCCAGCATTTCCGGGGTTACATAGCGCACATTGGTACGCTCCATCACCACCACCCGGGGGTCAGAGCGGATCTTCCAATCCAGCTGGCCGTATCCCACATCGATAGCAAACACCTTGCTTGCGCCCTGTTGGAGCAGACAGTCGGTAAATCCCCCGGTGGATGCGCCGGAATCACTGCATACAAAGCCGGTGGGATCCACAACGAAATCCCGCAGTGCCTTTTCGAGCTTAAGGCCACCCCGACTCACATAAGGACAACCGCCGGTGCGCACTTCTATCTCTACAGACTCCTCATAGGACACACCGGGTTTATCCGCCTTCTGTCCTGCCACATACACAAGACCGCTCATAATAATGGCCTGGGCCTTGGTGCGGGTCTCCGCATAGCCCTGCTCCACCAAAAGCACATCCAGTCTTTTCTTAATTTTCACCTTTTTGCGCCTCCATTACATATGCTTTGATCGCCTCGGCGCTTAACCCGTAATGGTCATAGAGACGATCCATCGATCCGTGGTTTACATAATTTTTCCCAAGATCTATGCCCAGAACTTTGCAATCCGGGCGGGTCACCTGCAAGCCGCAGGACAGTTCCTGGCAAATTCCGCAGCCGCCGCTAACCTCTTCCGGCACGAAAACGGCAGCATCTTGGGGAAGTTTTTCTGAAAGCTCCCGAAGCGGTAACGGAGAAAGGCGCATCAGCCGCAGGACGGTTACATCCACGCCTTCTGCAGCTAAACGCTCTGCCGCATCCATAACATTTTGCAGCAGCACACCGTAGGTTATGAGGGTTACTGCGCCACCCTGCCGGTGGGTAACCACAGCGCTATCCAAACTCCACGCAGAATCGGTATAACCCCGATCCCCACCTCTGGGATAGCGGATGGCCACAGGGCCATTTTGCTCCGCAACTGCCCAACGCAGCATATCCCGCAGCTCCGCCCGGGACGCAGGAGCAAGCAGTGTAAGACCGGGCGCATGGCGGAGGAATCCCACGTCATAAATGCCGTGGTGGGTCTCTCCGTCCTCACCCACAAGACCCGCTCTGTCCACCGCCAGCACCACGTGCAAATGCAGCATACAGATATCCTGCAGGATCATATCATACGCCCGCTGCAGGAAGGTGGAATACAGCGCCACCACCGGGATCATTCCCTGCTTGGCAAGGCCGCCCGCCATAGATACCGCGTGTTCCTCCGCAATGCCCACGTCAAACAGGCGCTTGGGATAGGTTTTCTTAAATTCCAGCAGACCCGTTCCGCCGGGCATCGCCGCAGTAATCGCGCAAACCCGGTCATTTTTCTCGGCTATCTCTACCATCGTCTCTCCGAAGGTTTCCGAAAAACTGCTCGCCTTGCTGCCACAGGATTCACCGGTAACTGGGTCAAATTTTCCAATGCCGTGGAACAGTTTGGGATGCTCCTGGGCCGGGGCATAGCCCTTCCCCTTTTGGGTGATCACGTGGAGCACCACCGGGCGCGCCATTTCCTTAGCCGTCTGCAGCAGCAGGATCAGCTTTTCCGTATCGTGGCCATCAACCGGACCTAAATAGGTAAAGCCCATACTTTCAAAAACAGTCGCGGGAAGGAGCATTTTTCTGATTTTCGCCTTCATCCGGCGAAGAATCCGGGCAACGCTCTTACCACCGGGGACTTTCTCCAGAAAATCCTTGGTATGCCGCTTCATACCCAAGTACCGGGCCTTGGTACGCAGATTTCGCAGATGGGATGCCATACCGCCCACATTATGATCAATGGAGAGCGCATTATCGTTTAAGATAATAACCATCGGTTCGTTGCTGACCGCTGCATCGTTGAGTCCCTCAAAAGCAATGCCGCCGGTAGCCGCGCCATCACCGATGAGCGCTACTACGTTATACTTTTCACCCTGCAAGGTCCTTGCCCGGGCCATACCCAATGCGATAGACACAGAGCTGGATGCGTGGCCCGCCACAAAAGCATCCGTATCACTTTCCGAGGGTTTGGGGAAGCCGGCCATACCGCCGAATTGCCGCAAACCGGCAAAATCAGCCTGCCGGCCGGTGAGCATTTTGTGGATATAGGACTGATGTCCCACATCAAACACCAGCCTGTCTACAGCCGTATCGAACACTGTTTCAATGGCTACAGTCAGCTCTACTACACCTAAATTGGAGGACATATGTCCACCGGTTTTGGATACCGAGGACACCAAAAACGCCCGGATCTGCCGACAAAGCTCTGTCCTTTGCGCTGCAGTGAGCCCAGTCAGATCTCCGTGCCCCTGGATATTTTCTAATATATTCACAGGCTACACAACCTTCTCTATTTATTAAAAAGCAAGTAATTTGCAAAGAAACATTATTATTCGTTATCGTACCACATTTCTGTAAATTATACAAGTATCAAATGAATATTTGCATAAATTTTCAGTTTTAGCCTGTTCTTCCTGTATGGAAAAACAGCAAGCACCCAGCGCACAGGGCGCTGAGTGCTTGGCCATTTAAATTTCGTAAGGAATAAATTCACCGTTATGAAAGGTATAAAGTTCCCGAAAACCCATATCCCGCAGGTAGGCTTTTGTCTCGTCAAAATAGAAATCCAGGGTGCTTGCCGCGTGGCTATCGGAAGAGAGGATCAGCCTTGCGCCGCACTTTTTCAGTACATTCAACAAATTTTCGCTGGGATATACGGTCGTTCGCATTCCCCGGCAAATCGCGCCGGTATTTACTTCAAAGATGCAGCCGCTCTTGGCCGCCTCTGCCAGATAGCCCTCTGCTACCTTATTGTAGGCTGGGTTTTCCAAAAACAGGGATTGACCCAGCTCGTCAAACTTGGTGATCAGGTCGAAATGACCGACGATATCCGGTTTTCTTGCGAGAATATAGCTGCAGAAGCGGCTATAGTAATTCTCCGTCATAGCAAGAATATCATGGTCAAATACATCCAGACAATCTTGAAATACCTCAGGACTGTGGTCGATGGAATAATACTGACCGTTTACATAGAAATAGTGGGAAGATCCGAGGATATAGTCAAATTTACTTCTGTCCACCAGGTGCGCTGCGTCTTCCTCTATACCAATATAAATATCAATATCCTTTTTGTACTGTTCCCGCAAAACCATTAGCTGCCGTATATAATCATCGGTATCTTTCATACAGTAGGTAGCGTCAAAATCGGTAAAGCCGTGGCCGGAAAAGCCGATGGCATCAAAACCCTTTTGGATGGCGGAACGTACCACTTCTTCCGGTGTGCTCTTTCCGTCGCACATCACAGTATGGGTATGAAAATTAGAAAGCATAGCGAACATCCTTTCTTTATTTACGCTGCCCGTATTATAGCACCGAAACAGGAAAAGAGCAAGACAGAACTACTAAAAGTACCGATCCATTTACATTGCGTTTTATGACGCAAATCCCTCTGTTATAAAATAAACCCCACCAAAAGGTGGGATTTTGTTTTATGGCGGAGAAGGAGGGATTTGATTGCATTTTTGCAACGCAAAAATAAATGTTTCGCTCCGTCAAGCCGTCGCGGGCAACAGTCCACCGGACTGTTGCATTTAATGGTTCAAATCCCTCTGTTATAAAATAAACCCCACCAAAAGGTGGGGTTTATTTTATGGCGGAGAAGGAGGGATTTGAACCCTCGATACCCTTTTGGGGTATACACGATTTCCAATCGTGCGCGCTCGGC
>JAZUSG010000111.1:0-3732 GCA_045606605.1 Faecousia sp.
ATCCGCAGGTCGTTGGTTCAAGTCCAACAAGGGGAGCCAAAAATCCCGAATGCGAAAGCGTTCGGGATTTTACTTTTTCACTATTCACTTTTCACTCTTCACTAAAAACGCATTTGGGATTTTTGGAAAGTAAGAAGTAATAAGTATTGCACCTCCACCGCTTTTATGCTATAATATACCCAAGGCGGTGATGAGATGAGATTAGGTGTATTTACAGATTCCCATTATAGTTCGGCAGAGATTACTTGTGGGAAGCGTTATAACCGTGAGGCTTTTAATAGAATATCTAATGCGTTGAGCTTTTTTTGCGATCAAAAATGTGATGTGATTATTTGTTTAGGTGATTTAATAGATAAAGAAATTGAGCACAGCAAAGAAGTTGAAAACCTAAAGAGGATTTCTGATTTGTTTTCAAAGTGCGAAATTCCAATATATGTTTTAATGGGTAACCATGATGCTTTTGCATTTAATGTTGATGAATTCTATGATATATTAGGTACAAAATGTCGACCGATTAATTTGTATAATGAATCTTGTAATCTTATATTTTTAGATGCTTGTTATTTCAAGAACGGGAAACATTACGAACCTGGTGATTCAGATTGGACCGATACTTTTTTAAAAGATATAGATACCCTTGAAAAGACTATAAAAGAAGCATCGGGCGACACACATATTTTCATTCACCAGAATATTGATCCTTCTGTATTAGAAAATCACAGAATCTTTAATGACGTCTGTGTTCGTTCAATTCTAGAGAATAGTGGCAAAGTCAAAACCGTTTTTCAAGGTCACTACCACCCGGGGAAGAATAGCGAATTGAATGGAATTAAATATATGACTTTTCCTGCGCTGTGCGAAAATGAAAATGCATATTATATCATTGGGGTATAAAGAAAATCAAACTTTTCGACCGGTTCCATTTTGAGTGTCGGTCTCAACAATGACACCACCCGCTTGGGTGGTGTTTTTGTTATATCAAGATCGATTTTCTGTTTGCAACGGCTGTGCTTTTTTGTTATACTGGAAGTATCAAACAGGGAGGACCGTTTTTATATGCCAAAACCGGAGATCATTGAAGTGCTGCCTCGCAGCGGCAACCTCTATAAAGTCAATCTGCACACCCACTCCACCTGCTCGGACGGTAAATTCACCCCGGAGCAGCTGAAAGAATATTATATGTCTTTGGGCTATGATGCAGTGGCCTTTACCGACCACAGAAGCTGTATTCCCCATACAGATCTCACCGATGAAAAGTTTGTTGCTCTAACCGGTCTGGAGCTGGACTTCAACCAAAATGACGAACAGGGCAGGCAGATCAAGGTGGTGCATATGAATGCTCTGGCGGCGCAGCCGGATACGGCCTGCAGCTTTCAAAGTATGACGCTTGACTATGATCTGATCAACAAAACCGTGGCAGATCTAAAAAAGGATGGTTTTTTCGTCACCTTGAATCACCCGGTCTGGTCCAATATGTGCAATGCGGATATTGCAGCTATTCAGAATTTTGATGCGATGGAAATTTGCAACTCCATTGCGCTGATGTTTAATAATTTCTCTGACGATTCCGCCCTTTACGAGTATTTTCTCCGCTCCGGTGGCAAGGCGATCCCCATTGCGGCCGACGACTGCCACAGAAAGTATGCCGACGGCACACCCTTTGCAGAGTATGGCAAGTCCTTTGTGATGGTAAAAGCAGAGGAACGGACTTACGATGCCATTTTCCGGGCCATCACCACAGGCGCTTGCTACGCATCCACGGGCCCTAAAATCGAAAATATTTGGCTGGAAGGGGACATCCTGCATGTGGAGTGCAGCCCGGTGTTCGGCGTGTATGTTCATAGCAAGTACCTGAACAAAAAGGCACAGCAGGTGGAAAAGACAGACTGTATCACCCATGCAACCTTCGATATTTCCCATATTCGGGAGGCTTCTCCTTATTTCTGGGTGCAGCTGCGCAGCGCCGATGGAGAAAAAGCCTGGGCAACCCCCTACTGGTTTGAAAAACTGTAATTTGTCAAAAAAACACCGCCGTACCGATTATCGGTATGGCGGTGTTTTTCTAAAAGGGCCGTTCAACGTTTGCCCTTTAAAAATTCGTAAAGCCTAAATCCGTAAACGAATAGGCGAGCTTTTCCACAACCGTAAATTCCCTCAAGCAGTTGAGCAGGTCGCATACACCTTGGCGACTCATCTCCATAAAAGTATTCTGCTGCGCTGTGGAGCCGATGTATTTTGAGCAATTCAGCGGATAATTTTCAGTAAACTCGCTGGCGTTGATGGTGCCTTTTGCCTCATAAAGCGGCTCTCCGGTATCCCTGTAGTAATAAGAGGAGATGTATTCATACTCACCTGTAAATCTTTGCGGAACATACAAATAAAAATTGATACTGAATGTGTCGTCCAAAACAGAATGCAGGCAAAATTCTACTTTATCGGTATCGCCCCAGTAATAGAGAGAAAAGTATTCCGAAGCATATCCGCCATAGGTATCCGCAGACTTGGAATAATAACAATAATCGCCGTTTATTGTACCATTTTGTATCACAAAGTCCTTAAGATATGCATAAAGATTCTGGACATTTGTCTCAGGAGGCTTAGAAGGGGATGTGGGATTTGTCGGTTCGGATGCAGAGTCGCTTGGATCTATTTCGTCTTCTGTTGCCTCCGGTGCTGTAGTGGAAGTGGTTGCCCCTGTCTCATCCTCGGGTGCTTCCGGCAATGTTGTAGAGACCGTTGTTCCCATTTCGCCCTTATTTTCCGGCTTCGGCAGGTTTTCAATTATCAACCAGGCAACGACCAGCAAGACAGCAGCAACAAGAAGACAAATGCCAATAATATTTGACATAGGCGTTTTCGCTTTCGGTGGAACTGCCGGGGTGCTGTCGGTGCTCTCAACGGAAGGCACAGGATCCTGATCGGTTAATAAGACATCTGTGGAAATATGAAATATTCTTGCCAAAGCAACAATACTGTCAAGGGACGGCTGCGTTTGCCCGGTTTCCCAAAGGCTGACGCTTTGTCTTGTGATGCCCAATTTTTCAGCCAATTCGTCCTGAGAAAGGTTGTTCGCTTTTCTGTATTTTCTAATATTATCGCTCAGCAAAAAATCACTTCCTTTTTTTGATAATTATAGCATTTTGTGAAATTAAAAGCAATACAATGCGTTTGGCATGTTGTCAAGCACTGCTTGCTTTTTTGCAAAATACGGTAATCAGCACAAAAATTCAAATATTTTGCAGATTCATGGGGGCTAAACGTAACTTTTGTGACAGGGCACCTCAAATGCATTACCGCCGTGCCGATAGCCGGTACGGCGGTAACGGATTTGGGATAATATTTGAATTTGCAGATGGGGAATGCATACCACGCTTTATTCATCCAGCATGATCTGCAAAATGGTCTTGTCGGTTTCCCGCATACCTTCCCGGGCAAGGCGACCGACATTGATTACCGTTTTGTCCACACCCTTGGTGACGATACCGTCACCGCCGTAGAACTGTTGCTTTTCCTGGTACATATCCCAGCCCAGAATGCCTGCATCCACCGCTGCAGCGATTTTTGCCGCGCAGGAGGGCTTGGCACCGTCGCAGATGGTACCGGACAGGATGGCGATGGCGTTGACGATGGTATGTGCTACGGCGTGCAGCTTGCCGCCCTGCAGATAGGCAATGCCTGCACCGGCGCCGCAGCCGGCGCTGAAAGTCGGTTCGTAGCCATGTCGATCTGTGA
>JAZUSG010000112.1:0-3909 GCA_045606605.1 Faecousia sp.
ATGCGCTCAGAACAGCAGACAGATCTTCAACCAAAAAATCAAGAAGCCCGATGCGCTCAATCAAAAGGGGGTTCTGCCAAATTTTCCGCTTTATAAAACTGATATTTGCTGCGGTAACAATGACCGTTCTTGTAGTCGCACTGGCGATAGAGATCTTCCGTATGTTCACGGTAGAAGGGTATCTGTTTGATACAAACAACCACCTTCGCAACGTGTTAACCTTTGCTGTGGTACTGAAGTTTATAAGAATGCTCATAAATACTTCCCTTGGAAGTATTTTGGAATTGTTTATCATAGCCATCACCTGCCAGGTTATTTGGGCTCACGACAAATTATGGATCACTCTGACCGGAGTTCTTTGTATAGCTGGATTATTTGCCATTCGACGCTTCGCGCCTAACCGAGGTATGCAGAAAAAATCGTAAGACAAAGCGGGCGTGCTGCTTTTTGCGGCACGCCCACCGTATTTGCCTGAAACCGCAATCCGATTAATATTAGCAGGTTTATTTATAAATATGATAGAATAGGAAGTTAGAATCCATAGAACTCTAAAAAGCGTTTTGTTTCATCCTTTTCAGGAGAGGTTAGCATCTGCTGGGCAGTACCAACTTCTAAAAGCCTTCCCTCATGGAAAAACAGTACTTCATCCGCGATCCGCCGCGCCTGCTGCAAACTATGCGTAACCAGCACCAAAGCGCAGCCGGTCTTTTTTACATATTCCACGATTATTTTTTCAGCCAGCAAAGATGTTTCCATATCCATAGCTGCAGTCGGTTCATCCAGAATGACCATGTCATATTGTTTCATCATGAGCCGTGCCAGAGCCATTCGGGCGGTTTCACCGCCTGAGAGACGATCCGCACGTTTGTTAGCAAGATGCCTGATATGGACTGCATCCATCAAGGCATTGGCGCGAGCCATGTCATTACCGTTCAATAAAAGATTGGCTTTTGTGCTCATACGGAAGGCGTAATTTTTTTGGGGCATATATCCGATTGCACCACCGCTGAACAGCGGGTCTCTCTTGTCCGGGCGCAAGATCCCTGCAAGGATCTTGGCGAAGGTGGATTTTCCGCTGCCATTTGCTCCGACGATGGCATAGATCCTTCCATGCTGCAATTCAATTCCGGAAAAATCCAGAACGCATCGACCTTCATAGGTCTTGGAAAAAGGAGAAATCTTCATCGACTCAGCCTCCTTTGCAGCAGGGAAATTACAATATTGACAATCAGTGAAAGGCTCAGCAGAATAATCCCTAACGCCACGCCCAAGGAGAAATTGCCACGGTTCGTATACTGCATAATAGCCGTGGTCATGACATTGGTTTTCCAGCTAATTGCCCCGCCAACCATGGACACCGCTCCCACCTCAGCAATAGAACGGGAGAAAGCCAGTAAATAGGCGGAGATGATCTGGTAGATACATTCGCTGCACAGAAGCAGGAAGGTTTTTGTGCCGCTCAGCCCAAGGCCTTTTGCCGTTTCCCGAACAGCCGGAGCAACGCCGGCCACATAGGTTTCCATATTGCCTACCACAATCGGTGTGATCAGCACGACCTGCGCCATAATCATGATATCTACCGTAAACAATAGCCGCAGATGCCGGAATGGTCCGACACCGGAAAACAGCATATAGAATAGCAAACCGCAAACAACCGGCGGCATACCCATCAGAGTCCGGTTGGCAACCAGCAGCACATTTCTTCCGGGGAATCTGCAAGCTCCCAACCAAATGCCGATGGGCAGACCGATCAAAAGGGCAATAATAGAGCTTTGAAGACTCATTTGCGCAGTGACACTTAAGATGTCCAGCAATTCCGCATCCATGGACGCAATCAGCTCAATTGCTTTCATCAAGGATGTTTTCATGTGTGCTGCTCCTTTCTTTAGAAAATCCCGTAGGAGAGAACTCCCACGGGATTATTTTACTTTATAATTGTTGGAAAATCAATCCATAACACCTTTGTTTGCTACAAAGGTCAGGAAGGTAGCCTTATCGGTCAGGATATAGGCATCCATTTCTTCAGCCATAACCAGGCATGCGCCCATGCCGGTGTTGGCGGAAACGTACCACTCGGTATAATTCTTGAAAGAATCAGCTTCCTTGGTGATGCCCAGGGACTCGGGCCACAGAGCCAGTTCCTTGGTGTGGGTGCCGGAGCCGTCACCCCGGGAAATAAACTTATGCTTGCCGTCAGCAATCGCCTTGAAAGCATCCAGAACGGAAGCGGCAGCCTTGGCACCGGCGGGGTCAGCAGAAGGACCGCACAGGACGAAGTAGTTGTAGATAAAGGAAACGCGCTCAGCGCTGAAACCTTCCACCACACGGCCAAAACCGTCGTTTACAAAGGTCTCTTCCTGGCTCTTGGAGTGGACCAGGATCAGGTCGGCATTACCTGCCTTAGCGGCAGCAATGGCCTTACCGGTACCTGCAGACTGGACCTCTACCTTGTAGCCGTAAGCAGTCTCGAAAGCGGGCAGCAGGTAGCCCAGCAGGCCGGAGTCCTTCACGGAAGTAGTGGTAGACAGACGGATTGTCTTGGTTTCTTCAGTAGCCTTGGCAATCTCGCCGGTATACTTGGGAGCATTCTCCAGCACATAGAACAGGTACTCGCCGTACTCCTTGTAGCCGTATTCGCCGGCCATCTTCAGAGCCTCTTCACTCAGCAGCCACTGAATCAAAGCATTGGCACCGGCGGTGTTCACATAGACGCCGGATACTGCGTTGCCGTCAGCATCCACAAAGGGAGCTTCGGGATTGACAGCGATGGCAGAATAGGTGTTGAGCATCTTGTCGTCGGCTTCCTTCAGGATCACGGTGTCAACGGCAGGAGTCTCATCCTTCGGTTTGGTTGTGCACGCGGTCAGACCCATAATCATAACCAGTGCGAGCAGCAAGGAAATCAGTTTTTTCATATTGTTCCTCCAAAAAAAGATAATAAAAAAACGAACCATCCCAAATGCAAAAGGATATACTTTCCGTATTACCATTTTGCTTTCGGGAAGAGGCTCGTCCACCGCTCCACAAAGGCTATGTACCCTCACGATTTGGGGGTTCTTTTTTTCACCGTAAAATTATAGCATAAGAATCATCAAAAATCAACAGTTTTTCTTTTCTTTTTTAAAAATATGCGGTATAATAACTGCATAGCAGTTATTATACCAATTTATCGCCATTTTCCTCCCCGGCTTCGCCGGAAACCGGAAAATATGGCTATTATACCATTTCGCTTGCGCTTCATGGTATAATAAAGAAAAGGCACAGTCAGGTGCCGATCTATTTTTCAAGTTGGAGGTTTTCATAATGAAAAAAGAAATTCCTTCCATTGACGCATGGCTGGCAGAAGCCAAAGCCCATGAATCTGCGCCGAAAATCGGCATGTATCTGACCCATAACGGCACTGTCCGCCAGACCGCCAAGGCGAAAGTCCGTTACGGTGCAGAGGACGCCAAGGAAGTAACCGGCATGGTCTTTTCCTATGACCAGGAAAAGGTCGATTCCGTCATTTCCGACACCTACAAAATGGGGGGTATTTACTATATCAAGGTCTGGCTGAATGAAGGTCAACTCAAAATGGGCGACGACATTATGTATGTACTCATTGGTGGTGATATTCGTCCCAGAGTTGTGGATGCGCTGCAATATTTGGTGGGCCGAATCAAGAATGAGTGCGTTACAGAAACAGAACTAAACTGAAACAAAACTGGACCTGTTGCAAAATACGCAACAGGTCCATATTTTTATTTGGCGCAGTCTGCGCTGCCTTCAGAGTAAAGCATATCCAGTCCGTGAGAAACAGGATCGATAACCGCCAGAATGTTTTCCTGGCTTGCCTTTTTGCTGCCGGGAAGGTTGATGATCAGGCTGCGGCCACGGATACCTGCGCTAGATCTGGACAGGCAACCCTTC
>JAZUSG010000113.1:0-9421 GCA_045606605.1 Faecousia sp.
GTTTGAAGCACTCAAGGGCTTTGACGAGAATTTTAAAAACTTAAGCCTGATCGCATCGGCTGCCCAGCTGGGTGTTCGGGAATCCCGGGGGGTGATCGGGGAGTACTACATAACACAGGATGATCTGCTAAACGGCACGCAGTTCCCGGATGGGGTGTGTACCGCCACCTTTAATGTGGACATCCACGTTCCCAACAGCACCGAGCAGCATAATCGGGATGTAAAGCCCTATCAGATCCCTTACCGGGCTATGCTGCCTAAAGACCTGCACAATGTGCTGGTGGCGGGACGGTGCATTTCCGGCAGTCATGTGGCTATGGCGTCTTACCGTGTGACCGGCAACTGCTGTGCCATGGGTGAAGCTGCAGGAAAGGCGGCGGCCTACGCAGTGCAAAACAATGTGTCTGTGCGGCAGGTGCCGAACCGGATCGTAGTGCCAATGGCTTGAATACCCCAAAGAAAATGGGAGAGAGGTATGAAAGATGACCCATTTAGTGATCAAACAATGGAAAATGACTTATAAAGAGCATCGGGACATCCCCTGTGATGCCCCTTGCTCTTTGTACGGCGTTTTACTGGATAATAAGCTGATGGAAGATCCCTTTTATGGTCTGAATGAGCACAAGGCCACTGCACTTTGCGAGGATTCCTGCAGCTTTTATGCCACATTTCAGGTGGCTGAGAAGCATAGCTTTATGGAGTTGGTTTTTGAGGGCTTGGACACCATCTGCGATATTTTCCTAAACGGCGAAAAGCTCGATAGCGTAAAAAATATGCACAGAACCTTTGTATACGATGTGAAGGATAGGGTGAAGCTGGGTACCAACACGATCCGGCTGGATTTCGCATCGCCCAATGCGTATTTCCGCAAAATGGAGGCGCAGAGGCACGTGTACACCAATGCGGATACCCTCCAGGGCGCCGCGCAGCTGCGTAAAGCACTCTATATGTCCGGCTGGGACTGGGGTCCCAAGCTGCCGGATATGGGTATCTTCCGGCCGGTATGGCTTCGGAGTTATGAAGTGGATCGCCTGGAGGATGTGGAGATTCGACAAAAGCACGAAAATGGCAATGTAACGCTTACATTGAATGTGCAGACAAAGCACGCGGGTCCCCGGTGCCGTCAGTATGCCGTAGTAGATGGTAAGCGCTATCTGCTGGAAAATGGTCACGGGGAGATTAAAATTGAGAACCCCAAGCTGTGGTGGCCCAATGGCTACGGCGAGCAAAATCTGTATTCCGTAGAGGTGGAGCTGGTCTATCAGGATGAGGTAATTGACCGCCAGAGCAAGCAAATCGGACTAAGAACCTTGACTATCAGCAGAGCACCGGATCAATACGGTGAGGAATTCTGTTTTGTGGTCAACGGCGTCAAGATTTTTGCCATGGGTGCTAACTATGTGCCTCAGGACAATATTTTAAGCCGAATCACAGAGGAAAAAACGGAAAAGCTGATAAAAAGCTGTATCGATGCCAACTTTAACTGCCTGCGGGTATGGGGCGGCGCATACTATCCTGAGGAATTTTTCTTTGATTTGTGCGACCGTTACGGACTGATCGTGTGGCAGGATTTTATGATTGCCTGCTGTAACATCTACCTGAGCGAAGAATTTAAAGAAACGCTTTGTCTGGAATGCGAGCAGCAGCTTCGCCGTTTCCGTCACCGTGCCTGTCTGGGCTTGGTGTGCGGCAACAATGAGATGGAATCCGCCATTTTGCATTGGGGTGACGGCAAGGGCAATTTGATATGCGACGGTCCTTTGGTAAAGGAGCATTACTTAGAATTCTATGAGAATATCCTGCCGGAGCTGTGCGGTCGGGTAGCACCGGATGTATTCTATTGGCCTTCTTCTCCCTCCAACGGCGGAAACTTTGACGATCCCGACGATCCTTCCCGGGGTGACCAGCATTTCTGGGAGGTTTGGAACGGAGAAAAGCCTTTCACAGAGTACCGCAAGCACAAGTTCCGTTTCTGCTCTGAATTTGGATTTGAATCTATGCCTCCCATGAAGACCATTCGAACCTTTGCAGAACAGAAGGATATGGATCTGTTCAGCGAGGTTATGCGCAACCATCAAAAATGCACGCTGGGCACTAAAAATACGGATTTTTATATTCGTGCCAACTATCCTTACCCCGTGAGTTTCCCATCTCTGGTATATACTTCGCAGATCTTGCAGGCAGATGCCATCAAGTACGGCGTGGAATATTTCAGAAGAATTCGGGGCTGCTGCATGGGTTCTGTGTATTGGCAGCTCAATGACTGCTGGCCGGTAGCTTCCTGGTCCAGCCTGGATTATTTTGGCAGATACAAGGCACTGCACTATGCCGCAAAGAAATTCTATGCCCCCGTGGCTTGCGCCCTTTTCCACGAGGATGGACAAATCAAGGTGAACATCGCCAACGAGACCATGCAGACAGTTTCCGGCAAGGTAAAAACTTATTTGTGCCGCAATGACTTTACGGTTCTTGAGGAAGCAGAGCTACAGTATACGGTGGATGCTCTGTCCTCATTGGATATCGGGAGTGTATCGGATGCAGCAATGACAGCCCCTCAGGATTGCTATCTTTATGCGGATGTGTATGACGAGGAAGGGAAATTCCTGATGCGCCAAACACTTCTGTTTGCGCTTCCCAAGGATTTTGCGTGGAAAGAGCCCAATATCCGGGTGGAGATCAAGGATCGTGCCGACGGCGTGGAGATTACAGTATCTGCAAGTGCTTTTGCAAAATATGTGGAGATCGATTTTAAAGAGGCGGATGTAGTGCTGTCGGATAACTATGTGGATGTGACAAGTACCGCCCCTGTAACGCTGTTTGCGAAGACAAGCCATAACGCCGCAGAGCTGAAAGACCAACTGACCGTTCAATCTGTTTACAACATTGGCAGGGACTAAACCGACGGGCTTTTGCAGATCATGGAAAAACATCTATTTATAACCCGGATATCCATAAGGGTCTGACAATTTCTTTTGATACGGAGAAATTGGATCATTTTACTCAGTGGAAGATGATAAAAGGAGGCGTATACAATGAAGGTGATTGTTGCATCGTTTCAGTGCGAATCCAACAGCAAGGCAAATCTTCATCCGCAGAAAAGTGACTTTGAGTACTTTGCAGGATGGGATATCTTTAAAAAACTGGTGGTAAAAAATATATTTGAAGATGCCGGTTTTGAGATCGTACCTTCCATTTATGCCAATGCGCTGCCCTCTGCCACGGTTGAGCGGCATATTTATGAATACTATAAAGAGCAAATTATGGATACAGTGCGACGGAACCCGGATGCAGACGGCATCTATATCTATGTCCACGGCAGCATGGAGGTGGATGAAATCGGCAGCGGCGAGCTTCAGCTTGTCAAGGAGATCCGTCAGATCGTCAGCCGGGAATGTTTGATTGCCTTTACGATGGATCTGCACGCCAATATTACCAATGAGCTGGGGCAGTATGTGGATATTATTTGCGGTTATAAAACAGCTCCTCACACGGATCAGCCGGAAAGCCAGGTGCGTGCAGCGACTGCGCTGACCTATTGCTTGCAAAATGGCATCAAGCCCCATACATATGTGCAGAAGATTCCCATGCTTGTAAAAGGCGATACTATGCTCACCCGGCAGGAGCCGCTGCGTTCTTTGGAAGCAGAAACAGTGCTTTTGGAGGAAAGAGAGGATATTTTCGGTGCCAATCTTTTCTTTGGTCATTGTTGGATCGATGCGCCGAATACCAGTGCGTCTGCAGTTGTCAGTGCCGCGGATCCCGATACTGCCCGGCAGATAGCAAAGGATCTTGCAAACAAGCTTTGGAATACCAGAAGGGAATACCGATTCCGGATCGAGGCAGAACTGCCTGAGGAATGTGTTCGCCGGGCCATAGCCGGTGAAGAAAAACGCATTTTCATTACCGACAGCGGCGATAATACCACTGCCGGAGCTGAGGGTACATCGGAAGATATCCTGAAGCTGTTTTTGAATGCCAGACCCGGCAAGAAAACCTGCGTTGCCGGCATTACAGATTTGGAAATTGTAGAAACACTGTGGAACAAAAAAGACGGTGAAACGGTATCCGTTGAAAAATTGGGCTGCCAGGGAACAATTAAGGCTCACGGAGAGATCTTAGGCTGGGCAAAAGAGATCATCGGCAGAAGTCTGACCATTTCTTTTGACAATGTTGATGCGGTGTTTACAGAAAAACGCAGCGCGTTTATTGAAAAGGGCAATTTCGACAAAGCCAATGTTGATCTTTTAGAATATGAAATTGTTGTTGTTAAGTTGGGGTATTTGTTCGAAGAACTCAAGCCCTATGCAGACCGGGAACTGTTTGCGCTGTCTGACGGCGCAAGCTGTGTGGAACTGGCCCGCTTGAATCTGCAGCGTATTGCGCGTCCAATGTATCCGCTTGAAGACTTTGAGTGGATTGCACAATAAAAAACAGGAGGAATTATTATGGCGTATTTTAACAAACAGGAAACACAAAACAGAATTGACAAGGTGGTCAAGCTCCTGAATGAGAAAGATACGGATATTGCCGTTATCTATTTCGACGAGCTGAATGTAGCCAACGGTTGGTACTTGACCGGCTGGTGCGGTCAGTTTGAAAAGGGCGCTGTCCTTGTGGGCAGAGATGGCACCACAATGCTGCTGGGCGGTCCTGAGAGTGAGCCCTTTGCAAAGCAGTCTTCGGCCATTAGCGATACCCGTTGCTTCAAGGTGTTTATGGTACCGGATGAGGAATATCCTCTGGCGACCATCATCGGCTTCCCCGAACTGTTTGCGGAGCTGAATCAGAAATTCCCCGTAAAGAAGGTAGGCCTGGTCGGTACGACCGATATGCCCTATGCGGTACATCAGGATTTGGTGAGCGGCTTCTCCGGCTGTGAGATCATTGACCTGACCGACGATTACCTGAAGTTCCGTTATGTCAAAAGTGACTGGGAAGTAGAGCAGGCAAGAAAGGCCACTATGCTTTGCTATGATGCCTATAAGGCAATGGCTGAAAAAGTCAAGGCCGGTGCCAAGGAATATGAGGTTGCCGCAGCCGGTGAAGCAGTTTGCCGTGCTAACGGCGCCAACAGCTTTGCTTATCAGACCATCGTAGGCAGCGGTGTCCGTTCCAATGCTGTCGTTCCTACCGCAACCGATAAGGTTATGGAAAACGGCGAGATGGTAATGCTGGGTATTGCGCCTCGTATCAACGGTTATGCAGGCACCTTTGGTCACACCATTCCTGTCAGCGGCGAGTATACCCCTGAGCAGAAGAAGTGCCTGACCGATATGATCGAGGTTATGCAGGTTACAAAGAGTATGCTGAAGATCGGCAACTCCGGCCGTCAGATCGACGCCGAAGGCAGAAAGCTCTACGATAAGGGCGGCTATTTGAAGTACATCGTTTGCCCCTTTGCCCATACGATGGGTTTGATGGAGGCAGAAGCTCCTTTCTTCGGCCCCAACAGTGACGATGTTCTGGAAAAGAATATGATCGTGAATGTGGACGTTTCTTTCTTCGGTCATCCCACCTTGAACGGTCTTCGCGTGGAAACCTGCTATGTGATCACCGAAAACGGTGCCCAGCCCCTTTGCCCCGAATTTGAAAAAGAACTGTTTGATTATGTAGAAAAGCATTGATAGGAGGAAGGAATATGTACGGTAAAAAGAACTGGGTATTTTGCGACGGCGACCTGCCTCCCAAGGGCGACAATCCTGATTTTCCCGGCCATGAGGCCTTGATGATCACCAATGTTTCCAAGAATGATGCAAAGATCCGCATCAAGATCTTGTTTGAAGACAAGCCTCCTTATGATAATATTACCATTGATCTGAATGCAGAGCGCACCACCTGCCTGCGGCTGGATAAGCCCATCGGCAAGGAGGGCTACCAGATCCCCTATGGCCAGTATGCCATCCATGTGATCTCGGATGTTCCTGTGGTTGCCTGTTTCGGCAGACTGGATGTTCGTCAGACCAATATGGCTTATTACAGCCCTGCCGGTTATGGCTTCTAATCCGTTACGGCAAAAGTTTTTAATATATTGGGAATAGACAGAATTTTTGCAGAGGAGAAGTGATTATGTCTGCCTTACCGCAAGTGTCGAACAAAAAGGCTGTATCTTATGAATATTTCCCTACTGTATGGCAGAATGTTATCTGGAGAAACTGGGGATATATCCCGGTGAACAGAATTGCCGCTGCTTTGGAAACCTCTTGTGCGAATATATACTGCGCAGTAAAGCAGATGGGTCTGGATGAAAACGAACCGTTAAATCCGATGTGGAAAAAACGGGGCTATTTAACCACGATTCGTGACAATTGGCATATCTGTACCTATGAGCAAATCATGACCCTTCTGAATATCTCTGCGGATGAATTGGCATTCATCTTAAAAGAAGATGACTTTATGTGGGTCAAGTTGGGAAATGAAAAACCGCAGGTGGAAAAAACGGTCTATGCGCCTTTAACAGAAGAACAGCTCTCACGCACAAGGGAGATTGCATCGCTGTGCAAAGAAGCCTTTGGCAGCTACAAGGACAATGCCTTTTCTTTTGTAGAAGAATTCCAAAAGCCTGTAGCAGAGAAGGTTTTTTCCAAAGCTGAAGGAAAAAATCTTCGAATGATCTACCCTTATTTTGCCTTGTACGGCGATGTTCTGTTGGATGAAAGCCTGGATCCCTTGCCGGAGCAGATACTCAAGCAGTATGCACAGGTTGGAATCAACGGTATCTGGATGCAGCTTGTTTTGTATCAGCTTGTGGAATTTCCTTTTGACCCCTCACTGTCAAAAGGCTGGGAAAAGCGGATCCAGTCATTGCGCAGACTGGTTGCCAAAGCAAAGAAGTATGGTATCGGTATTTATCCGTATTTAAACGAGCCGCGCTCTATGCCGGAGTCGTTCTTTGAAAAATACCCCCATTTGCGTGGTGAAGCCGAGGGCGACTATTACGCAATGTGTACTTCCACAAAAGAGGTTCAGGATTACCTTTATCACGGTGTCAGAAAGTTATTTGAGATGGTTCCGGATCTTGCCGGCTTTTTCACCATCACTATGTCCGAGAACCTGACCAATTGCTACTCCCGTTTGGAGGGCGAGATGGCTTGCCCGCGGTGTCGCGAAAGAAAGCCGTGGGAGGTTGTGGCAGAGGTCAACAATTTGATGGCAAAGGGCGCTCACGATGCTTGTCCCAATGCAAAAGCTGTTGTTTGGGCGTGGGGATGGAAAGACGAGTGGGCGGAAAAAGTAGTTCCGTTACTCACCGAGGGACAAATTCTGCAGTGTACCAGTGAAGAAGCGATGCAGTTTCAAATTGGCGGAGTCAAAGGCAGTGTTTTGGATTACACCATGTCCCTTTGCGGCCCCGGAGATAAGGCAAAAAAACTGTGGAAGATTGGCAGAAAGCAGAAAATGCCGCTTTCTGCCAAGGTGCAGATCAATAACACCTGGGAAATGGCGGTTGTTCCTTATATTCCGGTACTGGAGAAGGTTGCCGGACATATTGAGAACTTGAAGGCGCAAGGGATCGAAAATCTGCAAATGAGCTGGACACTTGGCGGATGCCCCAGCCCCAATCTGCGGCTGGCGGCCTGGCTGATGGAAGACAAAGGGAATTTAATGGATTTTCTCACAGATTGGCTGGGAGAAACGGTTGCAAAGGGTGTATATGATGCGCAGTTGATGCTGTCTGAAGCCTTTTCCCACTATCCGTTTTATCTGGACACCCTCTATTTTGGCCCGCAAAATTACGGCCCTATGGCACCATTCTTCCTGAAACCTACCGGATATGAGGCAAGTATGGTAGGCTATCCCTATGACGATGTTCAGAAATGGGCGGGTATCTATCCTGTATCTGTTTATGAAGAAGAATACCGTCAGTTGATTACACTTTGGGAAAAAGGCTTATGTGAGCTTTCCAAGTATCAAGGAGCAGATAATCAACTGGATGAAATGATTCTGATGGCACAAGTTGTTTTACGCCAGTACGAGAGTGCCTATCATCATATCCGGTTTAACCGGCTGCGAGAGAACAGGGATTCTGATGGGATGCTTCGTATGATAGAAGATGAGCTGCAAACCGTGTTTGATTTGATGAAGCTCAGATGTATGGATTCCAGAATCGGATATGAGTCCAGCAATCACTATTTCTATACCATGCAAGATCTGAAAGAAAAAATCATTAACCTTAAGTACTGCAAATCGGTTTTACGCAAGGCTTTTTAAAAGGACAAAAGAAATAAGAAAGCAAAATTTGTGTGTAAATACCACTTTTGGTGCACCCCACCCAGGGGGCATCGGGAGCGTATCATAGGTAACAAGCTAATTGTGTTTATCTGCCGCGAAAACGCGTTTTGGACGAAATGGCAGACAAACAAAAATCAGTCCCGAAGGAGGTCTTTTGACCTTCCTTTTGGACTGATTTTTATGTTTTTTGCCTCATATCGGAACTCTGGTTGGTTAATAAAAAGTAGTAAATTGGTAGTAAATCAAAAATAAAGCGTTGTTTATCGTGGAATATCAAGGCTTTTGGGGGCTGATTCAGGTAGTCCCGTGGCAGACAAATAAAATTTTTACCATAAAAAGTCCTCGCTTTCGTGAGATATTGTAGCACAATTTTTATCGGGAGTAAACCCAACCCTACAGGTGGCTTTGCTGCCGCAGAAAATTGTAGGGACACCCCTCCGGGGGTGTCCGCTACCTCTTTTGCAGATAAGGGCGGGCAGTGGGGATAATGGAGAGAATATCTTGATTTTTTATGCCATATGTTTTATAATTTAATTAAGAAACAGTTAGTCAAATATAGGGACTAAAATAAGTACATATGATATGGGAGGTTTGCGAAAATATGAAAGATACCAAAAAATCATTTCTTGTTCACGGAATTATTAATAATGTTATGCATCTGCCTGTGTTAATAGCAACCTCTTTTTGGGGTATGCTGATAATCGGAATCTTCAATTTGGATACAATAACCGATCCATTTTGGTATGCGGTTGCTATGTGTCCTTTGCTCATTCCGCCTGTCTCCTGCATAGTGGGAATCATTCGGGGCTTTATAAATTTCAAAAAAGATACATATGCACGATGGTGCTTGATTTTGTCTATCATTGGATTATTCACCTACGTTGGTTTTATTATTTTGTGTGGTTGGCTAGGATCAAGATTTTAAACCAATTCAAATATGTTGAACAAGTGATTTGTCAAACTAAGTGCAACACTTTTTGAAGTTCAAGATCCCAAAGATATTGAGCTGAAACAAATTTAAGAACCTTTCGAGGCCTGGCGTTGATCAACCCCAGGTTTCGTTTTAGTGTAATAGGACTGACCCTGGACAGATTTCTACCTTTTGGATAGAACTCTCTGAGTAGACCGTTGCTGTTTTCATTACTACCTTTTTGCCAAGCACAATATGGATCTGCAAAATATACATCACAGT
>JAZUSG010000114.1:0-6238 GCA_045606605.1 Faecousia sp.
GCCCCCCAGCACAGTGTCTTTTTGCGGGGCGTCGAGGGCGCCGCCCCCTACACGTATTTTTATTAAAACAGAAGTTTCGGTTTTCCCCGCAAGACCCGGCAGTTATCGGGCTTGATATCCACCAGCACGATGTCCGGTCCGATCCGGCAGATATTCTCCCAGGGGATCACATAATCGTCCCTGGGCGGCCCAAGCCCGCACAGTTTACACCGGCCGGGGATCACAATGGCGCTGACCTCTCCTTTTGGCAGCTGGATGATCACATCGTGGATAAACCCCAACCGCTGGCCGCTGCCCACGCAGATGACCTCCTTGCAGTGCAGATCCGTAAACTTGGCTGACATAGCCCCACCCCCACAGTTTTGGTAAAGTCTATGCGGGGAAGGGATGGCATATGATAATTGAAAATGAAAAATTTGCAAATATACAAAAATGTTTAATTTTCCATTTTCCATTATTATGACAGGCTAAAGGATTTGCGCATGGTCTTGATCGCGCCTTTTTCCAGCCGGGAGACCTGAGCCTGGGAGATACCCAGGGCGCTTGCCACCTCCATTTGGGTCTTGCCGTCATAAAACCGCAGGGACAGGATCTGCTTTTCCCGGTCGCTGAGATTCCGGAATGCGGTCTGCAGACAGATCTGGTCGATCCACGCGCCTTCGGTGTTCCGGGTGTCCCGCACCTGATCCAAAATGGTCAGCGGATCACCCCCGTCGGCATACACCGGATCATACAGACTCACCGGGGCGCACACCGCGTCCAGCGCCTCAGCCACCTCGCTTTCCGTCAGGTTCAGCTCCTTGGCCACCTCGGCGTTGGTCAGATCCCGACCCAGCTGGGGACTGAGCGCCTCTTTGCACTGAAGCACCCGGTAGGCCACATCCCGCAAAGAGCGGGATACCCGGATGGCGGAATTATCCCGCAGATACCGCCGCACCTCCCCGGCGATCATAGGCACGCCGTAGGTGGAAAAGCGCACCCCCTTGGTGGGGTCGAAATTGGCGATGGCCTTCATAAGGCCGATGCAGCCTACCTGAAACAGGTCGTCAGGATTCTCGCCCCGTTTCTCAAAACGCTGGATCACCGATAGTACCAACCGCAGATTTCCCTCGATCAGGGTCTGTCGCGCCGCCTTGTCGCCGTTTTTTGCCTGCAGCAAAAGGCTGTCCATCTGGGCCTGCGACAGAACCTTGAGATGCGCGGTGTTCACACCGCAGATTTCTACTTTCCCCTGCATACGCCCTCCTGATAAAAGAAACTATAAAGGAGTATTTCCCTTGGGGGATTTTTCATACAAAGTAGGATTTGTGTAAAATCTACAAAAATTTTTCTGCCATCCGGGAAAGAAGAGGAGAGAAACGGAGAAGGGTGCGGGATCTGGAAACAATTTGTGATAAAAAAGGGGAAAATAACACAGGTTCTAACGGCTACATAATTTCCAAAAATGGGAGAAAATTTTCCGATTTACACCCGTCTGTGCCGCTACAAAAGGGGGCAAAAAAGGGTCGGTTGGGAAAAACAAGGCTTGAAATCGGTGAGTTTTCCACATTGTCCACAGACTTTTCCACAGGTGGGGAAAAGTTACGAAATATGTAAAGCAGTTAACATAAATGAAAATAACAAGGGCGTACATTTTTGTTATTTTTTCTTTGTGCACATTTTGACGGACAGGTATTTTCCGGCAGGAAAAATTCTACTTGACAAAATTTTCTTTCTGTGCCGTGAGATTGCCTTTCCGGAAGGGCAACTATATATTGTGGCTGGGGAGCAAATGCACCACAACCGGGGTGATTCTTTGGGAAATGTGGGAAAATATTCGCAAAAATTTGAAAAAAGGTATTGATTTTATGGGAAAGCTCGGCTATAATTGGTCAGTGCATGAGCAAAATACGCAGGTAGGAGGTGTAATAATGCCCAATATCAAGTCCTCTAAGAAGGATGTCATTTCTTCCAAGATTGCTTACGAGAAGAACAAGGCTAACAAGACTGCGCTGAAGACTGTCCTGAAGAAGTTTGATGCTGCTCTGGAGTCCGGCGACAAGGCCGCTGCAGAAGCTGCTTACAAGCTGGCCGTTAAGGCTGTTGACCAGGGTGTCAACAAGGGTATCGTCAACAAGAACGCTGCAGCCCGCAAGAAGAGCAGCATGACTCTGAAGCTGAACAAGCTGGCCTAATTGAGTAACTTCTCTGAAAATATCGCCTTTCGGTTAAACCGAAAGGCGTTTTTTCATATCTTGAGGATGGATATCTGCCGCAAAAAACGCGTCATTCCGAGGCTTGCTTTGCAAGCCGTGGGAATCCGTTTCCAAACGGGTATTACGGATTGCCACGGGCGGGCATTCGCTTCCTGTTGCGGTGCCCGGCAGCATCGTCGGCTTTGAAAAGCCTTCCTCTTCTGCCGACCGCGGCCACTCGCTCTGGTCGCTTCTTCCGCCACCGGCGGCGCTCCCATCGCTCCCCCTCGCAATGACGTGTGTTCTGTGTAACAGGGCACGCGCAATGCTCGCCCATACAAAACAATTTTTAATTTTCAATTTTCAATTTTCAATTCTCAATTTTTATGCTATACTTAATATAAGAATCGAAGAAAAGGAGGTGTTCCCGTGGCAAAGCTATCCGATCCCATTACCATATTAAAAGGTATCGGTCCCACCAAGGCAAAGCAATTTGCGGCTTTAAATATTTTCACCTTAGAGGATCTCATCTGCCATTTCCCTCGCGGGTATGAGGACCGGACGCGGCTGGTTCCCATTGAAAAATTAGAGCCGGATGTACCTGCGTGCTTTAAGGCCATGGTGATGAACACCCCCAGGACCGCCCATATCCGCAAGGGTCTGGATGTGACCAAGGTGCAGGTGGCAGATACCACCGCCCGGCTGACGCTGACCTTTTTCAACCGGAAATTTTCCGCCGAGCAGCTCCAGTACGGCAAGGAATACATTTTTTACGGGGCGGTTTCCGGCGATTTTATCGGTTATAATATGACCTCTCCGGTGTTTGAAAGCCCGGACAGTCCACCGCTCACCACCCGGCGCATCCTGCCCATTTATCCCCTTACCGCAGGTCTTTCCAACGCATCGGTGCTGAAGGCGGTGCAGCAGGCTTTGGCCATTTGCGACACCCCCCGGGAGATCATTCCTGCTGCCGTGCGGGAGGAATACGGCATCCTGCCTGCAGAACGGGCATACTATGCCATCCACCAGCCGGCCTCTATGGAAGAGGCGGAGAAGGCAAAAAAGCGGCTGATCTTTGAAGAATTTTTCGTGTTTTCCGCAGGCCTTTCCCTGATGCGGGCGGCCCGGGCGCTGAAAAAGACCCCGGCCTATGTAAACTGCGATCTGTCTGATTTTGATCGTGTTCTGCCCTTTACCCTCACCGGGGCCCAAAGCCGGGCTATTGGGGAGATTGTAGCGGATCTGCAGCGGGGCGCGCCTATGAATCGGCTGGTCCAGGGCGACGTGGGCAGCGGTAAGACCATGGTGGCGGCAGCTGCCGCGTTTTTAGCCATACGAAACGGCCATCAGGCGGCGATGATGGCGCCTACGGAGATCCTGGCGGAGCAGCATTTTGCGTCGCTAACCAAGCTGCTGACGCCCTTAGGCGTTTCCGTGGAGCTGCTCACCGGCTCGCTTACGGCTAAGCAGAAGCGGGAAAGCCGGGAGCGGATAGAAAAGGGGCAGGTGCAACTGGTGGTGGGTACCCACGCATTGGTGTCGGAAGCCACTGTGTTCTCCGATTTGGGTCTTGTGATCACCGACGAGCAGCACCGCTTCGGCGTTGCCCAGCGGTCGGCCCTCACCGGCAAGGGGCAAGATCCCCATTTACTGGTCATGTCCGCGACCCCCATTCCCAGAACCCTGGCTCTGTTGCTGTACGGCGATTTGGAGGTATCGGTGCTGGACGAGCTGCCCCCCGGCAGAGAGCAGGTGGATACCTTCCTGGTGGATGAGAGCTACCGGGCCCGGATCAACGGATTTATCCGCAAGCAGGTAGAGGGCGGCCATCAGTGTTTTGTGGTATGCCCGGCGGTGGAGGAAAACGACGCCCTGGATGTAAAGGCCGCCCAGGTTTGGGCCGAGACGCTGCAGCAATCGGTGTTCCCGGATCTGCGGGTAGGTCTGCTCCACGGACAGATGAAGGCCGCGGAAAAAGAGGCGGTGATGGCATCCTTTGCCGCAGGAGATAAGGATGTGCTGGTGGCTACCACGGTGATCGAGGTGGGTGTGGATGTACCCAACGCCACCTTGATGGTCATTGAGGATGCGGACCGGTTCGGTCTTTCCCAGCTCCATCAGCTCCGGGGCCGGGTCGGTCGGGGCAAGGCGAAAAGCTACTGCATTCTCACCTCCCACAACCGCAATCCCGACACCCTCCAGCGGCTGCGGGCATTGTGCAAAACCACCGATGGCTTTAAAATCGCAGAGGAGGATCTCCGACTGCGGGGACCCGGCGATTTCTTCGGCGCCCGGCAATCGGGACTGCCGGTGTTCCGGGTGGCAAACCTTAGCTGTGACCTGGCTACTTTGAAATCCGCCCAGCAGGCCTCTGCCCGGTGGATCGATACCGCCGGTACGGCAGACACCCCCGAGGGGAATGCCCTCCGGGCGCGGATCGCGGGGCTTTTTGCCCGTGCCGAAGGCACAATGAACTAATAAGGAGTTTCCTATGAAAAAACAAAATGCATATAAAGCCTGGGCGGCGCTCTACACCCTGTGCGTGGGCTTTGGATTTGTCAGCAAGCCGGATGCCTTCGGCAAGGTGCTGCTGGTGGCGCTGAGCCTTCTGTGTTTTGTGCCGCCCTTTTACCTGGCAATCCGGGCAAGAAAAGAGGAAAACCGCAAAACCCTGAAGGTTTTGCGGCTGATCAGTATCCTTTCCCTGAGCCTGACCCTTATTTTTTTGGTACTCAACTTCCTGTCGGTGAATTTTTCCGCAGAAGCCGGTCTTTGGCTCTATGTACTGCTGGTGATGGTATCTGCGCCGATGATGTGCGCCCAATACTGGGCCATTAGCCTGTTTTTGTGGGCGTGTCTGCTGTTTGCTACGGTTCAAAGATCGCGCCCTTGTCAAAAGTAATAACCAGATAGAATGTGCCTTGGCGGTTTTCTGCCAGGGCATTTTCTAATGCCTTGCGGATCTCCTTTTCCCGGCCGGAGAGATCGTGGGGAATGGCAATATCAAAGATCAGATTGGTATGGCCTTTGCCCCGCACCATACGGAAATCGTGGAGGGTGAGCCGGGGGTCGAAGCCTTTCAGCGCGCCAAGCAGCAGCTCCCGGAAATCGTCCAGCTCCGGGTCGCCCAGCACGATGGGGTCGTAATGGATCACCAAATGCACCCCCAGTTCCTGCAGGCATTTCCGCTCCAAATTATCGATCAGCTCGTGGCAGTACAGGGGGTCTTGGGCCTGGTCCATCTCCACGTGGAGACTGCCGAACCGCTGACCGGGGCCGTAATCGTGGACCATCAGATCGTGGTAGCCCAGCACAGCCGGTTCCTGACCGATCAGCTGCAGAATATCCCGGGTCAGCTCCGGACTGGCAGACTCCCCAAGCAGGGGGCTGATGGTCTCCTTTGCCAGCTGCACACCGCTATAGAGGATAAAGAGCGCCACCCCGAGACCCATAAAGCCGTCCAGCTTCCACCGGGTAAAATATTCCAGGACTGCCGCCAGCAAAACCGCGCCGGTGGAAATGCAGTCGTTTCGGCTGTCCGCTGCGGTGGCCATCAGGGCGGAGGAGTCGATATGCTTACCCAGCCGGGTGTTCAGCAGGGAAAGCCACAGCTTCACCAAAATGGAGCCGACAAGCACCGCCACCATAGGCGCGGACAGTGCCACGGCGGTGGGGTTTAGAATTTTTTCCACAGAGGTCTTTGCCAGCTCAAAACCGATGATCAGGATCATCGCCGCGATCGCCAGGCCGGACAGGTATTCAAACCGGGCGTGGCCGTAGGGGTGATCCGCGTCCGCAGGCTTTTCCGCCAGACGGAAACCGACCAGCGTCACCACTGCGCTGCCTGCATCGGACAGGTTATTCATAGCATCTGCGGTGATGGACACCGAGCCGGACAGGGTACCGATCAGGATTTTACCTGCAAAAAGCAAGGTGTTGCACAGGATTCCGGCCACACCGGAGAGCCGCCCGGCAGCCGCCCGGGTTTTTGGCGCTGTGGCAGGGGTGTTCTTGGGAAGGCAGATTTTTAGCAGAAAATTTACCATTTTATCAGCCACCTTAAC
>JAZUSG010000115.1:0-4192 GCA_045606605.1 Faecousia sp.
GGTGTTTGATGCGCTCCTAAATTAAACAAAAAACGGATGTCGCATCTTAGCGACAGGCGTTCATTTATGTATCTATCTGCTCCAGCAGCGCCTCCCGCTGGGCAATGGAATGGGTCTCATAATCCGGGCGCACATCCTCCCGGCAGGGCTTGCCGGCAGGATTGACCCAACAGGTCTTCATTCCCGCGTTTTTGCCGCCCAAAATATCCGAGCTTAAGCTATCGCCCACGATCATTGCCTTTTGCAGATCAAAATCGGGGATCTGGGCAAAGCAACGCTGAAAATACAGGATATCCGGCTTGTTGGCGCCCATCTCCTGGGACACAAAGATCTTTTCAAAGAAATGGGAGATATTTGCGCTCTCCAGCCGGCCGGCCTGTACCCGGGCCGTACCATTGCTGGCAAGGTAGAGCCGATATTTTTTACTGAGGCTTTCTACCGCCTCCCGGGCGCCCGGCAGAAAATAGTGGCCCTGGGAGAGATTACCCTCATAGGTTCTGGCACATTGTACCGAATCTACGGTCAGGCCATATTCCCGGAACAGCACCTGAAACCTACCCACCAGCACCTCTTCCCGGGTCAATTCCTTGCGCTCCAAGCGCTCCCAATGCTCCCGGTTGATCTGACTGTAACGGGCGATCACCTGCTCATCCGGCTCTAAACCGAAAAACCGCAGGGTCTTGCTCAGCGCCACCTGCTCTGCCATATGGAAGTCCAAAATAGTATCGTCCAAATCGATAAACAGAAATTCGATCATTGCTGTTTTCTCCTGTATATTTCGTTGGCCAAAGCTGCAAACTGACCGATGTCCAATGTCTCACCTCGCACATTCTCATCAAGGCCGCAGGCCGCAATCACCTGCCCTGCGCCCTCCTTGCCCAGCTCCGGAAAACCGGCGGCAAGGCCGTTTTGCAGCTTCTTTCTGCGCATGGCAAAGCTTGCCCGCACAGTACGGAAGAAGGTGGCCTTATCGGCGATCTCCCAGGGAAGCGTCTCCCGGGTCTTCAGCATAATCACCGCAGAGGTTACGCTGGGCTGGGGCATAAAGCAATGGGCCGGTACATCAAACAGGATCTCCGGCTGGGCATAGAACTGGCAGAACACCGTAAAGGCGCTGTAATCTGCCGTTCCCGGCTTTGCCGCGATCCGCAGCGCCACTTCCTTTTGCACCATAACCGTAACAGACCGGAAGCACTCAGCCTCCAGCAAGGCCGTCAGGATGGGAGAGGTGATATAATACGGCAGATTGGCGCAGGCCATAGGCCGCAGGCCGGAAAACTTCTCCCCCACGAGGGCCGCCACATCCTGCTTTAACACATCGTCCCAAATGATCTCTAAATTGGAAAACTCGCCCACGGTCTGATCCAGGATGGGCGCCAAGCGCTTATCCAACTCCACCGCGCAAACCTTCCCTGCCCTTAAGGCAAGCTGCTGGGTCAGCGATCCAATACCCGGGCCAACCTCCAGCACACCGGCATTTTCATCCACGCCGCTGTCCTCGGCAATCCGCTCCGGGACCCACCGGGCAATGAGGAAATTCTGCCCCTTGGCTTTAGAAAAGTGAAACCCGTGCTCAGCAAGGAGCGGCTTCATAACTTGAACATCACATACATCGATCATAAAAAATTCCGCCTTTCTCTTGCTATCATAGCATGAGAAAGGCGGTTTTGCAACTAAAGTATCAATTAACCCTTCCAATTGGCATCGCCCAGGAAGTAAACGGTGCAATCCCGGATACCAAACTGGAATGCCTCTTCCAGTGTGGGCATATACAGATCCAAACGCTTGTTCTGAATGGCACCGCCGCAATCTTCTGCGGTGCTGAGTCCGTAAACGTAGGAGCCGTCATTGGTTATGATGAACATACGGGTGCCGTAGGGGATAACCTTGGGGTCCACGGCAACCACGCCCCACTTAACCCGCGCGCCGTTTGCGGTGATCTCATCACAGCCGGCATCAAAATGGGTATAGGCGGTAGCCACGAACTTATCCTTACGGGTGTAGGTCAGCACTTCGCCGGTAGGCAGTACGATCACACCGTCACCAATGAGGGGCTGATCAGACTTCTGTCCCACCTGCTCACCGGTACCAACTGCGATAACCCGTGCTACAGGCTCAACGGTAACGGTCTGCTGGTAGACATTGCGCTCCTGCTCCTTGCCGTCCACATAGCGGACATTGGCAGTGCAGAGCATCTGGCCGAGCTTACCGGCTGCCAGCACCTTTTCTTCACCCAAAGGCAGGGTGGGATCCTCACAGTAAACGGTTTCGAAGGGGACTTCTACCGTATAGCTCTCTGTATACTCACCTTTTTTGGTTACGGAGACCTGCATACCGTCATAGGTAACGGTATCCATGGGCAGGGACGCTTCCATAGAATCATCTACAACGATTCCCAGTCGGTCAAACAGGGTCTGCAGACTTTCGCCATAGCTGCTGGTCTGCACGGCACTACCTTCATGATACACTGTAATGCTCTGTAAACGCTGAACCTTAATTTCGGAAACACCGTCAACAGAAGCGGTGGTATATGTATCTTCCTCCGACAGATTCACACCAGCCTCTTCCAGAACCTTTGCAGGATCGGAGGCGTAGGTGGTATGCACGGTAACGGCATCACCGTCGGTAATTACAAATGTATTCTGAGCCTGAACCGTCTGGGAAAGGACTCCTACCAGGCAAACAGCCACTAACAGAATTGATACAACTTTCAAAGCAATATGCTTTTTGCCCATCATAAGGGGCGCAAACAAAACCATTGGAGGAATCTCCTTTCTCAAAAAATCAGTTCTCCACCACCGATAGGTGGTTTCAAAAAGTTACAAAGAAATACAATCGACATATCGATCGCAGACTCATTATAACAAAATTTCTTAAAAAGTCAAGCTTTTCATAGAAATAACTATAAAACGACAACTTTTTCGAAAATTATTTGTTACAAATTATGTAAACTTCTTGTCAATTTATCGTGGTTCTTAGTAAAATATACCACAATATATGGTAAAAATTGCACCATTATTTGACATAATTACACGAAAAATGTAACCTTCGCACAAATCAACCAATTTACAGATTATGGTAAACCGTTTCCATCAAAATCAGCCCGTTTTCTCTCCCCTCACATATAAAAACACCCCATTATAAAATAGTTTTCCTCCACCTTGTCCCATTGCAGCCTGCAGATGCCGGGATTGACAACCGCTCGAAACTGTGCTATATTTGGCACAGAAAAGCTGTGATGAAGACACGCGCGCCTAACCGGACTTCTCAGAGAGAGATCCCCCGCGGTGAAAGGATCTTGCACGTTTGTTGGCGCGATACCACTTCGGAGCTGCCGGTGGGAAATCGTCGGTCGGGTACGCCCGTTAACGCGTCAATGAGCGACGGCCGCAAGGCCGTAACCAGGGTGGAACCGTGGAATACAACTTGTATCCCACCCCTGATTATATCAGGGGTGGGTCTTTTTATACCCACTCCCATACTGACAGGAGGAATTACTATGTCCGAAGAAAATCTGTACACCTTTGAAAACCCCGAATACCGCAAAACCTTTTGGCACACCAGCTCTCACGTGATGGCCCAGGCAGTTAAGCGTCTTTGGCCGGAAGTGAAGCTTGCCATCGGTCCTGCCATCGACGAAGGCTGGTATTACGACTTTGATGCCCCCTTCTCCTTCACCCCGGATCATTTGGCGCAAATCGAAGCGGAGATGAAAAAGATCATCAAGGAACGCATTCGTTTGGAACGCACCGAAAAGCCCCGCGCCGACGCCATCGCCTACATGGAGTCTATGCAGGAGCCCTACAAAGTAGAACTGATTCAGGATCTGCCGGAACACGCCGTCATTTCCTTCTATACCCAGGGTGAGTTTACCGACCTGTGCGCCGGCCCCCACCTGGATCACACCGGCCGGCTTCGCCACAACGGCTTTAAGCTGACCAAGTCTTGCGGCGCTTACTGGCGGGGCGACTCGAGCAGAAAGATGCTGCAGCGGATCTACGGCATTGGCTTCCCCACCAAGGATGAGCTGGACGCTTATCTGGAAGCGCAGGCTGAAGCGCTGAAGCGAGATCACAATAAGCTGGGCCGGGAGCTGGAATTTTTCACCACCGTGGAAGAGATCGGCCAGGGTCTGCCCATATTGCTCCCCAAGGGCGCAAGAGTGATTCAGACGCTCCAGCGCTGGATTGAA
>JAZUSG010000116.1:0-22231 GCA_045606605.1 Faecousia sp.
ACTCTAACCTCCGACCTGCCGCTTAGGAGGCGGCCGCTCTATACAACTGAGCTACTGGAGCATATATGAAATTGGCTGTCAAATTTTCGATATAAGCATATACTAAAGTATTGTAACGGATATTCAAACTGATGTCAACTCAGATGTGGATTTGATGTCTATATGTTTAAATTTTATGGTAAAGAATATTATGGAGGAAGTATTATGGACGAAAAGCGCGATGTGGAGGTAGATTTAGATGATCTTATCTTCGATGAGGATGATGGTGGACCCAGCGAAAGATAATTTGAGACTTTTTGCAGCGTTTTTCTGAATTTACTTTACAGATTCAGGAAAATGAGGTATAATACCAAACGATTCCAATGAAACGAGTGAGAAAAGTCTATGAATATCGAATTTGATAGCTATAAACAAAAACTCAACGAGATCCGGCCGGCCCTGGATGGCCTGGCGGATTCTCTGAATATCGAGGGTTTGAAGAACGAGCTGGAGCGTTTGCAAGCGATGCAGGAGGCATCCGGTTTTTGGGACAATCCTGAAAAGAGTCAGCAGATCGTTGTCAAAGCAAAGGGTTGCGAGAATAAGCTGGAGAAGTATAAGCAGATGGTTTCCAGCTGGGACGATCTTATGACCATTTGCGAGATGGCTGCGGAAGAGGATGACGATTCTATGCTGCCTGAATTAAAGGAAGGTTTTCAGAAACTGACCGAGGATATGGAGAATTGCCGTCTGCAAACCTTGCTCAACGGTAATTACGACAGAAACAATGCCCTTGTCAGCTTCCAGGCCGGCGCAGGCGGCACAGAGGCTCAGGACTGGTGCCAGATGCTTTATCGTATGTACACCCGCTGGGCGGAGCGCCACGGCTTTACCTACAAGATCCTGGACTATCAGGAAGGTGAAGAAGCCGGCCTTAAATCTGCGGATATTTCGATCGAAGGTGAAAATGCATACGGTTTCCTTAAGGGTGAAAACGGTGTGCACAGATTGGTTCGCGTATCTCCCTTTGATGCCAATGCCCGACGGCAGACATCCTTTGCCGCAATCGAAGTGATCCCCGAAATTGAAGATGACAGTGAAGATTTTGAGATCAAACCGGAAGATTACGAAATGCAGGTATTCCGTTCTTCCGGCGCGGGCGGTCAGCACATCAACAAGACAAGCTCCGCAGTTCGGTTGATCCATAAATCCGGCATTGTGGTGTCCTGCCAGACAGAGCGTAGCCAGTTCCAAAATAAGGAAACCTGTCTTCGTATGCTGCGCAGTAAGCTTGTTGAGATCCGCGAGCGGGAACACCTGGAAAAGATTTCTGATATTAAGGGTGTGCAAAAGAAAATCGAGTGGGGCAGCCAGATCCGTAACTATGTCTTTATGCCCTATACACTGGTAAAAGATACCCGAACCGGTTGCGAAACTTCCAATGTTAATGGCGTTATGGATGGTGCGTTAGATCCCTTCATTAATGCCTATCTGAACTGTTTAGCGACAGGAAATTGGGTAACAAAGTAAAAATTAAAGAAAATTGCTTGCAATTCTCGTTTACTTGTGTTATACTTGCAAAGATTGATAGAAACCCGGTTTTTCGGGATGTTTATACAACACGCTGTACGCGTAGGAGGATTTTAAAATGGATGTTTTGAAAATCGTTTTGACCGTTCTTGAGGTGATTGCCAGTGTCCTGCTGGTGCTGGTTGTGCTGTTCCAGTCCGGTAAGGAGTCCGGTTTGTCCGGTGCAATCGCCGGCAACTCTGATTCTTATATGAATAAGAGCAAGGCAGGCGGTCTGGATAAGAAGCTGGCTGCTGCTACCAAGTGGATTGCGCTTGCTTGGATTATTTTCACCCTCGCATTGAGCCTGATCTAATTTATAATTGAAAAAAGGAGGTACTTTAAAGTACCTCCTTTTATTTCTTTCCTAATTTTTCTTTCGTTCCATCCGGACGAAGGATGTAGGTATTTTCTAAATGCCCGGTTAAACTGGCCTTAACAGAGTCAATATAGATTCTGCGCAGCTTATCCCGCTCTGTCAATTCCTCCTCGTTCAGTCCTTCGGATTTTGCTTTTGCAGCCAGCTCGTTGATTCGTTTAATAACCTCATTCATATCCATATTTAACACCTCATATATAACGTTGAATGATCACGGAGATACGGTCTTTCTTCGTTTTCCCATTAATGGAAAATAGTTTGATTTTTCCAAGTCCCCGTACAGAAACGGTTGCCCCCAAAGGAATGATTTTGTCAGCTTTTTCACAGGGCTTTCCGTCAATTGCTACTTTTCCACTACTGATATGCGCTGCTGCCAGTGAGCGGCTGATTCGAAAACCGGAGGATAGAACGCTATCCAGCCGCAAGGATGCCAGTGTGTCTTTAATTTCTTTTATTTCCGGTGTTGGTGCAGTAAGCTGATCGAGGGATATCTGCTCCAGATGAAGCTTTGTTCGCCCTGCAGAAATAAAGTTTTGTAAAACATATGGGGCGATCTCTGACGTAACTAAGAAATCGCAGTTTCCTTTGCCAACACATATGTCACCAATCGTTTCTCGTCCGATTCCAATTCCTATCAACGCACCTAAGAAATCACGGTGCGTCAGTTCATCTTTTTCATAATAGGTTGCGCGAAGGCAGGCAATTGGTGAATCTGTTTCAGACAATACGCTTTCGTCCAAGTAGTCCGGGAGGAATACGAGCATTTTTCTTTCCGCCTCGGAGTAGCCGCCGAAAACGTAAAGACCTTCACACTGACCGAACAGAAATTGTGCCAATTCTTGTTCACGCAGAGAAAGGAAGCACGTATTAGCAGGGATATTTTTCCGGATTCCAATATTTATTTTGTCCCATAATTTAGCAAGTAGCAAGCGATCTTCCGGATTGCTTGCTATTTTTTCAATGTTGCTGCGATCCATAACAACACCTAACCCCGTTTGATAGGTGTATTATACCACAAGAATTTTGCAATGCAAGAAAGTTTTCCTTGTTTCCTGGGTGAATCTCTACTATAATGTTTAAATAGAAAGAAGGTGTGCAGTATGGTCGTTGGTATTATCGGCGCCGGAGCATCCGGTATGGCAGCTGCGCTGGCTGCCTCTGAAAACCCGAACGCAACAGTTATCCTTATGGAACGGCAGGCGCGCGTGGGTCGAAAACTGCAGGCAACCGGTAATGGACGCTGTAATTTGTCTAATATTCATGCGCAAAGCGGTGGTTTCCATGGTGAAGATCCGTCGTTTGTCCAACCTGCAATCAATGCGTTTAATCCCCGGGAAACGCTTAAATGGTTTCGCAATTTAGGACTATATACGGTTATTGAATCGAGCGGAAAGGTTTACCCCTATTCAGACCATGCGAATTCTGTGGTAGATATACTTCGATTAAATCTAATAAGACCGAATATAGAATTGAAATTAGGCTTTGAGGTCGAAAAAATTAAAATTACGGACGATTCTTTTGCTGTTTTCAGTAAAAATGAATCTGTAATTTGCGATAAATTGATCGTAGCGTGTGGTGGTTTGGCGGGTAGTAAGCTTGGCGGTACGATGGCAGGATACAAACTGCTGAATAAATTGGGACATAAAGTAACGGCGCTTCGCCCTGCACTGGTTCAAATCAAAACCGATTGGAAGGGGATTAGCGCACTCAAGGGTGTGCGAACAAACTGCCATATCGCTATCGTGCATAATGGTATAAAAGTAAATGAAAACACAGGAGAGCTACAGCTTACAGAGCAGGGGATTTCCGGACCGGTGGTTTTTGAAATATCACGGGATGTTTGCCGTGAACCGGGCACTTGGACTGCTGTTTTAGACTTTATACCGGAGTATTCTGTGGAAAAATTGCAAGAGGAACTAAATCGCAGACGAAACACAGAGCTTCCTATTGATGATTTGCTGACCGGAATCCTGCACAATCGACTTGGTCGCGTTCTTACAAAAGCAGCAGGTGTGAATGGAAAATCATATGTCCGGGAGTTAAGCGACAGAGAGGTCAAGGCGGTTTGTGAGGCGGTAAAGGTCTTTGAGATATCCCTAACTGAGCCGTTGGGAATGGACAGCGCGCAGGTTACGGCTGGTGGCGTGTTAACAGGACAGTTTCACGCGGATACGATGGAGAGTAAACTTGTTCCCGGACTCTATGCCTGTGGTGAGGTGTTGGATATTGATGGCGATTGCGGAGGCTATAACCTACAATGGGCGTGGAGTTCCGGTCGTTGCGCAGGACTGCATGCAGGAAAGGAATCGGTTGTATGATACGGATTCGTGAAATCTATTTGCCACCGGAGCATAATGTGGCGCAGCTTTCTTATGAAGCTGCACAGGCGCTTCGTATTTCCGTTTCTAAGATTCGGCATCTTACGATCGTGCGGAGATCGGTTGATGCGAGAAAAAAACCAGATGTCCGAATTGTATATACTGTAGATGTTTCTGTGGATGGCAGTGAAAAGAAGATTCTGAAACAAGCAGCCTGTAAACGGGCAAGCATTGTTGTAAACGAGTATTATAAAGTACTAAAATGCAACAACACTTCTCTCAATCGGCCGGTTGTCGTTGGATTTGGTCCTGCCGGAATGTTCGCTGCGCTGGTATTAGCTCTTGCCGGACTCCGGCCGCTTGTACTGGAGCGAGGTGATGATGCGCAGACTCGACACGAAAAGGTGCAAAAATTCTGGCAGACCGGTGAGCTAAATTTAAAAAGCAATGTGCAGTTTGGCGAAGGCGGCGCGGGGACCTTTTCTGACGGTAAATTAAACACCGGCGTTAACAACCCCAGGATCGGCTGGATTCTGGAGCAGTTTGTAAAAGCCGGAGCCAAAGAGGATATCCTTTTTGATGCGAAACCCCATGTGGGCACAGACGTTTTGCTAACAGTTGTACAAAATCTTCGCAAACGAATCATCTCCCTTGGCGGTGAGGTGCGTTTTGGTACGCAGGTTACTGGAATTTACCAGTCAAATGGTGTGATAACCGGCTTGGAAATTAACCAAAGTGAAGAAATTTCCTGCGATCGTGTGATATTTGCGGTTGGTCATAGCGCGCGGGATACGTTCTCCTATTTACAACAGATACAACTCCCGTTAGAGGCAAAGCCCTTTGCTATGGGTGTTCGCATCGAACATCTGCAGGATGATATTGACCGTGCACAGTACGGAAAGTGTGATCCGGTTTTGCCGCCGGCGGACTATAAACTGGTCAAACATTTAGAGGATGGAACTGCCTACACATTTTGTATGTGTCCTGGCGGCTACGTGGTTGCGGCTGCCTCTGAGGAAGGCGGTATAGTAACCAACGGTATGAGTTACGCTGATCGGGCAGGAGAAAACGCAAATGCGGCGCTTCTGATAACAGTAAATCCCAAGGATTTTCCGTCCGACGATCCACTTGCCGGTATGTACTGGCAACGGGAAATAGAAACGAAGGCTTTTCAGATTGCCGGAAAGAGCTTTGCAGCCCCAGCGCAGCGCGCTGGCGACTTTTTGGCACATAAACAGTCTGCCGGTCCAGGAAAGGTAAAACCCACGTATAGACCCGCAGTGACGTGGTGCGACCTGCACGATGTATTGCCGTCAAAAATCACAGAGGCTATTGAAAAGGCGCTGCCGCTTATGGACGGTAGCTTGAAAGGTTTTGCTGATGCGGACAGTGTTTTGACTGCACCTGAAACGAGAAGTTCTTCACCTGTGCGTATTGTGCGGGATGAGAGCCGTCAGTCCACGGGTCTTCGTGGATTCTATCCTACCGGTGAGGGTGCCGGATATGCCGGCGGCATTATGTCTGCGGCAATTGACGGTATGCAGTCTGCAGAAGCGCTGATCGAAAGTTTAGATGAATAAGGAGAACTCTATGGAACACGCATATATTGCTGCTGACCTCTTTTTGGAGGGGTATAACTGCGCCCAATCTGTATTTATCGCTTTTTGTGATTTAACCGGATTTAGCAAGGAAGAGGCAGCGAAAATTTCATCCACCTTTGGCGCCGGTATCGGCGGATACCGTGAGGTTTGCGGTGCAGTGAGCGGTATGGCTATGGTGCTGGGCCGTTTGTATGGCTATGACAGCCCGACGGATCAAGATGCCAAGAAAAATGTGTATAACAATATTCACGGCTTGCTTTCTCGGTTTGAAGAGAAAAACGGCAGCATTATTTGTCGGGAATTGTTAAAAAATATTCCGTACGATAAAAGTCCATCTCCCAGAACTGCAGAATATTACGCCAAACGTCCCTGCGCAAGGTTTGTTATGACGGCTGCAGAACTTTTGGATGAATTTATCGCACAAAATCCGCTGACAGAATAAAATAGAAACGAAGGGTATACTGGTGGATACCCTTCGTTTTTTATTTTAGAAGCCATATTAGGAGCGCCGATTGCACAATGAGAATGACCGGTATACCAATCGTAAAGGATTTGTGCCGCGTCTTGTGGCGCACAGTGTACATACCTGCTAAGCACCCTAAGCTACCGCCAAACAGTGCAATTCCAAAGAGCGTCTTTTCCGGTATCCGCCACTGATTATTTTTAGCCAAAAACTTATCGTAAAGCATAACCAGGAATCCAGCAGCATTTATTAGTAACAGGTAGATCAGCATAGAAAAATCCTTTCGGGAGGTTCTCATGAAAAAGATTTGTTTGATACTTTTGATTACGGTGCTTCTTACGGGGTGCAGGGGAAAAGGTGCGATGGAAACGGTTTCTGATGTTCCGTACACACCGGTGATAGCGAACCTAAAGCGCATACAGCTGCAATTGCCGCCGGAATTATCTACTCCGGTACTGGAAAATGAGGATTCAGGTAGCCTGTATATTTGCGATACCTATTCTGTGACCGTTCAGACAGCGCCATCCGGCGATCTTAAGAAAACCATACAGGATGCAACCGGCATAGATCAGGGGAAACTGGATGTACTGCAGACCCGCAGGGGAGATGCTAAGTGCTATCAATGGGTTTGGACTGCCAATAGTGAAACAGGTACGCAAATCGGAAGAGCTTGTGTGTTGGATGATGGGGCATATCACTACATACTAACTGCCGTAGCTGATGAAAATAACGGCAGGGAAGTGCAGCATAAGTGGCGTGAAATCTTTGCATCCTTTTCCCTGGCAACAGAGAAAGAACCCGTCAGTACTGGCTCGTAGCTGACTTGCAAAGTTGTTGCAGTTCATCTGCAACGGAGGCCGGGTATAGAATTTTAGCTTTCTCGCCAAAACCGATGATCCAGCTTAAAAACATAGGGGATACCGCAACGCGTACTGTGAAATTAAAATGTTTATCTCCGTCAGGAATCAGCATAATGTCCTTGCCGAAACGATCGATGACCACGTTGAGCAGATCATTATGAAATCGAAGCTTTACATCAACGGCATCTCCAGAGAACATTTGGAAAAGTCGGTTTGCGTGCTCGATCAGTGCTTTGCCCGTTAGTTCCGGGCAAGGCACACGGGGTGTATCCAACAAAGCGATGTCAATCATTCTGTCTACCCGGTAGGAAGTTATACCGTGACGATCAGAATATGCCAGCAAATAACAGTTTTCGTTGTCCTGACATAAGCCGTAGGGGCTGGCGATGTATTTATTCTCGCGATATTTTCTTTTTCCGCCGAAGTCCCAATCGAAATAGCGAAAAGTGATCTGCTTATTTTGCGTGATTGCTTCCTGGATGGTATCCACGCTGTAGTAAATTGTCTCGTTCATACTTTTTACACGGCCGGAAACCAAAATATTGCGTTTCATAAGCCGTGCATCCTGCTCGTTACATTGGGTTAGCAGCTTTTCAATCAGTTCACGGGACTTTCTCTCGGTTAAATATCGGCTGGACTGGACTGCGTCGATCAGTAGCTTTAATTCCGGTAATTCAAAATTTCTGGAGGCTATGTAATAACCACCGTTCTTACCGGGTATTGATATAATATCGATGCCATAATCCTGTAAGGCTGCGATATCTGAATACACTGTTTTTCGATCGCAAGAGATGTTATGCTCCCGATCTAACATAGAGATTAAATCTGAAGCTCTCACGAGGTGATTCTCGTGGGAGTTTTTTTGCAAATAGTCAAGAATATAAAGGATTTTAAGCTTTTGATTATCGGATTTCGGCATATCGATCCCTCCAATTACTATGTTATATCATTATAACACAGAAATTTAATAAAAGGAATATTGAGATTCGTAACAGTCGGATATTTTATTTACAAATGCTTTTCTAAATATTATAAATACTATATAGAAATTATTGACTATTTCGTATTGATATAGTATATTTTAACTATACTGAAAAAATATGAGAGGAGTAATCATATGAACAGAATCATCGCACTAATAGTATCGCTTACACTTCTGCTGTTGACAATCCCTGTTAGTATGCCGGCTAAGGCTGCTACACTGGGGGACAAACCATTTTATTGCGTAAATATGTCCGAACCGGCAGATAACCTGGAATATGTCTACTGGTTGCCCTATTTATGGACTGCACCATTACAAAACGGAACAGATTGGCCCTCTGTGTCCTGCTACGGATCACATGATGACAGATCCTTGGCTGAGGGGCTCAAAAGAGATATGAATTCTCGACCGGAAGGGAGCCGTTATTTTCAGCTTACTTTGGTTCAAACCGCTTTTCATACCCTTGCTGAAAACGCAATCTATTTGGATAAAGCTGCGGAGTTTACAAAAGAATGGGTTGTATCCTTCTTAGATATTTATAAGAGTATCGGCGGCAAATTAGACGGCATCATTGTTGATTTGGAATACATTGATAGCCATGCCTATTATTTGTATGATTTCTATGTAAATAATCGCGGAAAGGGCGAAAATAAGCATATTTACTGGGATGTTGTGGAAGATCCCCGTTACGCAACGCAGGTAAGACCCCTTCTTGAGAAATACGGATTTGAATTTTATACCGAATTAACGGATGAAAAATCTGAGATTTGGTGCATTAATACCCGAGACAAGAGTATTACCGGCCACGAGGATTGCTACAACATTTGGAATCATGTCACTGACATTATGGAACGCGAGGCAATTAATGAGGCAGTATACTATCCTTTGATTGAGCGTTATCCGAATGCTAACTTGTCCGATTATCAGTCTACAACACAAAATACTTGGCTGCGGTCTCTGGATACACACGGCAGAGAAGTCATTTTGAATACTGTCGCTGCGGGTAATACAACGAACTGGAATTTATATATCGGTTTCCCGGAGAATCAATATTACGGCACAGCGGAAGACCCCACCTATAAAAAGCCACCCAGCTTTAATGATGCTGTTTTTGAAGCAAAGCCCTTCAATGTCTTTATGTATGAAACAAATTACTTCAAAAATATGCTTGCCTCTTCTAAGGATGGCAATATTGATGCGTGGCTTGCCCATTACCAATACGGTATCGGTAATACCGGACATCCTACTACATACAGCGGAACACCCTATTATTCTGAAATCGTTTATCACGTTGGCCTTTTAAACCCCAAGTCATTTTTGGGCTATATGATTGTTGACGTGAATAACGCCACGAGAACAGCCAATGACCTTATGAAGGAATTAACCCGTGTTGCCGGCGCTTCCGACCGGAAACCGCTTACTCCACAGCCTTCTTGGAATGGCAGCTATGTGCTTACCGGTATGTATGCAGCCGGCAGAAATATTTGGAGACTCACACCGGACACTTCTGTCGTTTCGCTGAAAGATTTTAAGGTATCTGACAACGATCCTACCTTTAGTGTAGATGGTGTTACCATTACGTTCCCTGGCGGTAAAATACTTAAGGACAGTAACATCTATCAGGCCGGCAGCTGCGGTTTCTGGATTGAGACCGATAAGGATGTTGAGCCGATAGTTACGGCATCTGATGATCGATATAGAAACAATCCGGCGTTCCTGGAAGATTTTGAAAATTATCGTGACGGTGCAAGCTTTACAAGCGCATGGGCAAAACCCACGAACTGCTGGGAAGTTAAAGGAACAGCAAAGGTTCGTGAGACAGATGGCAATAAGGTGCTTGCCCTTTCCAATAACACTACGATTAAGAACCTGAAAATCCCCGCAAATATTACCGCAGGTGATGACTACGCAAAACAGCAAGCGTGGGAGGTAACCGTGACCTTGCCTGATGACTTCGGCTCAGGCGCAAGTATAAATCTGCTTACTTGCTTCGACGGAGACAAGGGTATCCGTCTTTCCGAAGCCGGCGTCTCCTATGGTAGTGGTGATTCGGAGAAGTTTATCGAGGGCGTCACGTTAACTGCTGGTAACACTTATACGGTAAGACGCGAGCTTGACTTTAGATCTGCGGGCAATTATACCAGCGACTATGCGATCTACGATGCCAGCGGCAAGTTGTTGGGCGAAGTAAAGGGCGTAGCAACACCGATTGATTCCTTGCCGGTTGCTGAAATCACTATGTCGGTTAGTGGTGTTAATAATCCTGTGCTGCTTGATAATTATAAGTTGTATCCCACCGGCGTTTCCACGGTTCTTGGACTTTATAAGGCCGAGGATGGCAGAATCGTAAAAGATCCTGAAGGAAAAACTTCTGTTGATACGGCTTATCGTGTATCCTGGCTGAACGCATGTAACGAGGATACAGTTGCATATGTGTATGATGCCATTAGCGGAAATGTCGTGCAGGAAATCAAGATGAAAGCTGGCATGGATGGCGTCGTAACAGGTATTTATGATGTGGAGGGAGGAAAAACTGTTCAACTTTCCGTTAGTCAGGGAGAACTGCCGTCTACAGATAATACAAAACCGGGCGTAGACGTACCGCCTGAGAATGAGGACCCGACAACCGGAACGGAACCGACAGTCGCTACCGAAGCAACTGAGCCGACTGTTGACAATACCGACGCAACCGAACCTTCCTCTAACGATGATCATACATCGACGAGTGAACCGACCGTTGGAAATGAAGATATGAAACCGAATGATAACAAAAAGCAAAACGGTAGTGCTACTGTTATTACGGTAATCGTTTCTGCAATTGTTGCTGCAGCAATAGCGGTTGGTGCGTTTTTTGTTATCAAAAAGAAGAAAAAAACTGTTACGAATTTAGATACGGAAGCATCTAATGAGGATATAACAGAAATTGAAACAGAGAACTAAGCGATGATATTCGTGTTTTTGCAAGAGATCATAGATTAGACTGTTCCTGTAAAAATGTACAATCGATAAAATACCCCCTGTGTAGGACAACAACTACACAGGGGGTATTCTTATACAATTAAAGAATAGAAGAATAATTTGGAGCACGAAATACAGATTGTAGTTATACAAGAGGAAGAAATTCACTGCAAAATGTTTCGGTTCGGTTAGTCACGCATAGTCCTTACGCAAATATGGATCGATTCCAAATGCGCAGCATATCTGCGCATATTCATCCTTCAATTGCTGCACGCGTTCCGGGCTGACCTTGTTGCGTTTTACGCCCCGTATTAAAACATTTTTGGGTGTTTCATCCGGATCAATCAGTTCAAGGGCGGTAACATCGTAGCCGTGTATCTGCAAAATCTTGCAACGTAGCGCGTCGGTAGCCGCATCGGCTAATTTTTGCTTTAAAATGGAATGTTCCAAAAGGAAGTCGGTGTAATTACCTTGCGCCTTTAACTGGTGCATCATTTCGTGATGGCAACAGGGAGTAGAAAGAATGACCCTTGAGCCGGAATCAATACCTTTTGCAAGAACAATGTCGGTTGCAATATCACAAGCGTGAAGGGATACTGTCAAATCCGGCTTGCGCTGAACCGGAAAATCTCGAATGTCGCCTGCTATAAAATTAAGACCTGTATAGTTAAGCGACTTGGCTACACTTGCACAATAAGAGATCACATCTTCCTTAAGGTCAACACAGTCCATAGTTACTTTTATGTTGCGAATTTTCGTGAAGTAGTAATATATGGCAAAGCTCAGATAACTCTTTCCGCAACATAAATCCAAAATGTAAAGCGCATCGCTATGGATGATTTGATCTTCCACATCAGAAATGATCTCCAAGAATCGATTGATCTGCCTAAATTTTGACCGTTTTTTATCGTGTATCGATCCGTTTGGATCCTGTACACCTAAAGCAATCAGAAAATCAACCGGTTCATCATCTGGGATGATATATTGCTTTTTGCGGTTATGTGTGAGCGATACCGCCTCGGTTTTGCTGCGATCTATGCGATTGATGATGGATATTTTATTCTTTTTGGATACTTTTACTTCGCAATTTCCGCTTGCAGTAACTATGTTAAGTTGCTTGTACTCTGCAGGAACAAATTTTGCAATTATCTCCGGAGCGGTGTCAGCAGCAATGTTGGTTTGAATCGCTTTTCCGTCAGCGTAAAAAGTCTCGAGTGCCAAATATAGATTGCCTTTTATTTTTATCAGGCGTCCGGTGGAGCGAAGAACCTTCGAATCGTTAGATTTACTAAGCGTTAATTTTTGAAGTAGTTGATTGTCGATGACAAATGATAAAATATCTTTCATACTTTTGCTTTTTTGCCGGCAACGCGGTCAAATTCTTCCTGAACTTCAGGTGCAGGAGGAGCGGTGAGCAGGGAGACTACTACGATAGAGATACAGGAAATGATGAATGCGGGCAGTAGTTCATAAATGTTCCACACGCCGCCCAAAGGACGAATCGCCAGCTTCCATACAAATACCATAATGCCACCGGAGAGCATACCAGCAATAGCACCGGGTCGGTTGATGCGTTTCCAGAAAAGGCTCATCAGCATAAGCGGTCCAAAAACAGCACCAAATCCTGCCCACGCAAAGCTGACAATGGTGAAGATTACACTATTTTCATCGGATGCAATGAGTATTGCAATCAGAGAAATTACAAGCAAAGTGATACGGGATGCTTTCATAACCTGCTTGTCTGTTGCATTCTTACGGCAGATACCTTGATAGATATTCTTAGCCAGTGCAGATGCGGCAATCAGTAAGTAAGAATCGGAGGAGCTGATGGTTGCCGCCAGAATGCCGGCCATAACAAAACCGGCCAGCAGGGGAGGCAGCAGATTGCTGGTGAGCAGGATGAAAATATTCTCAGCCTCGGAGGATGTAGTCAGGTTAGTGGGGAAGAGGGCACGACCAACGATACCAATGAATACAGCAACGGACAGTGAAATGACAACCCAAACGGTTGCAATTCTACGGGAACGGGTTAATTCCTTTTCACTGCGGATTGCCATAAATCGCAGAAGAACCTGCGGCATTCCAAAGTAGCCAAGACCCCAAGCCATACAGGATGCGATGGATAGCACGCCGTATACACCGGCTTCTCCAAACTGAGGTTTTCCATTAACGATCTGCTGCACACCATCAGTTGTTTGCGGTGTTGCAATGCCAAAGAAATCAAAGAACCCGGGAATGGATTTTGCGTTTTCTACCACTGCATTTAAGCCACCGGCAGAAACCGTACCCATAATTACAATGATCGTCAGTGCAATAATCATAACAATTGCCTGCATAAAGTCACTTGCGCTTTCTGCCAGGAAACCACCGAGAATAGTGTATAGCAGAACAAAGATTGCGCCCAGGATCATCATCGGAATGTAGGGCATATCAAATAAAGTGGAAAACAGCTTGCCGCAGGTAACAAAGCAGCTGGAAGCATATACTGTGAAGAAAATTAAAATAAACACAGCGGCAATGCTCATAATTACCTTTTTCTTCTCATGGAAACGGTTAGAGAAGAATTCAGGAAGCGTAATGGCCTCGCCGGCGCTTTCACTGTAGCGCCGCAGACGCTTCGAAACAATGAGCCAGTTGAGGTATGTACCAACAGCAAGACCGATTGCTGTCCATGCGGCATCAGAAACACCACACCAATATGCGACACCGGGAAGACCCATTAAAAGCCAGCCAGACATGTCAGAGGCTTCCGCACTCATTGCCGTAACCCAAGGGCCGAGACTACGGCCGCCAAGGAAATATTCGTTAGAGTTTTTGTTTGCTCTCTTTGCGAAGAAAATGCCAATCAAGATAACTGCGCTCATATAGATGAGCATTGAAATTAAAATTTGTATCGTGTCCATTTATATACCTCCACGAAATAAAAATTACTTGAATAGTTTACCACAGTAAAGTAATAAAGTCAACACTATAATGATTGAGATTTATTTAAATTTCGCATATTTTGTGACTACGCTTACCAAGGCAATTATAAATAACACCCGTAACCATCGTGGCCACGAGTGTTATAAATTAATGCGTACTATTTTTAAAATCAATACAATCAGTATTTGCCCAGTTCTTGATTTCTTTTGTATGCAGCCTTGACACATTCCACAAGCGTTTCTGTAAATTCGCCTGCATTGAGGATGTTTACACCAGCTATAGTACTACCACCGGGGGAGCATACGTTATTCTTAAGCTGCTCAGGCGTAAGCGGAGATTCTTGCACCATTTTGGCAGCGCCGATCATCGTTGCGGCTGCGTAAGTCAGAGCCTTGTCCTTTGGCACTCCGCATTGTGCAGCACCACTTGCAAGGGCATCCATAAACATATACATATATGCAGGGCCGCTCCCGGAAACAACACCGGCTGCATCGATCAGTTCCTCCTGGAGCTGATCCCACTGACCGCAATATGCGGCATCCGAAAGAAAATCAGAAAGCATTTCTTCATTAACATATGCATTGTGGCAGAATAAAATCATACCGGAACTGACTGCTACAGGTGTGTTTGGCATAATGCGAATGACCGGAAGGGGAGTTCCGCAAAAGTCTTCAATTTTTGCAATCGTCATACCTGCCGCCATAGAAATAATTAAAGGTTTTCTTTCGGATAGTATATTTTTTAACGGTGCAAGAACCTCACCCAACATTTGGGGCTTTACTGCAAGGAAGATCCGGTCGCAGGAACTTACAACTTCTTCGTTATTTGCAAACTTGCAACCAAGTTCCTGTGCCAGGGAAGCTGCTTTCTCCGTGTTGATGTCTGTGAGTAAAATGTCTTTTGTGCTTTTGGAAAGGGCCTTGGCGATCGCACTACCCATATTGCCGCAGCCGATAAAACCATATTTCATTGTATTCTCCTATCTTATATGACCGTTGCCGTGAATAATGTACTTGTAGCTGGTTAACTCGCGCAGTCCCATTGGGCCTCTTGCATGAAGCTTCTGGGTGGAAATACCCATTTCGCAACCGAGTCCAAATTCTCCTCCGTCGGTAAAGCGGGTGGATGCGTTGACATATACGGCTGCACTGTCAACTCCTGCGGTGAATGCTGCGATTGCTTCGTTGGAACTTGCAACGATAGCCTCACTATGACCTGTAGAATGTTCCGCAATGTGCTTTACTGCATCATCTACACCCTCAACACACCTAACGGCAAGAATATAATCCAAAAATTCAGTGTCAAAGTCCTGTTCCGTTGCGGGTTTGCCCGGAATAACGGATGCAGCATAGGAATCAAGCCGAAGTTCCACGGCAGGTTTTTCGGAAGTGATTCGTTGTGTAACCAGTTTATCATAAATAAGTGGAAGGAATGTATTTGCGATTTTTTGATCAACCAAAAGCACTTCCATTGCATTGCATACACTGGGGCGGCTTGTTTTCGCATTTTCAACAATGTTAAGTGCCATAGAAAGATCAGCAGAATCGTGCACATAAATGTGGCAAATACCGGTACCGGTAGCAATACAGGGGACGGTAGCCTGCTGAATGCAGGTGTTGATCAGACCTGCGCCGCCACGGGGAATCAGCAGATCAACAAATCCCTGAGCCTTCATCAGCGCGGTTGCGCTTTCTCTGGATGTATCGGCAACTAAATTTACAGCATTTTCATTAATGCCAACTGATCGCAATCCGGAACGAAGCGCTGAAACAATTGCGCTGGCAGAGCGGAAGGCCTCCTTGCCGCTGCGCAGGATGCAAACATTGCCGCTTTTCAGCGTTAGTGCTGCAGCGTCGCTGGTTACATTGGGGCGGCTTTCATAAATGATCGCAACAACACCGATGGGTGAAGAAACTTTTTGAATCATCAGTCCGTCATTGCGTGTAAACGTATCCAGAACTTTGCCAACAGGATCGGTGAGCGCTGCAACATCCCGAATACCTTTAGCCATAGAGGCAATACGCGCCTCGGTCAGCTGCAACCTATCCAGCATTACGGTTGAAATAATATCGGCAGCATCTTTCATATCTGTTTCGTTTGCACGCAAGATCTGCTCTGTGTTCGCAATCAGCGCGTCTGCCATAGCCTGTAGTGCGGTATTTTTCTCATCAGATGTGAGTTTTGCGATTTCTGTTTTTGCTGCTTTTGCAGCTTTAAGCATATTAATCATTTTAGCGCTCCGTAAAGGTTGTACCAACAGGTTTTCCGTCCATAATATCGTAGAGATTTTGCGGGTTATTACCGTTTGTAATAATCATATCGCATCCGCAATCCAAGCAAATCTTAGCAGCTTCAAGCTTGGTGATCATACCACCGGTACCAAGATTGCTTTTGCTGACGCCGGCCAAAGCCAAAACATCATCGTCAACCTTTTGTATTTTATGTATTAGTTTTGCGTAAGGGTCAGTATGGGGGTCGGCGGTGTAAAGTCCATCTATGTCGGAAAGGAGAATCAATTTATCTGCTTTGACGCTTTGGGCGACGATAGCGGCCAGCGTATCATTATCGCCGATCACAATCTCCTTGGTTGCAACTGTATCATTTTCATTAATGATCGGAATAACACCCAATTCCATTAGACGGGATAGTGTATTACTGAAATTGGTGTGGCGAACATCATTTTCTACATCCTCGCCGGTGATGAGCAGCTGAGCAACTGTATGGTTGTATTCACTAAATAGCTTATCATATATGTACATCAGCTCACACTGACCGACAGCAGCTGCAGCCTGTTTTGTAGGTATGTCATTGGGTCGCTGCAAAAGGCCAAGCTTGCCGACACCCATACCGATTGCACCGGAGGAGACAACAATGACCTGATTATCAGCATTTTTAATATCGCTGATAACTTTACAAAGCTCCTCAACTCTGCGAATGTTTAAATGTCCGGTAGAGTGGGCCAGGGTGCTTGTACCGATTTTAATTACAATTCTCACTTAGATCCCTCCTAAAATTCTTCCTTACATTATATATCCATTATATCGTTAAATAAAGAGGCAATTTGCAGTTTTTATGAAAATGTTGCATTTTTATGTAATGGCGCGACTATTTAGCCGTGCCATTTAATTTTCCATACGAAATTTCTGCCCGATAACGAGAGGAAATTCAAATAGTTTGCTGCCATTGAGTTCTGTGTTATTTAATGAAACACCGGTAATTTGTGAGTTTTCATAAGTCTTATAGTAGTAGATACCCTCATCGGTATTACAGCAACTGCTGTAGATTGTTTTTTCATAGCCTCCCGCCGTTCTAACACAACCTTTGAGTTGCGCCACAGAATCAAGAATATGAAAGAACTGGCTCACGCTGGAAGATTCGTTGGGGTCACAAACAGAATTGAGTTTTGTAAATGCTGCTCTGATGAAGCGAGATGCGGATGATGAATCGCCCGGAAGTCCGATCGCGCCCATACCCTTGCTGTACGCTTGAATATCGGCTTTTTGTGAAAAACGGTTACTCGGCTCTTCGCTTGTTAGATTCATATAATTTGATAGGTTATAAATGTGAAACATAAATGGAGGGTTGTTTGTGAGAACTCCAACGGGATTATTATAGATTTCTAAACCGTTCTCGGTCTGCTCAACAGTAATGGACGATTCTCTGTCCGCAATGATCCAGTGCAGAGGGGTAAGCGGGTATTCGTTATTATATGGGATATTGACAAGATTTATTTTCTGCAGTGAAGTCAGCGACTGGTCCACATTTTTACACTGAGCCAGTATCCATGGAATGAATTCAAAAGGGGTTATATTGTCTTTACCGGGATTTTCAGTTAGGTATACCGCATTTCCCGGGAAATAGAGACCCGCCATACTCAATCCATATTCGTTTGTTCCATCAAAGTAAAGCGGATATCCACGGTCAACAGCGGCCATGCCGATTATAGCATAATGACTTTGAATGGCTTCTTTTCTTCGGAAGGGAAGCGGGAAATTTCTGGGTGTTATGGTGATTCTTTCATTATAAGAGTATTCGTAGTCTAAATTGCGTCCAAAGTAATGATTCTTTGATAGAAAACTAACCGCAGTACACATAATAATTTCCTCGATTGTGATTTTAGGGTAATAGTAGTATTTACCCGAAAAACAGCGGTATTCGAACATAAAATGTTATAGACATATCAAATATGATATATGCTGTAATAAAAAAGCATTTCATCTTTTTCAATATATTCGGTATAATTCTACTGAATAGTATGATGCGCTAAGTGTGTGCTAATTTATGTGAGATTTTGGTACAATAAGTTGCGCATAGGCAAAGAAATTGAAAGGGGATTTAGAAATGGATTATCGCGTTGAGCATGATTCTATGGGTGAAATTAAAGTTCCTGCTGATAAATACTGGGGAGCGCAGACACAGCGTAGCTGTCAGAACTTTCCCATTGGTGTTGGCCTGGAAACGATGCCGAGAGAGATAACCCATGCATTTGGCATATTAAAAAAGGCAGCTGCAATTGCTAACCATCAGCTGCGCCCTGAAAAGATGACAGACGAGAAGTTAGCTGCAATCAGCACCGCCTGTGACGAAGTGATCTCCGGCGATCTCTATGAGCATTTCCCGTTGGTTGTTTGGCAGACAGGTTCCGGCACACAGTCCAATATGAATACCAACGAGGTTATAGCCAATCGTGGCAATGAGATTGCAGGCAAAAAGCTGCTGCATCCCAATGACGATATTAATATGAGCCAGTCCTCAAACGATACATTCCCCACAGCGATGCACATTGCCGCCGTAACTGCAATTGAGGATCGGGTGATCCCGGCGATTGATGTTTTGATTCAAACCTTTCTCCGCCTGGAGTATGAGAATGAAGGTATCGTAAAATCCGGCCGTACACACCTGCAGGATGCTACACCCATCTCATTCTCTCAGGAGATTTCCGGTTGGCGCAGCAGCCTCGAAAAGGATAAAGCGCTGTTACAACTTTCTTTGCCGGAACTGCGTAAGCTTGCGCTGGGTGGTACCGCTGTTGGCACCGGTTTAAACGCACCCAAGGGATTCGACACAGCAGTTGCGGATGCTGTTTCCCAGCTTACCGGGAAGCAGTTTTATACAGAGGGCAATAAGTTCCACGCTCTGACCTCTAAAGACGAACTTGTCTTTGCCCACGGCGCACTAAAGGCGCTGGCCGCGGACCTGATGAAGATCGCAAACGATGTACGCTGGTTGGCATCCGGCCCGAGAGACGGTTTGGGCGAGATTACCATTCCGGAAAACGAACCCGGTTCTTCCATTATGCCCGGTAAGGTCAATCCTACCCAGTGCGAAGCGGTTACTATGGTGGCTGTGCAGGTGATGGGTAACGATGTTGCCGTTGGAATTGCAGCATCGCAGGGCAATTTTGAATTAAATGTATTTATGCCGGTGTGCATTTATAACTTCCTGCAGTCCGCAAGACTCTTGGCTGATGCCATGCACTCCTTCCACGATAACTGTGTTGTCGGTATCAAGGCAAACCGTGAGAAAATGGCGCACAATCTCCACAATTCTCTGATGCTTGTAACTGCGCTCAATCCCTATATTGGTTATGAAAACGCTGCAAAAACCGCAAAACTTGCTTACCGCGAGAATATTTCCTTGAAGGAAGCCTGTGTAAAGCTCGGTTTCCTCACAGCTGAACGTTTTGATGAAGTGTTCCATCCGGAACAGATGATTTAAAAGGGTGGTAAAAATGACATATTCATATTTTCCGGGATGTACCCTAAAAACAAAGGGTAAAGAATTAGACATATATGCCAGAGCAGCTGCTGAAGCTTTGGACTTTTCTTTGGAAGAATTATCCCAGTGGCAGTGCTGCGGCGCTGTGTATCCTATGGCAAAGGATGAGGTTGCTACAAGACTCAGCTCTGTGCGTGCGCTGGATGCGGCAAAACAAGCGGGCAGGGAACTGGTAACCCTTTGCTCTGCCTGTCACCACGTGATTAAGCGTGTAAATCTGGATGTTCAAAAGGATGAAGACATCCGGGATAAGGTCAACCGTTATTTGAAGCTGGAAACACCCTATGCCGGTGAAACCAACGTACTGCATTACTTAGAGGTCCTTCGGGATAGAGTGGGTTTTGATGTGCTGAAGGAAAAAGTGGTTAAACCCTTGACCGGTATGAAGATCGGCGCCTATTATGGTTGCCTGCTTTTGCGACCGGGTAAAGAGATGGGTTTTGACAATCCTGAGAATCCCACGATTATCGAGGATTTCATTCGTGCAATTGGCGCAGAGCCGGTAATTTATGCCCGCAGAAATGAATGCTGCGGCGGTTATTGCACGATCGAAAACAAAACTTATGCCAAAAAACAGGTAAATGCTATTATGGAAAACGCAAAGGCACAGGGCGCACAAATGCTGGTTACTGCTTGTCCTTTGTGTATGTACAACCTGAAGGAAAATGCGGATGACGGACTGGAAGTGAAGTACTTCACAGAGCTGTTAGCTGAAGCACTGGGTGTGAAGGAGGTTGCAAAATGATTGATTTTATTAAGCGCGTCTCCGGTGTGAATCCCAGAAAGTGTATGAAGTGCGGCAAGTGTACTGCTTCCTGCCCTGCCTTTGATGAGATGGAATACCATCCCCACCAGTTTGTAGACATGGTGGAAAACGGCCGTATTGATGAACTGATGAATTCCAAAGGTATTTACACCTGCTTAAGCTGCTTCGCCTGTGTGGAACGCTGCCCCAGAAACGTTGAACCTGCCAAGCTTATTGAGGCAGTTCGTGTTGCCGTTCTGCGTCAGCAGGATAAGACACATTTAAAACCGGATACGATCCCCGAAATTTTGGATGATCAGTTACCCCAGCAAGCTATCACAAGTGCTTTTAGAAAATATAGAAAGTGAGGAGAAGCCAAATGCAAAGAATCGGTGTATTTGTCTGCTGGTGCGGCAGTAATATTGCAGCAACAGTAGATGTTGAAAAAGTTTCTGAGGTTCTTGCAAATGAGCCTGGCGTGGTATTCTCCACCAACTATCAGTATATGTGCTCTCAGGCCGGTCAGGAAATGATCCAGGAGAGCATACATAAGTACAATCTTACGGGCGTAGTCATTTGTTCCTGTTCTCCCAGAATGCATGAAGCTACTTTCCGCAAGACTTGTGAGAAGGCGGGTCTCAATGCCCATATGGTTGAGATTGCCAACATTCGTGAGCAATGCTCCTGGATTCATAAGGACAAAGAGATTGCAACGGAGAAAGCCGTTATTTTGGGTCGTGCAGCGATTGCTAAGGTACACCTGAATACACCGCTTACCGCCGGACAGAGCCCTGTTAAGAAACGCGCGCTGGTGATCGGTGGTGGTATTGCAGGTATTCAGACAGCGCTGGACATCGCCGATGCCGGATTTGAAGTGGATATCGTGGAGAAACAACCCACTATTGGCGGTAAAATGACCCAAATTGATAAAACTTTCCCCACTTTGGACTGCGCTGCCTGCATCCTGACTCCCAAAATGGTGGATGCCGCGCAGAACGAAAAGATTCATATCTATTCTTATTCCGAAGTAGAATCCGTAAAGGGCTTTGTGGGTAATTTTAACGTCACAATTAAAAAGAAAGCAAGATTCGTTGACGAAACAAAATGTACAGGCTGTGGCCTTTGTACCGAGAAGTGCCCTCAGAAGAAGGTTCCCAACGCTTTTAATTTGGGACTTGACAACCGCCGTGCGATCTACATTCCTTTCGCACAGGCAGTTCCCAAGGTTGCAACCATTGATGCAGATTACTGTACAATGCTGAAAACCGGCAAGTGTGGTGTTTGCTCCAAGGTATGCACTGCAGGCGCAATCGACTACAAGCAAAAAGATGAATTTATCCAGCAGGAGTATGGTGCTATTGTTGTGGCTACCGGCTTTAACCCCATTAAGCTGGATAAATATGAGGAATTTGCCTATTCTCAGAGTCCTGACGTGGTCACAAGCCTGGAATTCGAGCGCCTGATGAATGCGGCCGGTCCTACCGGTGGCACGCTCCTTAGACCCTCTGACGGCCAGCACCCTCACACTATCGTATTCGTACAGTGTGTAGGTTCTCGTTGCGATGACGAAAAGGGTAAGCCGTACTGCTCTAAGATCTGCTGTATGTACACCGCAAAGCACGCAATGCTCTGCCGTGAGAAATACCCGGATACCGATGTATACGTATTTTATAT
>JAZUSG010000117.1:0-2214 GCA_045606605.1 Faecousia sp.
GTGTAGATGTCCAACCAATGTTCTGCCCAAAAGAGGGAACGCACAGCAGCAGGCTAAAGAAGATCAGAATCAAAACAGCGCCGGTAACATCAAAGTTCTGCAGGGGCTTTCCCGTGGATACTTGTCTGCGGGAAGTAAGGACGCAGCCGGCGAAAATACCGGCGCATATAACAACACATACCCACAGCATTGTCCGCCATCCGTAGGAGGAAACGATCAGTCCGCCAATGGTTGGGCCAACGATCACCGATGCGCTGGAAAGCAGCATATACAGGGAAAACCCCTTAGCAATCTTGTCTTGCGGAAACTCCGTTGCAATATAGGCAAGGATCACCGGTCCCATTGCCGCAGTACCAACACCTACGATGAATCGGGCGATCATCATAAACACAAGAGAGTTTGCAAAGGCGGACAAGAGGTTACCTAAGGTGAATACCGCAATACCTAAAAGAAGCGTCTTTCTGCTTCCGATCACATCGCCAACCTTGCCAAGGATCGGCGCGCAGGCGGCGGTGGACATTGCTTGCGCTAAGGCAGTCCACGTGGTGTTATTATAGGAAATGCCAATGTCCCGCACAAAAGCCGGTCCTAAAACCGTAGAAAAACCGCCCACCAGGCCGATCAAAAGCGCCGCTAATGCATATGGAATAAATCCTCGTTTATATACCATCTTTTCACATCCTTTTGCAAGTAGTATGTCCAAGCTTCTTTGCATTATTTGTTTTCATTTGGACACACTTTTTTGTAGGAGGGATTCATTATGAAGCAGAAATTTTTCATTTGCAAACATTGCGGCAATATCGTCGCTATGATCCGGGATAAAGGCGTGCCCATCTACTGCTGCGGTGAGAAAATGCAGGAGCTGATCCCCGATACAACCGAAGCGTCCGGGGAAAAGCATATCCCCGTATATAAGGTGGAGGGAAATACAGTCCATGTAACCGTTGGCTCTGTGGAGCACCCTATGACAGAGCAGCACTATATCGAATGGGTGTGCCTGGAAACAGAGCACGGCATCCAGTATGCCCACCTTGACCCGGACGATAAGCCAAAAGCGAAGTTTTCCATCTGTGATGGAGACGAAGTCCGGGCAGTGTACGCATTTTGCAATCAACACGATTTATGGAGGAAGTAAGTATGTCTATGATCAACAAGGAAATTTCCGATTTCCGCACCTATGCCTATCACGAAAATGACTTCAAATTTGTAAGCAAGGAAGATATTCTTGGCAAGTGGAGTGTCTTTTTCTTCTATCCTGCGGACTTTACCTTTGTGTGTCCTACGGAGTTGGAAGATCTGGCAGACAAGTACGAGCAGTTCCGCTCTATCGGCTGTGAGGTGTACTCCGTATCCACCGATACCCATTTCGTCCACAAGGCCTGGCACGATGCATCTGAGCGAATCAAGAAGATCAATTATCCTATGCTGGCCGACCCAACCCACAGCATCTCCAAGGATTTTGAGGTGCTGATTGAAGCGGACGGCCTTGCGGAGCGTGGTACCTTTATCATCAATCCCGAGGGTAAGATCGTGGGTTACGAAGTAACTGCCGGCAATGTGGGCAGAAACGCAGAGGAACTGCTGCGCAAAGTCCAGGCTTGCCAGTTTGTCCATGCCCATGGCGATCAGGTTTGCCCTGCCAACTGGAAGCCCGGTGCTGAAACACTGAAACCCAGCCTGGATCTGGTGGGACAGCTTTGATGGAGAATCTGTACGATGTAGTCATTGTCGGCGGCGGCCCTGCGGGGCTGACCGCCGCACTGTACCTTGCCCGAGCCAAATACCGGGTGCTGGTTCTGGAAAAAGAGCAGTTCGGTGGTCAGATTTCCATTACCCACGAAGTGGTAAACTACCCCGGCATTGCAAAAGTAAGCGGAAAAGCTCTGACGGATACCATTTGGCAACAGGCGGAAAGCTTTGGCGCAGAGTTTGTGCTTGCGGAAGCTACCGGTTTTGACCTTAACGGGGATATCAAGACCGTTCGTACCAATAAAGGAGATTACCGCTGCTTTGGTATCCTGCTGGCAACCGGTGCCCATCCGAGGACCGTTGGATTCAAAGGCGAGGAAGAACACAAGGGCCGGGGCGTTGCCTACTGTGCTACCTGCGACGGTGAGTTCTTTACCGGAAAAGAAATTTTTGTAGTTGGCGGTGGCTATGCGGTGCAGAGGAAAGCGTATTCTTAACGAAATTTGCCCGGCATGTGACCATCCT
>JAZUSG010000118.1:0-13823 GCA_045606605.1 Faecousia sp.
CGGTCCATTGACATCCTTAATCTGAAAGAGTACAATTATAAATAGTACGAGGAAAACCGAAAACTAAAATCCTCTCCCACTACCAATTTGGTCAGCCAGATCACCTTCTCCGGCGGCGATACCATCTCCTACTCCTACGACGCGTGGGGCGTGCCTACCACCCTATTTGACACCTCCGGCTGCACTATTGCCACCATTAACCCCTTCCGCTACCGCGGCTACTACTACGACCCGGAGATTGGACTCTACTATGTATCCAGCCGTTATTACGATCCTGAGATCGGTCGGTTTTTAAATGCGGATAATCCTGGAATTGCGTTCTTTGTTGATTCTCCTAATTTTAATTTGTACGCATATTGCGAAAATAATGTAGTAAATGATTGCGATTATTCAGGATTTGCATCATATAGAACAAGAAGTAAGACATTGAACAAACTTATAGAAGCGCTTGAAAAGGCTATACCAAACATTTATACTGAGGATTTTTGGTGCAAAGAAAAACGACTTCTAAGAGTCGGAACAACCAACTTAAGCCTTACAATTTCGTGCGGAGTTGCTGCTCAGACCAACAAAAATGCTCTTTTTGGCGGATTGTTTAAAAAAGGTACATTAGAAGCATCTGCCTTCTTTGGTGTTAGTAATTATGTGTGTTTTAGTTTTTCTGCTGGAATCACATGGAGCAAAGCATATATAAAAGTCGGTTTACTTCTTGCAATGTCAAGGGGACCCGTAGGATTTTATGGTGGTGCTTATGTTGAGCTTTCTGTGCCTACATGGTTATTGGCAGTAGCTACAGTTGCGGTTGGAGTGGCATGCATTTATAATCCTGCCGTGGGAGCGTATATTGCAAAATTTATTGGTTCTATACAGTCAAGCGCTAGGGTAGCTGCAGCAACATTGGTTCCTATCTTTCCGTATATTGTGAGGGCTGCTACTTAAAATCCTTAAGAAGGAGAAGATGATGAGAAAGTTTGCATTTGATATCAAAGCCCCAAAAAAGTTTTCTACAGAGGATAATGGTTGGACATGTAAGATGAAGTGTTCAAACAAAATAGGATTCTTCTATCTAAGATCTCCCATAATAAAAGAAATAACATACAGCAAAGGTGCAACTATTCGATTTAGTAGACATACCGTATTGGGGATTGGGTATGTAGATGATGGATTTGTCTTTAAAGGTGTGGCATTATTTGATTTCTCTGTGCGAGGCTTGATTGTGTTGGGGTTATTGATGGGCATCAGTTATGCAGCGGGGAATATTTATAGCGGATCATTTTGGGCGAGTATATTTTATTTGTTAATTACTTTCCTTTCATGGGATGATGATGATTTATTTCTTCATAAGGCTCGGATGATGTGTCAAATGCAAAGCCATTGCTGAAGATATAAACGGTTGGAAGTGCTTGCGGCTTTCATGAACAAAAACTATGTTTTCTCCGCACCTGTTACCAAGTGTGGAGTGATGGTGACGATGGTGAGTTGTCCAAAAACCAGTAGCACAGGGGACGGATCTGTGTCTTGATGTAACGACACTATAAAACACCAACGGGATAAGGGGACGGTCCTTTCGTCCCCTTGTTCCGACCTACGATGAAAACGGACCCCGGACAAGGCGAACCAGCAGTTCTGTTTCCTACCAGTATAGCTATGAGGGCGGCCAATATCATTATCTTTTGCAGCTGCATTCTGCTTTCTTCTTTTTAAAGAAGCAAGTTGCGTGCGGCTTTTTTGTATATTTTTTGCTATCGTGGCAAACACTACCTGCGAACACAAAAACAGGAGGTTTTTCCATGACGCGTATTCGTATTATCAGCCTTGTTCTGGCAGCTTGTTGTCTGCTGGGACTTTCCGTGGGCGCAGCAGCCGCGCAGGTAGACTGCGACGCGGTTTACTGCTTCACCGGCGCAGATTTTTCCGGTGAGGACGAGCCCCTTGCGGGCATTTGCATTACCGGTCTGCCCGACCCGTCCTCCGGCACGGTGCTGCTGGGTAACCGGGTCCTTCGCTCCGGGGATATTCTAACTGCCGGGCAGATCGACCAAATGACCTTCCACCCTCTGAAGACCCAACAGGATGCCCAGGCAACCATCAGCTACCTGCCCATCTATGAGAATCGGGTGGAGAAGTCTGCGGTGATGACCATCGGCATCCGGGGCAAGGAGGACAAGGCGCCGATTGCCCAGGATATGACCATCGAAACCTATAAAAATCTGTCCAATGACGGAACACTGAAGGCCAGCGACCCGGAGGATCAAGCCCTGAGCTTTACGGTAATCCGCCAGCCCAAACGGGGCAGTGTGGAGGTCAGAGAAGATGGCACCTTCACCTATACTCCCAAGAAGAACAAGGTGGGTGTGGCCTCCTTCACCTACACGGCAACAGACCCCGCCGGGAATGTCTCCCGCACGGCTACGGTAACGGTGCAGATCTTAAAGCCTACTGTGGCCGGTCAGTATGCGGACACCGCAGGGCATAGCTGCCGGTTCGCGGCCGAGTGGATGAAGAATACCGGCCTGTTTGTGGGTGAGCAGGTGGGCGGCAACAGCTGTTTCTATCCCGATAAGACCGTGAGCCGGGAGGAATTTTTGGCTATGGTGATCCAGGTTCTGGACATCCCCCTGGAGGATATCGGCAGCGCCCAGCTGCCTGCGGATGCGCCCCAGTGGCTGAGGCCCTATCTACTGGCCGCCCAGCGCAGCGGCCTGACCGCAAATTGGCAGGATACCGGCGCAATGTCCGATCCGGTTACCGGCGCAGAGGCGGCAGTGATGCTGCAGAATGCCCTGGATCTGACGGTCAGCAGCCAAATCCTGGAATCTGCCCAGACCGATGCCCGGCAGGAAGTTCCTTCTTGGGCATACGCAAGTCTTACGGTGATGGCAGAAAACGGCGTGATGCTGGATGCCGGCAAAGCCCTCACCCGGGCGGATGTGGCCGAGACGCTGTATCTCATCAGCAAAATTGCGCCGGAAGCACCCGGTATGGCAGTGTTCCGTATGCAGCAGTAATGAAAATCCCGGCAGATGGAAACATCTGCCGGGGTGTTTTATTATGCCTGGGGCTTTTTGTCGCCGGTGTGTCTGGGACGATGGCGCCGCCGGTGGTGGGGCCGATTGGCAGGCTTTGCCTCCTTGTCGGCAGCTTGCTGCTTAGGCTGCTCCGGTGCTTTTTCCGGTTTCGGCTGCTTAGGCGCGTTTTCCGGCTGGACCTGTTTCGGCTTGCGGTTTCTGCGGCGGTGGTTACCGCTGCGGGCGGGTTCTTCCGGCTGCTTGGGCATTTCCGGCGCAACCTCGTCGGCGATGGTCTCTTCTGAGTAACGCAGACGGATGGACTCCAGAACCAACGGCTTTTCTGCGTCGGTCTCTGTATGGGCAGGTTTCTTGCGGTTACCGGAGATGGGCGCCAAATCTGCCGGGATGGGGGGATCGGTCTTCTTGGCCTTGCCGCTGCGCAGCACGGCGATCTCAGTGTTGGCAAAGGAGGTGATCGTTTCCGGATGCTCCTCCATCTTCACCTTCACCCGCTGCCGCAGCAGATCTACTTCCACTACCGTACCCCGGCCGTCCGGCGTGTCCACGAAGGATTCTGCCTTGGGGGTGGTGCGGAGGAGGTCTTCATAAGCGTCCTGCTCGTATTTCAGGCAGCACATCAGTCTGCCGCAGGTGCCGGAAATCTTGGTGGGGTTCAGACTGAGGTTTTGCGTTTTTGCCATTTTGATGGAAACCGGCTGGAAATCATCCAAAAAGCTTGCGCAGCAGAAGGGTCTTCCGCAGATGCCCAAGCCGCCCACCATCTTGGCCTTGTCCCGCACGCCGATCTGCCGCAGCTCGATGCGGGTGTGGAAGGCGCTGGCCAAACTCTTTACCAGTTCTCTGAAGTCCACTCGCTCATCGGCAGTGAAGAAAAACAGAATCCGGCTGCCGTCGAAGGCGCATTCAGCGCTAACCAGCTGCATATCCAGGCCTTGCTCAGCAATCTTTTTCAGGCAAGTTTCGTAAGCCTCTTTTTCGATTTTTTGGTTTGCTGCGGCGGTACGCTCGTCCTGCTCCGTAGCAAGGCGCAGCACCGGGCGCAGGGGTGCCACCACATCCTTGCGGGCGACGGTGTGATTGCCGCCGGCGCAGATGCCGTATTCCGGACCCCGGGCGGTGTCGATGATCACGTGATCCCCGGCCTTGAGGGTGTGTCCGGCAGGGTCAAAAAAGTATATTTTCTGCCCGGGGCGGAACTGAATGTCCACCACTTCAAATGTCTCCGGCATTTGGGGCAAGCTTGTGTTTTCCGTATCCATGGTATTCTCCTTATCTGAGGGCCCATTGCAGATGGCCGCAGATGGCGGCTACTGACACATTGCCCAGTGCATATTCGATGACAGTTTGCAGCAAGGTGGCTGCCTGCAGCAGTTCACCGGAGCTGCGGTGTTCGGCAAGCTTTCTTGCCAGGGGGGAGGTGGCTTTTTGCCCCGCGTGGCAGCTCAGCGCGCTTTGCAGAAGCTGCAGCCAGGTCTGCCATTCGCCGATGGCCTGATCCCGTTTCCACTTCTCCATACCGCACAGTACCTGCAGAAGACCGAAATGATCCCGCCGGGAAAAGCTTTCTACAAAGTTTTCCGTCTGCTGGGTAATGGCGCCGTCTTCCAGCAGAGCCTTGGCTTGCCCCAAATAGCCGCCGCTGCGGCTGACGGCTGCGGCAATGCTTTGGGCATCCGCCGCGGGAAAGGCTGCCTTTAGGGCAGTTTCCAGGGTTTGATCGGGCAGGGCTAAGAGCTTCAGCTCCGTGCAGCGGGAGCGGACAGTGGGCAGCAGCTTTTCCGGATTGTCGGAAAGCAGGATGAACACCCCGTATGCCGGGGGTTCTTCCAGGATCTTCAGCAGAGCATTTTGACCCTCCGTGCCCAGTTCCTGGGGAAAAATGTACACCTTATAGTCACTCTCGTTGGGGCGCACATACATATCTGCCCGGGCATCCCGGACAATTTTGACCGCCACATTTTTGTGTTCCGGATCATCCACTGTAATGCAGTCCGGGTGGCTGGCGCCCATAACCTTCCGGCAGGCGGGGCATTGCAGACAGGGTTTTTCTGCTCCTTGGCACAAAATGGCAGCGGAAAGCAGCCGCACCAATGTGTGTTTTCCTGCGCCGGACGGGCCGGAGATCAGGTAAAAATGGGAAATACGGCCACGTCCCACGCTCATGCGCAGGTTTTCTTTCAGCCGTTCATTGCCCAAAAGGCCTTCAAAACCCATACTGACCTCCTTGAAAACTTCCCTAAAACAGTATTATAGCATAGTTTTTACGCTTTTGCTACCCTAAATATTGGGCAGCGCGTGTATGATTAGCCCCACAGTGCCGACAGCATCGGGATGACCTGCTTTTTCCGGCTCATCACACCGGGTAGGAACAGGGTGTTCTCCTTGGGTACGACACCGAAAGCCTGATGGATGATCTCGTCATCCCCCACATAGATTAGTTGCGTACCTTCCTTCAGCACGTCGGTGAGCATCAGGATCATCATAGAGAGGTTGTCCTTCTCCGCAGACTGCTTCATCAGCTGCAAGAACTCTTCCTTCCGCTCCATCATCTTGGGACTGTCCACGCAGGTAACCTGAGCAACTGCCAGATCATAACCGGCAATATGGAAGTCCTTGTAGTCGGAATACAGAAGATCCTTGGCGGTGCGGTGCTCCAGGGATGCGGAGAAAATATCCCGCCCCAGCTCCTCTAAGGACACATTGGCGATCCGCGCCATCCGCTGGGCGGTGCGGATGTCCCGCTGGGTACAGGTGGGAGATTTGAACATAACCGTGTCGGAAATGATGGCTGCCGCCATCATACCGGCCATTTTTTCCGAGGGCATCAGGCCCTTATCCTGGAACATAGAGGCGATGATGGTATTGGTAGAGCCTACCGGCTCATTGCGCATATAGATGGGGTTTGCAGTTTGGATATCGGCCAGCCGGTGGTGGTCGATGATCTCCAGGATCTCAGCCTCCTCCAGGCCGGGGACAGATTGGGCAGCCTCGTTGTGGTCCACCAGCACCACCCGTTTTCTCCGGGGGCGCAGCAGGTGATACCGGGTGAGCACACCCACGACCTTTTCGTTTTCGTCTAAAATGGGGTAGCAGTGTTCCCGGAATTTCAGCACCTGTTCCCGTACCTCGTCCACCCGGTCCTCCAGATGGAAGCAAACCAGCTCCTCCCGGCGGCAGATCCGGCCGATGGGCGCAGATTGGAAGATCAGACGGGCGGCCCGGTAGGCGTCATAGGGGGTGGAGATGATGCAGGTGGTGGTGGGCATAGCGCACAGTTCTTCGTCCAGCTCCGCCTGACACAGAACCAGGCAGTTTACATTCATTTCCAAAGCTCTGCGGATCATATCCGGCTGATTGCCGCACAAAACGATGGAGTTGGGGCTATTAAACAGCAGATTATCCCGGCATTGGGGCAGGGCGATGGACAGTTCACCGCCGATGGTGTCGGTGCTTTCGCCGGCGGCGTTGAGTACCTTGCCCTCCAGCACGGAAAGTACATTGAACAGAGGCACCGGGTCCAGCAGGGCAGAGGAGATCCGCTCCATATTATAGCTGGCCACATTCTCCCGGGAGAGCATACCGTAAAGCGTGCCGTCCTCGTTGGTTACGGGGATGGCGGAGATTTTCTTTTGCTCCTGCAGGATTTTCCAGCCTCTGCCCACTGTAACGGCAGTGTTCAAAAAAGGCGGAGTGTCAAATTCCAGGTCTCGCACCTGGGTAAACATACTGGTGATCCGCTTGGGAGGGTCAAAGCCAAAGCGCTTGAGCACAATATTCGTTTCGTCAGACACATGGCCTAAGCAGGCGGCTTCGTATTCCCGGTCGCCTACAGCGTTGCGCAGGGCAGCATAGGCCATAGCGGCCACGATGGAGTCGGTATCCGGGTTGCGGTGTCCGGTAACATAAATGGGATCCATAGTAGGTCCTCCTTGCTTTTTTGGGGCATAAAACAAACAATTCTTCAGTTTCATTATACCCATCCAAAAGTAAAATAGCAAGAGAAAATCCGCGACAGCGGGCAGGCGCAACATTGACAATGGCGGGGTAAAAATGGTAAACTATCTATAGCTTATCTTAGAGGTGACCCTATGCAGACGAAGACGAAACAAAAACGGTGGATCCGTTCCCGTCATAAATGGATCATCAAAATTGCCGCGCTGGTAGTATTTCCCTGGATGAAATGGAAGTACCACGTTCAGGTAAAGCCTTGTCCGGAATTGAGAAAGCGGCAGTGTTTGGTGCTGATGAATCATCAGACGGCCTTTGATCAGTTCTTTGTCAGCCGGGCGCTGTTTCCTCAGCACGTGTACTTTGTCGCGTCGGAGGATCTGTTTTCCTTAGGTTGGCTGTCCCGGCTTTTGCGGTGGGCAGTGGCGCCCATCCCCATTAAAAAGCAGACGACCGATGTACAGGCGGTGATGAACTGCATCCGCGTGGCCCGGGAGGGCGGCTCGATCGCCTTAGCACCGGAGGGTAACCGCACCTTCAGCGGTCTGCCATGCTACAGCAATCCCGCCATTACCCCCCTGGTAAAGAAACTGAATCTGCCCTTGGCGCTGTTTCGCATTGAGGGCGGTTACGGCATCCAACCCCGCTGGAGCGATGTGTGCCGCAAGGGCAAGATGCGGGCCTATGTACACCGGATCATAGAGCCGGAGGAATATAAAGCACTTTCTAATGATGAACTTTACGCACTGATTCAAAAGGAACTGTATGTGGATGAGAACCGGTCCGTTGGGGAGTATCATCATAAAGACCTTGCCCAGTATGTGGAACGGGCGATGTATGTTTGCCCCTGGTGCGGCTTTGCGGAATTTCACAGCCGAGCAGATGTGGTGACCTGCAAGACCTGCGGCCGGCAGATTCGGTATCTGCCCAATCAGCAGCTGCAGGGAATCGGCTGCGATTTCCCATTTCCAAACATTTCCCAATGGTATCAGCATCAGGAAAATTATGTAAACTCTGTAAACACCCTGGACTATTTGGAAAAGCCCTTTTATCGGGACAGGGCTACCCTTTCCCGGGTTGAGCCCTATAAGCGCAAGCAGCTGCTGGAGGAGGATGCCAATATCATCCTTTACGGTAACCGGATCCAGGCGGGAAAATACACGCTGTTTTTTGAGGACATCCGGGTCATTACTGTGCTGGGCAAGAATAAACTGAATATATATCACGCGGATGATTTGTATCAGATCAAAGGCGATGCGCGGTTTAACGCCCTCAAATATATGAATATTTTCTACCGCAATCAGAACCAGCGGACCGGTAGCGGGGACTTCCTGGGAATCTGACAAAACCGGGGGAGAGATACCTACTTGCAATCCTGCGGGATTTTTGCTATACTGATACTACCGTTTAATGCATAAGGAGCGATCCCAATGAAAAGAACGAAACTGATTACAGTGCTGTGCTACATACTGGCGCTTAGCATACTGTTGTGTATGGTCGGTTGCAAGAAGAAGCCGGACACCAATAATCCCAGCGATCAGACCGGTTCGAAACCGTCTACCGGCGAAAGTACCACCCAGGATACGCAGCATACGGAGCCTTCTCAGGGTGGAGATCCTACCACACAGACGACTCCCACCACGCCGACAATCCCTACCACGCTGCCTACAGAGGTAACAATGCCGACTGAGGTGGAAGGAGACCCCAATTGTATCCACACCCCCAGTAAATGGATCGTGGATGTCACATCCACCTGTACCACAGAGGGCGTGCGGCATAAGTCCTGCATTAAATGCGATGCTACACTGGAAACCGAGAAGATCCCGGTGCAGGATCACGTTCCCGGCAGTTGGAAGGTAGGCAGATCTGCCAACTGTAAGAATGAAGGTCTGCAGTATCAGGAGTGTACCCAGTGTCAGCAGACCATTATCACGGTCACCGTTGCTAAGACTGCGCACGATAATATGGTGGTGGAATCCGGTTATCCCGCAACAGAGACTGAACCGGGCAAGACGGACTCTATGTCCTGCAAGAAGTGCTATGCGGTTACCAAGCAGTATATCATTCCCCCCATCGGTACATCCGATTACGGCTATCGGCTCAATAGCGACAGCGTAAGCTGCACCGTGATCCCCTTAAAGACCGAGCTGTACGGCGCGATCACCGTTCCGGAAACCGTTTCCGAATATGCGGTAACGGCCATAGGTGACCGGGCATTTGAAAACATAAGAACCATCAGCGACGTCACGCTGCCTGCCTCTATCACCAGCATTGGCGAAGGTGCATTCTCCGGCTGCGCAAGCCTCAAGAACATCACCTTCCAGGGCACGACCGACCAGTGGAAGGCCATCACAAAAGGCACAAACTGGGATGCAGAGACCGGTGATTACACGATCCAGTGCAGTGACGGAACGGTAGAAAAGTAAATCATATCGAGCTCATCCCGGTCCGCGTGCGGACCGGGATTTGATTTTTTCGAAGCCCTGTGTTATAATCAATTTTACTGGAAAACCTTCCCAGTATATGCAAATCAAGAGAAAAGAGGCGGAGAAAATGTCTTTTTCTGAATATTTTCCCATATATGATAAGCTGCCGCCTCAGGATCAAAAGGCGCTGAGTAAAGCGGCATCCCTTCGCACCGCATCTAAGGGAACGCTGCTGCACAACGGCGCGGGTGACTGTATGGGACTGCTCCTCATCCGCAGCGGTCAGCTGCGGGCCTACATCACTTCGGATGAGGGCAGGGAACTGACCATTTACCGGCTGTTTGCCCGGGATATCTGCCTGCTTTCTGCACCCTGTATGATGAATTCTCTGCAGTTTGATATTCAGATCACGGCAGAAAAGGATACGGAATTTTGGCTGATTCCGCCCAATATCTATAAGGAGATTATGGAGCGGGATGCCGCTCTGGCCAATTTCACCAACCAACTGATGGCCACCTGCCTTACGGATGTGATGTGGCTGGTGGAGCAGATTATGTGGAAGAGCCTCGATAAGCGCCTCGCCCAGTTCCTGCTGGAGGAGAGCCTGATTGAAGAGAGCCAAGTTTTGAAAATCACCCACGAGAGCATCGCCAATCATATGGGCACTGCCAGAGAGGTGGTTACCCGTATGCTGAAATATTTCCAGTCGGAGGAAATGGTGCAGCTGACCCGCGGCGCGATCACCCTTTTAGACACAAAAAAGCTGCAAAAATTATAAAAACATATCTCCGCAGTAAAATTGCGGGGATATTTTTGCCCAAAAAAGGGGAAATATTTTTTAAGACTTTGTTACACCTTCCAACCTTTTCCGTATTGCTTTTTCTATGTAAATTTGGTACAATAGGCAGGACATAGATACATAGAAGGAAGGATATTCATAATGAAACGGATCATCGCACTGCTAATTGTCCTTTGCCTGCTGCTGTGCGCTTGCGGCAAGAAACCGGGACCCGATCCCACAGTTGATTCCACAACGGAGAGTACTGCTGAAACCCAGGAAAGCACCCAGGAATCCACTGTGGAAACCACCCCCCAGTACCTCTATCACCACCCGCTCACCGGTGAACCTCTGCAAGAGCCTTGGTCCGGACAGGTTACGGCAGTGATGATCAATAATTTAAAGAAGGCAATGCCCCAGAAGGGTATCAGCCAGGCAGATATTCTCTATGAGATCGAAGTGGAAGGCGACATTACCCGTATGCTGGCGCTGTTCACCGATTTCTCTGATGTGGAAGGCATCGGCCCGGTCCGCAGCGCCCGTACCGTATTTAACAGCGTGGCAGTTTCCTATGATGCGCCCCTGGTTCACTGCGGCGGCAGCCCCGGATTGGCACTGGCCGGCCGTTATGGCGCAACTGCAGATACCATTGCCAACTGGGAGCATATCGACCAGGCACATAACGACCAGTACTTCTACCGGGATACAGAGCGTTATAACAGCGGCTACGCTTGGGAACACGTTCTGTTCACTACCGGTGAAAAGATGCAGGAGGCCATTGAAAATAAGGGCTACTACACCCCGGCAGAACAGGATTTCGGTCTGCAGTTTGAAGAGGGCCACTCCTTAAACGGCGATCCGGCTGAGGAAGTTACCATTACCTTTAAGGGCGGCAAGAAATCCGTCTTTACCTACGACACCAAGACACGCACCTACAAGCTGTACCAGCACGGACAGGATCATATCGACGGCAACACCGGCGAGGTAGTAACCTTCCGGAATGTGATCGCGATCTACACCGAGCAGTGGTACGCATCCGATGGTATGCACAAGTTCTATGAGAGCATCGGCAGCGGTGAAGGCTATGCTGCCATGGGCGGACAGATCATCCCCATCCTTTGGCAGAGAGACGGCCTGCGGAATCACTACACCTACACCCTGGCAGACGGCACACCTCTGACGCTGGACGTGGGCAACACCTATGTGGCAGTGGTTGGTATCAGAAACCCCATCGCTTACAAGTAAAGCAAAAAAGAAACTCCCGGAAACTGCGGTTTCCGGGAGTATTTTTATGTTTATTTTGCAGCTTTTAACAGCTTCCGTTCTTCTTTTGTTTTGCAGAACTTTTCCAGCACCGGCACCAGCAGTACGCAGATGATCGCTGCGGTGAAGCCACCGTTATACAGGCAGAAGCCGCCGTGCATATCGGGAACTGCGGTAACCAGCAAATAGTGCAGGCCGCCGGCCAAAATGCCGTAGCCGAAGCCGTACTTGCCGGAAATGGGGGACAGGCCGTTGGCGTAGCACAGACCGATGAGAATGGACTGGTTGCCGATGGTCAGACCGTAGCTTTCGCCGCCCAGAGCCTTAAAGATCCAGCCAAACAGCAGGGAGGTGAGCATATAACCGGCCATAATGGGCCATACGTTGCCGGGGTGAGAGCCGGAATTGCAGGTGGCCAGCATACAGAATACGATGCCGAAGGTCATACCGGTCCAAACATCCTTGCCGTCGATCGCACCGGCCAGGTTAAAGTAAGCCAGGATCATCAGACCGTAAATGCCCACATTCATCAGGAAGGGCGCGTAGCCGTACTTACTGGTGAAGCACACGCCGTGGCCGGGATCTTTCAGAAGCTGCCAGTAGTCCTTTATCTTGCAGCCCATCAGCAGGGAAAACACAATGCACAAAGCGAATACCACACCGCAGAAAATGTTGGCGGCAGGCATAGCTACCACATCCGGGGCAGCCATAGTGGAGAGATTCTGTTTTGCAGGGGTCGTGCCCAGCATTACATTATAGAATACCGCCCGCAGGAAGAATGCGGTGAAGCCGATGGGAACGGCTGCGGAGTAGTGATCGAAGCCCTTGTGCAGATTGGGTGCGTGGGCAAGACCGGCAGGCAGGAAGAAGCCGATGGCAAAGCCGGCAGCTAAGGCAAGAGCCAGACCCAGCCAGTTAAAGCCGATGGCTTCTGCATTGGGATACCGCAGCAGCAGATCGGAGATCAGGGGCGCGATACCGGTGGAGTAGAGCATTGCGTTGGATACTGCGCCTAATTTTTCTTTCTTTACTGCGGCATACAGGCTAACGCCCAGTACGGTGGGCAGCATATTGAGCAGGTTCATACCCCAGGAGGCAAAACCGATGGTCAGCAGAACGCCCAGGGTGGTTACATGGTTGGGCTTGCTGCCCGGCAGGGAGCATAGAGCGGTGCAGAAGAGTCCCACAAGACCCATATTCAGGAATGTGGCAGCAAAACCGCCCAGGGCGAAGTAGTTGGTGGAGATCTTACAGGTGGAGCTCATAATCTTCCACAGGCCGGCAAACATCTCGTTTCTGTCCGGCAAAAATGCGGATGCGATCACAAAGCACAGGGAAACAAACAGGAAGAACAGCTTCAGAATGCGCTCCTGAGACAGATTGTTTAATTTATTCATAACAATATACCTCTCATAAAAAATGGGCAATCCGGCCCTGCGGTCGGATTGCCCAGGCAGTCGGCTTACTTGTCCCATACTCCCCTGCGGTGCTCCGCAATTCTGCCAGTCATATGGGATGATGATCGTTTTTTATACCTTCTCGGCAGCCTCTACAACGTGCTTCATAAGCACACTGGTGGTAACAGCGCCAACACCGCCGGGAACGGGAGTGATCGCGCCTACGATGGGTTCGACTTCGTCAAATACGCAGTCGCCGGACATACCGCCCTTGCCCTTGGAGGTGATCTTCTCGGGATTCCAGTTCATGGAAACGTCGATGACGATCTGACCCTCGCGGACAAAGTCCTTAGTCAGGCTGCCCAGCACGCCGGCAGCGGTCACGATGATGTCTGCGTTCTTGCAGATCTCAGCGGTGTTCACGGTGCGGGTGTGGCAGATGGTAACGGTGGCGTTTTTCGCCATCAGCATCATGGCTGCGGGCTTGCCAACCACGAGAGACCGGCCGATAACGACAGCGTTCTTACCCTTACAGTCGATGCCGTAGTGATCCAGGATCTCCATGCAGGCAGCGGGAGTACAGGGAGCGTAGCCCAGGTCCTGACCTTCAAACACACCGGCGTTGGACATATGGGTCATGGAGTCCACGTCCTTGCAGGGAGCCAGGCGGTTGCAGATCTCGTCCTGGTCAGCCTTCAGATGCTTGGGCAGGGGACGGAACATCAGCACGCCGTGGACGGAAGCGTCAGCGTTGACCTCGTCGATAACAGCCAGGACCTCTTCCTTGGTAGCGGTCTCGGGCAGGATGTAATTCTTAACAGCAACGCCAACCTCTTCAGCGCGCTTGGTAGCGCCCTTCTCATAGCTGAGGCCGGAGGGGTCCCCACCCAGACGGATGATGCCCAGGCAGGCCTTCACGCCCTTTTCCTGCAGAGCAGCGGTACGGGCCTGCAGTGCGGCCACCAGGGCCTCGTTTACT
>JAZUSG010000119.1:0-7733 GCA_045606605.1 Faecousia sp.
TTCGGTATTCGTGTGAACGCATTTTGTTAAACCTACCTAATATAAAGATGTTTGGAAGCAGTTTGATTCCAAAGTGTATGGCTTATCTGCGAAAGAAAGGAAGAAGAGATAGCCAGAGGCGCCGCTTCTCACGCTTCCAATGTTCGCGTTCTGCGCCTTCAGTCCGTGCAATTTCCCGGTTTAGATAATCTAGCTCGTGGCTGAACTCATTTATCTTCACTGATAAGACGACCAGAATCAAAACTGCAAAGAACACAATTACAATCGCCAGGAGTACATTTGTGAATGCATCAAGTTCAGGGTTCATTTTTACGCTCCTTTGACATTCCAAATAGTTTCTTAAATATCAGCGCAAACTTGCCCGGTATGGGAGTTGTATTCTGGCTCGGCTGGCTTTCACAGGAAAAGCAAACCATGCGGCCTTCCGGAACAGGTTCGCCGCAGCATACGCAGAAATCAGCGTTTGTATTGTTTTCAGAGTTCATTGTTTCGGCTCCTTAAATTCAATAGGCAAATTATGCTCAGCGCTTTCTTCATATTAAGAATCACGCTCCTTATTCGTGTCTGAAATATTGCTTAAATCTTGCACAATATCGCTTTCCTCTTTTTGATTTTCCAAGACAGTTTTTGTTGTTTTGCTTTTACTCCAAACAAGGAACGGTTCAAGGGCTGAATAAAGCACTCTAAAAACATCCTCTGCCGTTTCGTCGTTATCTGGAATTTCACCACGCAGAATTTTAATAATCGTAGAGTATACAATATCAAGAATGCGATTAAATATCCTCCATACATCCGTGCCTTTCTTAAAAGCAGGGGTGAAACTCTCTATAACCTTGGAATATGCCTTTCTTCTCTTTAGCGGGGAATAGGAGTTATAATAGTGCGAGTAATAGTACTTAATAAAAAAGGAGCACTTGTCGTAATCAAGGATATTCCTCCAACAACTTTTGAAGAATATGTAACAACGTTCCTCTATCTCTATTCCCTGCATATTCATAATCGGTTCGTATTTTAGAATACATGCGATCAGTTCACTGTCTATTAAGGCAAACGTTTGCAAAAACAAATCGTCCTTGTCCTCAAACAAGCGATAAATATACACCTCATTAACACCGGAATGGTTAGCTATGGCTTTCGTGGTAGCTTTATGAATACCCTCAGTGGCAACCACATGGATGGCACTTTCCATAAGTTTTTGACGCATATATTCCTTTTTCATTTTCAAATCCCCCATTTGTAAGTGTTTGCTACAAAGCTCGGAAAAATAACGCAAACGTCGAACGTTTGCAAAGAACAAAGCCTACACCACGCATTGGGTTAATCGACACATGGCGCAGGCTCTAAGGGCTCAGGCTCAGGCTCAGGCAATATATTTACGACACTTTCTGTGCCGCACCGTTTACACTTAATCGGCAAATCTTTGACCTCTGTCGTTGGGAGCAACCACAGCACAGTGTGTTTGCCACATGCCGGACATAAGAATCTTTGATAGTTTTCTTTGCTGGACTGTATATTTTTTTGCAATTCTTTCTCACCTCGTTTTTGCGACTCCAATTCACCATAATAAAACAAAAAAGCCTGCGCCACGGACCGCATTAAGCGATACAAGGCACAGGCTCTAAGGCGCAGGCACAACGTATATACATTTTCACATTGCGTTATTCTCTGCCGTAGTAAGCAGATGTAATATTACACGCTTACCACAGATCAGGCAGATGAATTGTATTTATGCAGATTGATCCTCTTGCGTTAACGCTCTCTTTCCCGACCCGAGGTTTATTATCACATAATTCGCATTATGTGGTAGTAACGTTTTATAAAAACCACATAATTCGCATTATGTGGTGCATTCATTCAATCTACATAGTTGATTGGCTCTATTATACACGGATGATAAAGTGAAATCAAGTTCTAAATCATAAAAAAACTTAGAAATTTCAAGGCTTTTCTTGTGCACTTATTATAGCGAGCAGTACAATTACGCCCTCTATAAAACCATTTTTTGTATATTGTTTAGAGGGCGTGTTTGTGCTGCTCGTTATTTTGTTGTAAGAGAATAGGTGCAATGATGCCGCTGTAAAAAATCATATAATTTACAACATAATGCGAATTATGTGGTTTTCTTTTTTTCTATACGACAAGTCCCAGGCGTTCAATTTTGCGGCGGTGCTCAAAACCGGTAGTCATAATATAGATTCGGGTGGTGTTAATGGAGCTGTGTCCCAAAATATCCGCCAACTTAGCGATATCTTTTTCAATGCCGTAAAATGTCCGTGCGAACAGCTTACGCAGGTTGTGTGGGAAGACCTTAGAGGCCTTGACTCCTGCAGCCTCGCAAAGCTTTTTCATCGCAGCCCAAATATTACTGCGATTGAGTGTTTTGCCGGACCGCGTAATAAAGATGGCTCCAGCAGCAATGCTGTGTCGCTTGGCGTAATTTAATAGAAGGTTTTTTAGTTTGCCCGGAACGAGAATCGTCCGGGTTTTGTTTTTACAATCTACCGTCACTTCACCGGATCGTACCGCTTCCACTGTGAAATACTGCAGTTCGGAAACGCGGATACCGGTGCCACAAATCGTTTGTATTACTAAATTTAACTGTTCATTCTTTTTAGATACCTGCAATAGCCGCAGATATTCTGCTTTCGTCAGCTCCTTATCTTCAGCACAGTAGGTCTGCCGTTGCATTCGGATGTTCTTTACCTTGCAACTGGACAGTCCCAGAAACTCCAGCAGGCAGTTTACACTTGCCAGCATAGAGTTAATAGACCGGACGGCGTACCCTTGCTCCACCAAATGCTTTTTCCAAACTACTACAAGTTCCTTTGAAATTTCCTTGCCGCTTGTATATTTGCAAAATGTCTGAACGTCTCGCAGATATTTTTCTTGTGTTGCCGCACTTTTTTCCTCACAACGGAGATAATTGCCAAATTCACAGATTGCATCGTTTGTTAAAATCATATCGTCGCCTCCATTAGGTGATAACTATATTGTACCCTAAATTCAGCAAATAAGATGCTCTCCCATTATTTTTAATAGGATATGGGTTGGTTTTTCTGTTTTGCGAATTGGTGTCCGTGACCTCCACCACTGCGGTGGGACGGTTGGCGCTGGCAACGGTCAGTCCGTCAGGGCCGCCCAGGCGGGTATTGCTGGTATAGATGTGGGCGCGGCTATCCTCGCCGCACAGCACCGCCCGCTTGGAGAATACCGCAAGGCCGCTGAGGGTTACCGGCCGACAGGTGCCCACCACCGCATCTGCCAAAATGCGATAATAGAAGGTGGCGTCCACACAATAGTGGTGAGAATCGAAGGCCACCGGCTCTACATCTATATAAGTATACAAAAGCTCTGCGCACCGAACCTTTGCGCCGGCGCAGTTATCCAGCGTATTTTGGGATGCTCTGGTAAGGAATACCCGCAAATCCTCAATGCAATCCTTATCCCGGCAACTGTCGGTAATTTTGCGGGTGTGAATAGAAAGGGCTTGCTGCAGATCTTCCGCATTGCAGCGCACGCTTCCCGGACATTGCTCACGCATGGTGATTACCTCCCGATATGGTTTTGGGAATAAGCTGATAGCGCTTATGGGACAGTTTATGCAATCGCCGCTTTGCAGGTGCAAGAAGTATGGGGTCTTCTTTTAAAAAATAAAAAATTATACATTATTTTGTGTTTACCTATTGCAAAAAACACAATATGTAGTATAATAGGGACTACAGACGAAAAATATCACATATTGTCAACTTGAGAGGTCAGCCTATGAAAATTATCAAACGAAACGGCGCGGAGATGACGTTTGATGCATCCAAGATCGCAACCGCCATCACCAAAGCCAACAACGCCGTAGAAGAAAGCGCCCGTATGACTGCCCTGCAGATCCAGCGGATCACCGAGCACGTGGAGATCGCCTGCGAGGAAATGGGCCGCAGCCCCTCCGTGGAAGAAATCCAGGACTTGGTGGAAAAGGCCATTATGGCTCACGGCGCATATGAGGTAGCCAAAAGCTACATCACCTACCGGTACACCCGCAGCCTGCTGCGCCAGTCCAACACCACCGATGACCGGATCTTGACCCTGATCGAATGCAACAACGAAGAGGTCAAGCAGGAAAATGCCAACAAAAATCCCACCATCAACGCCGTGCAACGGGACTATATGGCAGGCGAAGTCAGCAAGGACATCACCAGCCGTATCCTGCTGCCCAAGGAAATCGTGGATGCCCACAACGCGGGTATTATCCACTTCCACGACTCCGATTACTATGCCCAGCATATGCACAACTGCGATCTGGTGAATCTGGAAGATATGCTGCAAAACGGCACGGTCATCTCCGGCACACTGATCGAAAAGCCCCACTCCTTCTCCACTGCCTGTAACATCGCCACCCAGATCATTGCCCAGGTGGCATCCAATCAGTACGGCGGCCAGTCCATCAGCCTCACCCACTTAGCGCCCTTTGTTCAGATCAGCCGGGAGCGGATCCGCAAGGCCGTGGAGGCAGAGCTGCAGGAACTGGGCGTTGCCCCCACGGAAGAGGCCATCTGCAAAGTGGTGGAAAGCCGTCTGCGGGAAGAGATCAGCCGGGGCGTGCAGACCATTCAGTATCAGGTGGTTACCCTTATGACCACCAACGGTCAAGCGCCCTTCATCACCGTGTTTATGTACCTGAACGAGGCGAGAAACGAGCAGGAGAAGAAGGATCTGGCGCTGATTATTGAGGAAATGCTCCGCCAGCGCTACGAGGGTGTGAAGAACGAAAAGGGTGTGTGGATCACCCCCGCCTTCCCCAAGCTGATCTATGTGCTGGAAGAAGACAACATCACCGAGGATTCCCCCTACTGGTATCTGACCCGTCTGGCTGCCCAGTGTACTGCCAAGCGTATGGTGCCCGACTATATCAGCGAAAAGATGATGCTGGAATTAAAGGGCGATGTATATGTATGTATGGGCTGCCGCAGCTTCCTGACCCCGGACCGGTTTACCGAGGCCGGTGCCGGTAATATTGCCAACGCGGGCAACTATGAAGAAGGCAAGCATAAGTATTACGGCCGGTTCAACCAGGGCGTGGTTACCATCAACCTGGTGGACGTGGCGCTGTCCTCCGGCAAGGATATGGACAAGTTTTGGCAGATCTTTGACGAGCGGTTGGATCTGTGCTATCGGGCACTGCTGTGCCGCCACGAACGGCTGAAGGGCACCCTGTCTGATGCCGCCCCCATCCTGTGGCAGTATGGCGCACTGGCCAGACTTCCCAAGGGTGAGCCCATCGACAAGCTGCTCTACGGTGGCTATTCCACCATCAGCTTAGGCTACGCCGGTCTTTACGAGTGCGTGAAATATATGACCGGCCGCTCCCACACCGACGAGGAGGCAAAGCCCTTTGCTCTGCGTGTTATGCAGCATATGAACGATGCCTGCAAGGGCTGGAAGGCCAAGCACAACATTGACTTCTCCCTCTACGGCACGCCGCTGGAATCCACCACCTACAAGTTTGCCAAGTGTCTCCAGCAGCGATTCGGCATCATTCCCGGCATCAATGACAAGAGTTATATCACCAATTCCTACCACGTACACGTGGCCGAAGAGATCGACGCCTTTACCAAGCTGCGGTTTGAATCCGAATTCCAGCAGCTCTCCCCCGGCGGGGCGATCAGCTATGTGGAAGTTCCCAATATGCAGCAGAACATCGACGCGGTATTGGAAGTAATGAAGTTCATCTACGATAACATTATGTATGCAGAGCTGAACACCAAATCCGACTACTGCCAGTGCTGCGGCTTTGACGGTGAGATCACCATCCAGGAAGACGACGGCAAGCTGGTGTGGGTATGTCCCCAGTGCGGCAACACCGATCAGAGCAAAATGAATGTTGCCCGGCGCACCTGCGGCTATATCGGCACCCAGTATTGGAATCAGGGCCGTACCCAGGAGATCAAGGATCGGGTTCTGCACCTGTAAAAAGCAAAAAACCACCCGGCATCGCATAAGCGATACCGGGTGGTTCTCATTTCTATCCGATACCGCCCCGGGATAACCGGGGCGGCAAAGCATTATTTCAGGGGTTCAAAGTCTGCAGCGCCGTGCTTGCACAGGGGGCAAACGATATCTTCCGGCAGATCCTGACCTTCATAGACCCAACCACAGATTTTGCACACGTAACCCTTCTTGTCGGTTTGGGGCTTGGGTTTCACGTTTTGCATATAGTAGGTGTAGGACATAGTCTCCATCTTGCTCAGGTTTGCGCACTGGGTTACATCGCAGATAAACATAATGTGTGTACCCAGATCCACCTGGTTGATCACCTTGCAGCAGATGAACGCATTGGCATACTTATCCAGGAAGAGCAGTCCGTTGGATGCCCGCTGCACATAGTCAAAGCCTGCAAATTTATCCGTATCCCGACCGGAGTGGAAGCCGAACCGCTCAAAGGCCGCAAAAGGTGCATCCTGAGACAGGGTGGAAATATTCAGCTTGCCGGTCTTTGCGATCACATCACAGGAGTAGTTCAGCTTATTGACCGTAACCGCCAGGCGGTTGGGGGTGTTGGTTACCTGGGTAACGGTGTTGACGATCAGGCCGTTATCCTTTGTGCCGTCGTTGGTGGTAACCACATACAGGCCGTAACCGATGTTAAAAAGCGCTGTGGGATCCACAAAGTCTTCCTGCACCTGCGTGGCGGTGTAGGATGCTGCCAGCTCCTCTGCCAGAGCAACAATCTGCTTAACATTTTCTTCGTTCATAGCCGAGCGGATGGTAACATTATTTTCTGTATACCGGATATTCTTGGACTTCTCCAGCTTCTCCCGCATCACCTTAATGGCGGCAGGCGCCCAGGAGCCATTTTCGATCATAGCAACGGTACGGTTCTGGAAGCTGCGCTCGGTGAGCTTGTCCAGATAAGTTCTCATAAAGGGGAACACGTCTGCGTTATAGGTGGGAGATGCCAGCACCAGCTTATCGTAACGGAAGGCATCGGACACGGCCAGAGCCATATCGCAGCGGGCCAAATCGTGGACCACCACATTGGGAACACCCAGCATCCGCAGTTCATTGACCAGCATTTCCACAGCTTCCTTAGTATGGCCGTAAATAGAGTTGTAAGCAACTACAATGCCATCCGTCTCCGGGGTATAGCTGGACCACAGGTCGTAGAGTTTTATGTAATGACCTAAGTTTTCGTTCAGAACCGGTCCGTGCAGGGGGCAGATGGTCTGAATATCCAGCGTTGCCGCCACCTTCAGAATGTTCTGCACCTGCTTGCCGTACTTGCCCACAATGCCGATATAGTAGCGGCGAGCCTCATCGTCCCAATCTTCCTGTACGTCCAAAGCGCCGAACTTACCAAAACCGTCGGCAGAGAAGAGAACCTTATCCAAGCTGTCGTAGGTCATCATCACTTCCGGCCAGTGTACCATAGGCGCAAAGGCAAAGGTCAGGGTGTGATCGCCCAGAGAGAGTGTTCCGAAATTCTCTACAGTCAGTTTATTTTCGATCTTCAGCTTGGGGAAGAACAGACCGATCATCACAAAGGTTTTCGTATTCGCCACCACAGTAACCTGAGGGAAGTCGGAGGGCCAAGCGGTCTTAGGAAGACAAATTGGAGTAGCAACTCCTTGGCTCACAGAACGACATGGCTACGATCCGACTTCGAATACGAAAACCTTTGTGATGATCGGTCTGTTCTTCCCCAAGCTGAAGATCGAAAATAAACTGACTGTAGAGAATTTCGG
>JAZUSG010000120.1:0-3141 GCA_045606605.1 Faecousia sp.
GGGCATCTACTCCGCCCGATACGGCTTTGATGATTCCCTGGATGACTGGGGAAGATTGTTACTTCTGCTAAAGAACACCGAGCACGTTCCCGATGGACAGCGTCAGGCCAAGTTCGTGTGCGTGATCACGATGGTGACCCCGGACGGCAAGACCATCCAGGCAAGGGGAGAGATCCACGGCGAACTGCTGCGGGAGGCAAGGGGAGAAAACGGCTTTGGCTATGATCCCATTTTCTACTACCCGCCTATGGGAAAATCTACTGCGGAAATGACCCCGGAAGAGAAGAATGGTGTTTCTCACCGGGCCAATGCCCTGAAGGTATTTTATGAGAAATTAAAGGAGGCAGGTTATGCTGACAAGTAAACAGCGGGCGGAACTGAGAAGTCAGGCAACTGCCATTGATACAACTCTGATGGTGGGCAAAGGCGGTGTGACCGAAGCGGTGATCGCAGAGGCAGAAAATCAGCTGGATGCCCGGGAATTGGTAAAGGGCAAGGTGCTGGAAGGTGCAATGCTCACACCCCGCGAAGTGTGCGATGAAATTTGCGAGGCTACCGGCGCAGAGGGCGTTGGTGTGATCGGTACGAAATTCATCATCTATCGCTTCAGCGAAAAGCTGCAGGTCCAGCGCAATCTTACCGGCCGCGCCAAGCGGAAGGAAGTACCCGCCGGCAAAAAGAATCCGGTCCGCAAGGGCGCCCAAGCCCGTCGGCAGGCTGCCCAAAAGGTGCGCCAGCAGCGGAACGAATATTTTAGACAAATGGCTATCGATAAGGCCATCGAACGGGAACGGGAGCGGCAGCTGAAAAATTCTGACTAAGGGAAATGGGGCGAGCGTATGGAGCGGATCGGTATATATGGCGGCACATTTAACCCGCCTCACGTGGGGCATATCCGAGGGGCGCAGTATGCCATCGAAGCGCTGCAGCTGCAAAAGCTTTTGCTGGTCCCGTCCTGTATTGCTCCCCATAAAGTGATTCCTGCCAATTCTCCCACGCCCCAGCAGCGGGCGCAAATGCTGCAAATTGCGGCCAAAGACCTCATGGAGGTCTGCGAAATCGAGTTAAACCGCGGTGGCACCAGCTATACCTACGAAACGGTGGAAGCCCTGGCCCGGCAGTACCCCGATAAGGAACTGGTGCTGTGTATGGGTACGGATATGTTCCTGTCTTTCCTGACCTGGAAAATGCCGGAGAGGATCTTGCAGAAAGCGTCCCTTGGTGTGCTCTACCGGGGAGACCGGGATGAAATGGCGCTGATCGCGGAACAAAAAGCGAAGCTGGAGGCTGCCGGCGCACAGGTTTATCTGATTGAAAACCCGGTTACGGCCATTTCCTCCACCCAGATGAGAAGGCTCATCACCTTCCGCTGCGCAGATCCCTTCCTGCCGGACGGGATTGGTGCGTACATCCAGATGAACGGCCTTTACGGCGCAAGTAAGAATCTCCGGCATTTGCCTATGGAGGCGCTGGAGCAGGTGGTTGTGAGCCTGCTAAAGCCGGAGCGAGTCCCCCACGTGCTGGGTTGCCGGGATACGGCAGCGGAGCTGGCGATCCGTTGGGGCGCAGACCCGGAGGATGCTGCCCGGGCAGGGCTTTTGCACGATGTTACAAAAGCGCTGGACAGTTCCCTGCAATTGACATTGTGCGCGGAATATGGTATTGTACTGGATGAATTTTCAAAACAAAACCCCAAAACGCTCCACGCTCTTACGGGAAGTTTGGTAGCGGAGCGTATTTTTGGAGAAAATATGGCTGTGGTGGATGCAGTGCGAAGCCACACCACCGGAAAAGCCAATATGACCACCCTCCAAAAGATTCTTTACGTGGCCGATTATATGGAGCCCAACCGAAAATTCCCCGGTGTGGAGACGCTCCGGGAGCTGGCCTATACGGATCTGGATAAGGCGCTGAAAATGGGTCTGGAGATGACCCTGGCGCTGCTGCGGCAGCGGAATCAGGAGATTTCGCCGGAATCGGCGGAGGCACTGGCTTTTTTGCAGGAAAACGGTGTATAAGACATTTGAGAGGAAGATAGTATGTTAAGTGCAAAAGAAGTTGCATATGCAGTAACCAAAGCTTTGGATGAGAAAAAAGGTATGGACATTAAGCTGCTGAAGATCGACAAGGTAAGCTCCCTGGCGGACTACTTTTTGATCTGCACCGGCACATCCAATACCCATGTTAAGACCCTCTGCGACTATGCAGAATATACCCTTGACCAGCTGGGTGAGCCTATGCTTGGCAGAGAGGGACACCGGGGCAATTCCTGGGAGCTTTTGGATTACGGCAGTCTGGTGGTACACGTATTCACCGATGAAGCAAGACAGTTTTACTCTCTGGAGCGCTTGTGGGCAGATGCCGAGCAGGTAGACATCCGGGACATTGTGATTGAAGAGTAAGAAAGAAGGATGGCGGTCATGAATTACGAACATGGAAAAGTAGAAGCCAAATGGCAAAAATACTGGGAAGAGAATAACACCTTCTATACAGATGTTTGGGATTTCTCTAAGCCGAAGTTTTATGCGCTGGATATGTTCCCGTATCCTTCCGGTGTGGGTCTGCATGCCGGACACCCGGAGGGTTATACCGCTACGGACATCATCTCCCGTATGAAGCGTATGCAGGGCTATAACGTGCTGCACCCTATGGGTTATGACTCTTTTGGTCTTCCTGCGGAGCAGTATGCCGTAGATACCGGTAACCATCCTAACGGCTTTACCCAGAAGAATATTGCTACTTTCTCCAAGCAGCTGAAGGAGCTGGGCTTTGACTATGACTGGTCTAAGGTAATCGCGACTTCTGATCCTGACTTTTACAAGTGGACCCAGTGGATTTTCAAGAAACTCTATGAGGCAGGTTACGCAAAGCGGATCGAAATGCCTGTAAACTGGTGTGAGGCGTTGGGTACCGTGCTTGCCAATGATGAGGTCATTGATGGTAAGTCTGAGCGTGGCGGTCACCCGGTTGTGAAGAAGATGATGATGCAGTGGGTCATTGACCAGCCTGCCTTTGCTGAAAAACTGCTGGATGGTCTGGAGGAGATCGACTGGCCGGAATCCACCAAGGAGATCCAGCGCAACTGGATCGGTAAATCCACCGGTGTTGAGGTGGACTTCAAGCTGGTGGGCGGCGGCGAAT
>JAZUSG010000121.1:0-9670 GCA_045606605.1 Faecousia sp.
GAGTTCTTCAGCTTTTCTGCCTGGTCGGCGGTGGCCAGGGCGTGGATGATCTCATCGATGGCGCCATCCATAACCTGGTCGATCTTATACAGGGTCAGACCGATCCGGTGGTCGGTTACCCCGCCCTGGGGGAAATTATAGGTGCGGATGCGCTCGTTGCGCATACCGGTACCCACCTGGGAGCGGCGCATACCGGTAACGGCAGCGTCCAGCTTCTCCTGCTCGATCTCATAGAGCTTACTTGCCAGCATCCGCATACACTTTTCCCGGTTTTGCAGCTGGCTGCGCTCCTCCTGACAGGCCACCACAATGCCGGTAGGCTTGTGGATCAGCCGCACGGCGGAGGAGGTCTTGTTTACGTGCTGACCGCCGGCGCCGGATGCCCGGTACACCTGCATTTCAATGTCAGAGGGGTTTATCTGCACGGAAGCTTCTTCCATTTCCGGCAGCACGGCTACCGTAGCGGTGGAGGTGTGGACACGGCCGCCGGACTCAGTCTCCGGCACCCGCTGCACCCGGTGCACACCGGATTCATACTTCAGCCGGGAGTAAGCGCCCCGTCCGTTAATAACGAAATCCGCTTCCTTTACACCGCCCAGCTCCGTGTCATTATAGTTCATAAGCTCAATGCTCCAGCCCATTTTTTGGGCGTACATAGAGTACATCCGGAACAGGCTGTGGGCAAACAGGGCGCTTTCCTCACCGCCTACACCGCCCCGGATCTCCATAATGACGCTCTTTTCGTCGTTGGGGTCTTTCGGCAGCAGCAGGATCTGCAGCTCACCGTGGAGCCTTTCCATAGCGGCTTTTGCCTCCAAATAGGTCTGCTGACACAGTTCCTTCATTTCCGGATCGCTCATCAGCTCCTGGGCATCCCGCATATCCTGCTGGGCCTGTTTATAGGCACGGAAGGCTTCGATGATGGGTTCTAAATCGTTGCGCTCCCGTAAAATAGCGGCAGCTTTTTTCGGATCACTGTAAAAATCCGGCTGCTCCGGCCGGGCGCACAGTTCGTCAAAGCGGCTCTCCACCGCCTGCAATTTATCCAGCATAACATTCTCCTTGATAAGATAGCTATATCATACCACAAGATCGTGCGATTGACAATGGACAATTGTCAATTGGGCGATCTTATGCTATGATAAGAAAAAAGCATTCCCGGAGGTTTTTATGGGAAAGTGTGGAGGCTTCTGCGCAGCAGGCTTTGCCGGCCTGCCGGAAGCAAACAGATACGGTTTTGACAGGAAGAGCAGGGAGGCGCCATGATCACAGGGCTTACAGAAAAACAGGTGCAGGCGCGCCTGCAGGCGGGACGCGCCAACGCAGTTACCGCCAAGGCGGGTCTCAGCGGAGCGCAGATCGTCCTGCGGCATACGGTTACCTTCTTTAATTTCCTGTTCCTGCTGCTGGCGGTGATCCTGGCCCTTTGCGGCTCGGGTGTCCACAATATGACCTTTTTGATGGTGGCGTTTTTCAACACCGTTATCGGCTGCGTGCAGCAGCTGCGGGCCAAGTGGGCGGTGGACCGGCTGCGGCTGATCGCGGCCCAAAAGGTGTGGGTCATCCGGGACGGAGAGAAGCGCCAGGTGCGCCACGACCTGCTGGTGCAGGACGATGTGGTGTGGTTTTCTGCGGGAGATCAGATCTGCGCCGATGGCCAGGTGGTGGAGGGGTCTTTGCAGGCCAACGAATCCCTCATCACCGGCGAGGCAGATCCGGTGGATAAGCAGATAGACGACAGGGTGTATTCCGGCAGCTTTGTGCTGGCGGGCAGCGCCGCGGTGCGGCTTACGGCGGTGGGAAACGATTCCTTTGCCGCAAAGCTTTCCCTGGAGGCTAAAAAGAATCCCCGGGCAGCAAAGCCGGAGATGATGAAGACCCTGGATAAGCTGATCCGGGTGTTGGGTGTCGCCCTTGTGCCTGTGGGATTAATTCTGTTTTACCATCAGTTTCGGATTCTGAATATGGGTCTGCAGCAAAGCGCCGAAGCCACGGTGGCGGCGGTGGTGGGTATGATCCCGGAGGGTCTGTACCTGCTCACCAGCGTGGCGCTGGCGGTGTCGGCCATTAAGCTCAGCCGGCAGCGGGTGCTGGTGCAGGATATGGGCTGCATTGAGACCTTGGCCCGGGTAGATGTGCTGTGCGTGGATAAGACCGGCACCATCACCGAGCCGGAGATGGAGGTGCGGCAGCTGATCCCCCTGGGGGAGCGCACGGAAGAGGAGATCGCAGAAATTTTAGGGGCGCTTTTTGATAGTCAAACGCCCCAAAATGATACCGGCCGGGCAATTTCCCGGCGCTATGGTGGAAAAACAGGGGGAAAATGTACGGATTTTGTCCCCTTTTCCCCGGAAAAAGGCTGGTGCGGCGGTGTGTTGGAAAACCGGGGCAGCTATCTGGTAGGCGCGCCGGACAGGCTGCTTTCGGCAGAGGATCCTGCCTGCAACACCGCCAGGGAGAAGCAGAGCGAGGGCTTCCGGGTTCTGGCAGTGTGCAGCGCAGCGGGGGATATCCACCGGCTTGACCCCGGCAGCATCACGCCTTTGGCGCTGCTCCTACTGATCAATCCTATCCGCAGCGCGGCGGCAGAAACCTTCGCTTACTTTGCGGAACAAGGGGTGTCCGTGAAGGTGATCTCCGGGGATAGCGCAGCGACCGCATCCAGTGTGGCCCGGCAGGCGGGAATTCCCGGGGCAGAGCATTTTATCGACGCAACGGCGCTTGCGCGGGATGAGGATTACCGCCGGGCAGTGGCAGAATATACCGTCTTTGGCCGGGTGCGTCCGGAGCAGAAAAAGCAGCTGATCGCTGCGCTGCAGGAAAACGGACACACGGTGGCAATGACCGGCGACGGGGTCAACGATGTGCTGGCGATGCGCCAGGCCGATTGCGCGGTGGCTATGGCCAGCGGCGCCCAGGCGGCCAGCCAGATTGCCCAGCTGGTGCTGCTGGATTCCGACTTTTCCGGTCTGCCGGATATCGTGAAGGAAGGCCGGCGGGTCATCAACAATATCAAACGGGCAGCGGCACTGTTTTTGGTGAAAAACATCCTGTCCTTGGGCCTTTCTATCCTTACGGTCATCGTGGGGCTCCAGTACCCGTTCGACCCCATCCATCTGACCATCATTTCAGCGCTGACCATTGGCACGCCGTCGTTTTTGCTGGCGCTCGAGCCCAATTATGCCCGGGTGCAGGGGCGGTTTCTCCCCAGCGTGCTGCGCCAGGCACTGCCGGGAGGTCTTACCAATATTGCGGTGGTGCTCCTGGCCCAGATTTTTGCGAAGATTTTTAAGCTGCCGATGACAGACCTGCACACGGTCTGTACCGGCATCCTGGCAATGGTAGGCATCTTGGTGCTCTACCGGGTGTGCCGCCCGCTGGATGCGTATCGGGGCGGCATTTTGGGGCTGATGGCGGCAGGATTTGTGGGATGTTTTTTGGTGCTGGGCCGGTTTTTTGATTTGTACATCACCCAGGAAAAGGCATATTTGGTGCTGATGGTGATGCTGCTGGCAGCGCTCACCGTGTTCGTGCTGATGCAGACCATCTTCCGCTGGACGGACAAACTCACGGCAAAGATAAAACAAAAAAAGACATAAAGAAAAGCACTTGCTTATGGAGCGTTGCCCAAAAGCAGGTGCTTTTCCTTTTACTTGTCTTCCTCTGCCACCATATCTAAAGTGATGGTTTTAATGCCGGGCTTCAGCTGCACATACCGCACACCGGCTGCATCCAGCATCCGCTTGGAGGCCTTGGTGGTGGGGGTGTCGGCGTATTTATCGGACAGATAATAGATCTCCCGGATGCCGCTCTGAATGATGGCCTTGGCGCATTCGTTGCAGGGGAACAGCGCCACATAGATCCGACTGTCTCTTAAGTTGCGGCCGTTTGCGTTGAGGATCGCGTTGAGCTCTGCGTGGACAACATAAGGGTACTTGGTATCTTCACCGGTGCGATCCCAGGGAAATTCATCGTCGTTGCAACCCTTGGGCATACCGTTGTAGCCGGTGGAGATGATGATATTATCCGGGGATACGATGCAGGCGCCTACCTGGGTACTGGGGTCTTTGCTTCGCAGGGCAGCCAGCATAGCCACACCCATAAAATATTCATCCCAGCTGATATAATCTTGACGTTTCATAAGAAAACCCCCTGTTTTTAGTAGGTTTAGCATACCAAAAACCGGGGGAATTGTCAACATTTACGAAATAATTGTCAATTGTCCGCTGCGACATTTCTGCTACTTTTCGTCAGCAGGAGGGCAACAGCAACAGCGGATATGCCGCCCACCAATTTACCCACGATCATAGCCGGGAGCATTTGGGGGGCAAAGCCCGCGGTAAAGCCCATATGGTCGCCGAACACAAAGGCGGCGCTGACTGCAAAGGCGATGTTTACCACCTTGCCCCGGTCATCCATATCCTTTACCCGCTCGAAGGTGGCAATGGAATTGGCAAGGGTGGCAAGCAGTCCCCCGGCAGCAGATTCGTTGATGCCCAGCAGCTTGCCCAGCGCCATCAGAGGCTTACGCAGCAGCCGGGTGAGCACGTGTACCAAGGGGAATGCACCTGCCAGCACAATAGCGATGGCGCCCACGGTGGCAAATCCCTCGCCGAGGGGCGCCATACCGGGGATCAGAGCAAAGCCGGTGAGCTCCTCCACGATGGCGGCACCAAGGCCTATGGTAATGACGATGACCACACCCTTGCCGAACAGGCTGAAGCCTTTGATCATCGCTTTTTCCGCGAAAATCAGACCGACGGCAATGAGGATACCGATGAGCACAATGGGGATCAGGTTCATCAGCACCATCGTCAGAGGAAATCCTGCTACCAAGCCGCCCACCAGCACGCCTGCGGGGATGGTTACGATACCGGCTAAAATGCCCTTTGCCATAGCGGGTCGGTCTGCTTCCCGGAGAATACCCATCGCTACGGGAATGGTAAAGACAATGGTTGCGCCCAGCATACTGCCGCAGAGCACACCGCCCAACAGAGCCGCATCCGGGTCGGAAGACATTTGCATAGCCAGTGAGCCGCCGCCCATATCGCAGGCCAGGATCGTACCGGCAAACATAGCCGGATCTGCGCCTAAAAACCGATATACCGGCACGACTATAGGATTTAGCAGGGTCGCCAGCACCGGCGCCAGCGAGATGATACCCAGCATAGCAAGGGCCAAAGTGCCCATAGACAAGATGCCTTCCTCAAAAGGCTTTCCCAGGCCCAACCGGTTTCCGAAGATCCGGTCCACTGCGCCGATGGCGGCAAAGGCAGCCATCACCACAATGAGTATTTCGTGGGCAGACATATGATCCCTCCAGTTCTCAAACTGTTTTGTAATACTTTCATATTCCGGACAGCTTATCAAGCCGTGCCGCTTCGTTCCTGCTGGTCGATGATGGCAACAATGGCCGCATCCACCGGCGCTTCCATACAGAATTTGCTGGCTACCGTGCCGGTAACCAGCAGCACCTTGTCGCCCTTGCCGGCGCCTACGTGGTCTGCCGCGACCACCGGGCCCAGCATCGTATCCACCACCAAAAAGGTCTGACCCTGCAGGCAGGGCGCTTTGCGGGTGGACCACACAGAGCCGGTAACGGTTCCTATTTTCATAACTACCTCCCTTGTCTGATACAAGAAATTCCGTCATTCCGAGGGCAATTTATTGCCCGTGGGAATCCTTTTCTAAAAGATTTTACGGATTGCCGCGTCGCCTGCGGCTTCTCGCAATGACGCGGAAAGGGATAACCTTGCGCACAAAATCGGCTTCGTTATCCTTCTAAAATTTCCTTTGCTAAAGGTGTCAGTACTGACCCGGGAGCAGGACTGCGCCCAGACAGTTTCATTTCCCGGGCCTCCTGGGCGGTGATCAGCCGTTTCTGCCCCCCGTCGGTAAATACGATGCCCCAGGTCTTCATATTCCGCCGGGCAGATGCCAGTGCCGCGCCCAGGGCGCGGTTTTTGGGCGCTTGGGGAAAACCGGGAGCATAGCAGACGACGGGTTTTCCCTCCGCCAGCATACACAGCACCTGCTCCTGGGTAAAGCAGAGGGCCTGTCCGATGGTGAGAGAACCGATCACCGCCCCGTCATAAGGCGGGGTGCTTTCGTAGGTAAAGCCCAGGTCGCAGCCGGGGGCTTGTCCGATCAGCAGCGCCCTCATAGCACGATCCTCCCGAAATCCCCGGCGGTAAAGCCGCAGGCGTTGGCTTCGTCGTAGTCTAAATGCACCCGGGTCTGAAAGCTGGGACTGACCCGCACCACCACATCGTCAAAGATCAGGGGACGGGTAGTGTAGGTCTGTAGGCGTACCACCTGTTTGTCCTGCACCTGCATTTGGGCGGCATCCTCCGGGGTCATATGAATGTGTCGCTGGGCAACCAGCACGCCGGCAGGGAGCGTCACCGTACCCATAGGCCCTTGCAGGGTAGCGCCGGGGGTGTCCCGGGTGTTGCCGGACAGGCGCACCGGGGCGGAAATGCCCAAAACCCTTGCGTCGGTCATAGATAGCTCCACCTGCCCCTCCGGACGCTCCGGACCAAGAACGGCAACCTGCTCAAAGCGTCCCTTCGGTCCGATCACGGTTACCCGTTCATTGGCAAGAAACTGCCCCGGCTGGGAAAGCTCCCGTTTGGGGGTCAGCCGGTGGCCGAAAAGGGCGTGCGCCTGGGCCTGGGTAACGTGAACGTGGCGACCGGATGCCTCCATTTCCACAAATATCCGTTTCATAACCTGTTGGGTTATCTTTTCAAAATCCAAAATATCCCTCCTTAAGAGGCGTTTGTAGGGGACGGCCTCTGGACGTCCCGCAAATCCACGAGAAGTATTCGGGTCGTCGTGGGCGCCGACCCCTACGGATTCGTTTTCAACTGAATCATAATGAGGTACAGGAAGCTGCTGAGCCGGTTAAACCCCATGATCAGATCCTCCCGCCCTTCCGGAAAGGCTGCCACTGCCTGCAGTTCTGCTGCCCGGGCGGCGCACCGGGCGCGGTTTACCAGAAGCAACAGCTTAGGATCTCCCGGCGCAGGCATAAAGTGGGGTTTTCCGTAAAAGTCCTGGGGGCGATGGCTGCGTGTGCGCAAAGCGCCCCCATCCATACCGCCCAGCAGTACATCCTTTACCGGCTCATCCAGCACCTCGTGGCGCAGGAGGGTGCGGGCAAAGGTCAGCGCTTCTTCCAGCTGGACGCGAATTCCACCGGTAGCCTCTGCTGCGCAGAGCAGAAGCTCTGCCTCCAGCGTATCTACCGCGCCCCGCAGGGCGATCCGGGGATGGGTTTTGGGGACTAACACATCGCCGTTTAAGTGGGTCATCGTCTCCGGCTTTTCTTCCATATAGCCGCCACAGAGCAGCCGGTAGCGTTCCGGCCGGGCCTCCGATGCGGGCAAGATCGCGATCCGCTGAGCGGTCAGATAATCTTTGGCATCGGAGGTGAGCTGGTCACCCTTGCCCAGATAAAACACCCGCTTTCCGTCCCGGTTGCGAATGTTATCCCGGACGGCCTCTTTGGTATAGAGCATTACTTAGCGGCGGGGGGATTGGCGCCCAGCTTGCCCTTGGGCAGAATGTTGTCTACCTCGGTGTGGGGACGGGCGATCACGTGTACAGAGATCAGCTCTCCAACCTTTTCCGCAGCGGCAGCGCCGGCATCGGTAGCGGCCTTTACTGCGCCCACATCGCCCCGCACCATCACGGTTACGAGACCGCCGCCTACCTGTTCTTTGCCCACCAGTTGTACATTGGCGGACTTGACCATCGCGTCAGCTGCCTCAATAGCGCCGATCAGGCCTTTTGTTTCGATCATACCCAGAGAATTTGTGTTCATAAAAATACTTCCTTTCTTATTGTTAATGCGGTTACCTGCCATCTTCTATCACGTCATTCCGAGGAGCCGCTTGCGGCGACGTGGGAATCCGTTTCCTTTACACCTGGGCATTACGGATTGCCACGGGCGGTAAACCGCCCTCGCAATGACATATAGGGGAAGGCTTATTTTAAGCGTTCCAGGATTTTTGCTGTGAGGATCTCTACCAAATTGTCATCTCCGCTGCGCGCAGGCGCATCCTCTGTGCCCCAGGCCACCCGGCGCAGATTGATAAGATCCATAGGGGAGATGTTGTTGGAGGAGGAGCTGCCGCCCACTGCGCCGCAGCCCAAGGTGAGGGCAGGGAACAGGCCGGTGGTAGCGCCAATGCCGCCCAGCGCCGCGGGAGTATTCACCAAAAACCGGGATACGGGGATCTGCAGGGCAAATTTCCGGATCACTGCCCTGTCCTCCGCGTGCATAGCGAAGGTGTGGCCGCTGCCCTCGTGGATGAGCACCTCTATGGCCTTTGCCAGCACGGAATCTTCATTGGGCATTACGAAAAATGCCAGCACCGGGCAGAGCTTTTCCATAGAATAGGGGCGGGTTGGCCCAGCCTCCTGCTCCCGTGCCACCAGCACAGCGGTGGAGGGAGGCACAGAAAAGCCTGCCATTTGCGCAAGGGCGGTGGCGGGTTTACCCACGATATCCGGATTGAGCGTGCCGTTTGGCTTAAACAGGAGCTTAGCCAGGCGCCCGGCCTCGTCTTTATCCATAAAGTAAAAACCCATTTGGGAGGCGGTCTGTTTCACCTGCTGCTCCATGGCCGCTTCCACAATAATGCTCTGCTCCGAGGCGCAGACCGTGCCGTAGTCAAAGGTCTTGGACCGCAAAATGCACGACAGAGCCTTGCGGATGTCCGCCGAGTGGTGGATATACACCGGGCCGTTGCCTGCACCCACACCGATGGCCGGCTTGCCGGGGGAGTAGGCGGCCTTCACCATTGCCGGTCCGCCGGTGGCCAAAATGAGCCGCACCTGAGGCGCTTCCATCAGCTCCCGGCAGCCTGCCATAGAGGGGATGCTCAGACAGCCTACGCTGCCCTTAGGCGCGCCGGCATCCTCTGCGGCCTTTGCCACGATCTGGGCAGCGCGCATAGTGCAGGCGCTGGCCTTGGGATGGGGCGAAAAGACGATGGCATTGCCGGATTTTAAGGCGATCATCGCCTTGTAGCAAACGGTGGATGTGGGATTGGTGCTGGGTACGATGGCGGCGATCACGCCCATCGGCACACCGATTTCCCATAGTTTTTCCCGGGCATCTTCCTTTAATACGCCCACGCAGGTCATATTCTCAATGGCAGAGAGCACCCGCTTGGCGGCAAATTCGTTTTTGATGATCTTATCGGACACATTACCAAAGCCTGTCTCCTGCACCGCCAGTTCTGCCAGTTCCGCAGCAGATGTAGCAAAGGCATTTGCCACTGCTCTGACAATGGTATCCAGCTGCCTCTGAGACATTTTTGCCAGATCTTTTTGGGCGCTTTCCGCCAGCTTTGCCAGCTCCCGGGCCTGCTGCCGGGCCTGTAAGTCCTTATCCAGTTCCAAAGAATCCACTCCTTTTGTTTTCTTTGCGGGCGGTCGATGCCCGCCCCTACGTGGGAAATGTTGGTGCGTACCTGTAGGGGCGATTATCAATCGTCCGCCTGCTGTAGGGGCGATTATCAAGCGCCCGCCTGCTGTAGGTGCGAGTATCAATCGACCGCCTGTAAAGTGTCACACTGCGGCTTCACACAAGGACAGGGGTTATTTCGGCATTTGCGCCACTTCTGCCACCGCCTCTGCAAAGGCTGCGCAGGCTGCC
>JAZUSG010000122.1:0-9152 GCA_045606605.1 Faecousia sp.
AGGCGACACCGGGGACAAAGTACGGCAGCTGCAGTATATGCTGTCTGTACTTTCTGCCTATATTTCCGAAATACCACCCCTTTCCGTTGACGGCGTATTTGGTCAAGGGACGCGGGCAGCAGTGCTGGCTGCGCAGCGGCGATTCCGGCTTCCTGAGACCGGTGTGGTAGACGCTCCCACCTGGGATGAGATCTACGATCAATTTGCAGGAATCGAAAATACCACCTTGCGTAGCGGAGAAGCATTCCCAAGAAGTTCCGAAGCCACAGCTCCGGCGGCAGCCGTCCGCCCTGCAGGTAATTTCAGACGGCCAAATGGTGCAAACGGCCCCCAACGGGTAAATTTTGCCCGCACAACGACGCTGACCCAATTTCCGGGCAGAGATCTCAGCATGGGTAGCCAGGATCCCATCCGACAGGAGGTGGTTCGATGAAACCGGGTGAATCCTTTGTAGAACAGCCAATTCGCAGTTTGCAGACTATGTTGCGAGTGATTGCTGAAGATGACAGACGGCTTCCTACCGTTGTACCCGATGGCATTTATGGGCCATCCACGATGAATGCCATTACCGCATTTCAGCGGCTGTACGGTCTGCCTGTTACCGGAATCACAGATCAGCCTACCTGGGAGCGGATCGTAGCCATCTATGAACCGGCACTGATTCGGGTAGATAAGGCAGAACCAATTGAGATCATTATGGAACCGGGCGAGGTTTTCCGTCTGGGCACAAGCAATGCATATATTTACCTATTACAGAGCATTCTAACACAGCTCTCCAATGACTCACCCAGTATATCCCCGCCGGATCACAGCGGTGTGTTGGACGATCCCACCAGCGAAGCACTCGCTGCTTTCCAGCTTCTTGCCGGCCTTCCCCCAACAGGAGAATTGGATAAGATCACCTGGAAGTACTTAGTAAAACAGTTTACCCTAAGCGCAAACCGTCAGGCTGCTTCACCCAATTACTAAATTTTTATTTCGTTTACACTTTGTACTTGATTCAGTTCATAAAATGACATATAATATTAGGAAAGTTGGTACGATTACCCGGAGGAAGCAAGCATGTTTGTCAAAGATTGGAAAAAGGAAATATTTACCATTCCAAACTTACTGAGTCTGTTTCGGTTGGTTTTGATTCCTGTCTATGTTGCCATTTACTTAAATGCTGAGAACAATGCAGATTATTATTTGGCAGCAGGGATTCTAACAGTCTCCTGCCTTACCGACCTGATTGACGGAAAAATTGCACGGCATTTCAATATGATCTCCTCGTTGGGAAAGATTTTAGATCCCCTTGCTGACAAGGCTACGCAATTTACGCTGATCATATGTCTAACTATAAAATACAACGTTCTGCGGTATTTAGTTGCTCTGTTTGTTTTAAAGGAGAGTTTTCAGCTGATTGCCGGCAGCCTGCGCCTGCGGAAAAAGAAAATGCTCAAAGGTGCGCTGATCAGCGGTAAAGTGTGTACCACAATTCTTTTCATCAGCCTGATCCTGATGGTTATGCTGCCCAGCCTTAGCAACAACGTGGTAACCGTCATTGCCATTGTAGATGCCGCATTTATGCTTGTGGCATTTGCCGAATATGTACTTGCCTACTTCTGTATGGATAATAAATTCCAGTCTTTGGATGATTGAAAAATTTAAACCCGCTCACAAAAATGTGAGCGGGTCATCTTATGTACTAAATTAGAAAATGCCTTGTTCCATCATTGCAGTAGCGACCTTCTTGAAACCGGCAAGGTTTGCGCCGGCAACCAGGTTGTATCCCAGGCCGTACTCTTCAGCAGCTTCCACACTCATAGCGTGAATACCCTTCATAATGCCCTTCAGCTTCTCATCCACTTCTTCTGCAGACCACACCAGGCGCTCGGAGTTTTGGCTCATTTCCAGACCGGAAACCGCAACACCGCCTGCGTTGACCGCCTTGGAGGGGGCAACGATCATACCGGGCTGCTCCATCAGGAAGTAAAGCGCATCGTTGGTGGTGGGCATATTGGCAACTTCAATGTAGTATTTAATGCCATTTGCGGCGATCCGCTTAGCCTGCTCCAGGTTTACATCATTCTGCATAGCGGCAGGCATAATGATATCTGCCTTAACGCCCCAGGGCTTTTCACCGGGGAAGAACGCAACGCCGAACTTATCCGCGTAATCCTGCACCTTATTGCGGCCGGATGCACGCATCTGGAGCATATAATTTACCTTTTCCTCGCTGGAGGAAACGCCATCGGGATCATAGATATAGCCGTCAGGGCCGGACAGGGTGACGACCTTTGCGCCCAGGTGCATAGCCTTCTTGCAAATACCCCAGGCCACATTGCCAAAGCCGGAGATCGCAATAGTCTTGCCCTCAATGCTCTCACCTTCGTGCTTGAGCACTTCCTGCAGGTAATACACAGCGCCGTAACCGGTTGCTTCCGGACGGGTCAAACTGCCGCCGTAGCTAAAGCCCTTACCGGTCAAAACACCGTTTTCCCACACGCCCTTTAAACGGCGATACTGGCCGAACAGGTAGCCGATCTCCCGGCCGCCAACACCCATATCACCGGCAGGAACGTCCACATCCGGGCCGATATATCGGTAGAGTGCGGTCATATAGCTTTGGCAGAAGCGCATAATCTCAGCGTCGGATTTTCCGGCGGGATCAAAATCGGAACCGCCCTTACCGCCGCCCATAGGAAGGCCGGTAAGGCTGTTTTTGAAGGTCTGTTCAAAGCCCAGGAACTTAATAATACTGGGGTTTACATTGGCTTGGAAGCGCAGTCCGCCCTTGTAGGGGCCAATTGCGCCGTTAAACTGGCAGCGGTAACCGATGTTCGTGTGGGTCTGACCGTTATCATCTGTCCACACCACACGAAAAGTAAACATACGCTCAGGCTCAACCATACGGCCCAAAATATCTGCTTTTTCATATTCAGGGTGCCGATCCACCATAGGTGCTACAGAGGAGAGCACTTCCTCGACGGTCTGAACAAATTCAGGTTCGTCGCCGTGCTTTCTTTTTACATTATCAATGACACTTTGTACATATGCGTTCATTTTTTATCCCTCCCGGAAATTTGGCAACACAGTGAATTTATGCCTGTTAGTATTATAATATGGCGCACAGACAATGTCAATCTACCAATCAGCAAACAAGTCAGCAAATAAAATTTTAATACCAAGCGCAATCGCCGATTGATTCTTTTGGGTTTTTATGGTAGAATACTTAAGAAATTTATACTGCTATGTGCAGGGAGGTTTTATATATGGATTACAGTAAGTTGCAAAACGGCAGTGACATCCGCGGTGTTGCGCTGGAAGGTATTGAAGGTCAGCACGTAAATCTGACGGAAACTGTCTGTAAGGATATCGGCAGAGGCTTTGCCCTGTGGCTGATGAAGAAAACCGGCAAATCTGATCTGCGCGTTGCTGTGGGTCGGGATTCCCGTCTTTCCGGTGAAGCTTTAAGCAGCTGGATCTGCCAGGCTATGGTGGAGCAGGGTCTGCACGTTACCGATTTTTCTATGGCAAGTACCCCCGCAATGTTTATGTCCACAGTTACCGAAGGATATGCTTTCGACGGCTCTGTTATGATCACTGCCAGCCATCTTCCCTTCAACAGAAACGGCTTTAAGTTCTTCACCGCTGAAGGCGGTTTGGAAAAGGGCGACATTAAAGAGATCCTCACCTACGCTGCCGGCGCAGAAACCACCGGTTTGAATGTCGGCACATTGGTTGCAGGCACTTTTATGGATACCTACGCCAAGATCCTGGCCGACAAAATTCGTGCCGCTACCGGTGAAGAAAAGCCTTTGGAAGGCTTCCGTATTGTTGTGGATGCTGGTAACGGCGCAGGTGGCTTCTACGTAGACAAGGTTTTGAAGCCTTTGGGCGCAAATACCGAGGGCAGTCGTTACTTAGATCCCGATGGCAGCTTCCCCAACCACATTCCCAATCCCGAAGATAAGAAGGCTATGGAAGCCATAACCGAATCTGTAAAGCTTGCAAAGGCTGATCTGGGTATTATCTTCGATACCGACGTGGACAGAGCCGGCGCAGTACTTTCCGACGGAAGTGAGCTGAACCGCAACCGCATCATTGCTATGCTTGCCGCTATTTTGCTGCGGGAGCACCCCGGTACCACGATCGTTACCGACTCCATCACCTCCACCGGCCTTGCCAAATTCATTGAGGAAAAGGGTGGCATTCACCACCGCTTTAAGAGAGGCTACCGGAACGTGATCAACGAATCCATCCGCCTGAATGCTCAGGGACAGGACAGCCAGTTGGCAATCGAGACCTCCGGTCACGGTGCTTTGAAAGAGAATTACTTCTTGGATGACGGCGCATATCTGGTAACCAAGCTGCTCATCGAACTGGCGCGCGGCAAGAAGGAAGGCTATACGCTGGAGTCCCTGATTGCCTCTTTGGAAGAACCTGCAGAAAGCGTCGAATTCAGAATGAATATTCTGCTGGATGATTTCAAGGCTTACGGCCAGCAGGTCATTGATGAGTTGACCGCTTACGCCGGAAAGCAGGCCGGTTGGAGCCTGGCGCCCAGCAATTTTGAAGGCGTCCGTGTGAATTTGGATGAAGCTCACGGCAACGGCTGGTTCCTGCTGCGTCTGTCCCTGCACGATCCCTTGCTGCCGCTGAATATCGAAAGTAACTCGGTTGGCGGCGCTAAGCAGATCGCAAAGGAGCTCTCCTCCTTCATTGCAAATTACGACAAGCTGGATGCCCAAAAGCTGATGGATTTTGCAAAATAATGAAATAGCGATCGCCCACACCAATGCGGTGTGGGCGATTCTTTTATCGGTTCAAAAACCAATCCTCTACAATGTCGCTGTGGGTGACTACGATCTCAATATCCTTTAGTTCTTCTTTGGAGAAAAACCGCAGTTCCCTGGATTCGCTGCTAATGGTCATTTCCGGTTCTTCCGCCAGTTCCAGGCCAAAGACTACGATCACCATCCGCCAAATACTGCCGTCCTGATAGGCAGCGATCCGACCGGGTTCTCCGTATACAGCCAGCTTTTTCAGTCTGTCTTTGGATACCCGCAGTCCCAGTTCCTCATATATTTCCCGGGTAATGGCCTGTAGCTCGGTCTCCTGCTTCTTGACACCGCCACCCACTAAGCCCCAAATCTCACAGTCCCGCCGTTTCTCCAAGAGAAGCTTTCCCTGGCAGGTTATGATGGCATTTGCCCCCAGGTGGGTTCTCTGGGTCGTTTTGGGCGGATTCGGATGTCCGCGATAGAATGTAACGATGGACATGAGTACCTCCCCGTTTTTTTCGTATTCTATCATATATCTTTGGGGATTTCCACCCGAAATTCCTCGGGGACCGGCTTTGTTACACCGGTGCGGCGGGCCTTACTGAGACCGCCTGCCATATGGGCGCCCGGTTCCTGAGAAAATTTTGCCCGCCGAATGATATCTTCCCCAAATTTATCCCGCAGGGCATCCACCGTTTCATCCAAGCGCAGTTTCCGCTCGTACCGAACGGGACTCATACCGGAAAACAGGTCATACTGCTGATAGGGCTGCCCCGCCAGTTTGGTTACCTGTACGCCCAATTGCCGCAGAGGTGTCTGCCCGTCCCAAGCCTCATCCAAGGCCCGGCAGGCTGCCCGAAAGATCTCCGATGTGATATTGGTGGCACCGGGGAGCTGCAGCTGATGGGAAAAATGGCGAAAATCGCAGGTTCGCAGGTGGATCGCCACGCAACTTCCGCTCTTTGCATCTTTACGCATACGCATCGCGACGGTTTCACACAGGCTCAGTATCACACGATAGCCGGTCTCCCGGTCAGTTACATCCTGCGCGGTGGTGGTTGCGTTTCCGTAGCCTTTATTCTCCGCTGCTTGCGGAGTTACCGCGTCGGCATTGCGGCCGTTGGCAAAGTGCCAAATGGTCTCTCCGGGTTTCCCCAGCCGTTTGCGCAGCACCCCTACATCTGCTTTCGCCAAATCACCGATGGTATATATCCCCAGGGTTTTTAATTTTTTCTCTGTAGCCGCGCCCACCAAAAATAAATCCCGCACCGGCAGCGGCCACATCTTCGACTCCACCTCTTCCGGGTAAAGAGTATGCACCTTATTGGGTTTTTCGAAATCTCCTGCCATTTTGGCCAAAAGCTTATTGGTAGAGATACCCACATTGACCGTAAATCCCAGTTCATCCCAGATCCGCTGTCGCATCTGTTCCGCAGCCAAACGGGGGTCACCAAAGAGTCGCCCCGTTCCGGTCATATCTACCCAGGCCTCATCAATGGAATACTGCTCCACCTGGGGGCTAAACTGGCGCAAAATCTCCACAAAATGGCGGGAGGCTTCCACATACAACTCGTAATCCGGTGGCACGATCACAAGATTCGGGCATTTTTCCAAGGCCTGAAACAGAGGCTCACCGGTTTGGATCCCATATTTTTTCGCCGGGCCGCTTTTGGCAAGAATAATGCTGTGCCGGGAGGCCTTATCCCCGGCCACCACCGAGGGGATCTCCCGCAGATCGGTAGTCTCCCCCAGCACCTTTACCCGGTACACCGCTGACCAGGACAAAAACGCGCTATTGGCATCCACATGAAAAATAATCCGTTTGCCCATAGTCAGTACACCCTTCTGAGCAAACACCAGTTGTGGCTGCGGATGGTATAACGCAGCTCAAACAGCCATTTTTTCTCCCCGACTGTTGCCCGGCACAGAAAAATTTCCGCCTCGATACCGGCATACTGGATCTTTTTGGTACTGATCACCTCATCCACATCCACCCGTAGCAGCTGATGGTCCTCCGTCTCCATTCTAAGGCGCAGCGGACGAATATCCCCGGCGGCGCTGCACATAGATATGACATCCACCGGTGTATTTACTTGCTCCAAACCGCTCACGCCCCTTTCTTTGTATATTATAGTACATTTGTTCTATAATAGCAAGTGGAAATTTTCGGTTGCCACTTCCCTGCCCGTTTGGTATAATACAGAAAACAAAGGTGGAGGTGATGGTATGCTGAAATATCCCTGTTTGGTGTTGGATCACGACGACACCGTGGTGCAGACTATGAAGACAATGAGTTATCCTTTTTTTCTGTACGGTCTGAATATCTTCCGCCCCGGTGAGACAATCTCCTTTGCCGATTATGTACGGGACTGCCATCATTACGGTTTTGTAGAGCTATGCCGACGTCGTTACGGATATACACAGGAAGAACTGGATCGGGAACACGAAATGTGGATGGAATATGTTCTCAGCCACACGCCCGCACCATATCCGGGCATTGACGCAGTTTTACATAGGCAAAAAGAAGAAGGCGGTCTCATTTGTGTTGTATCACATTCCAGGAAAGATAACATTCTTAGAGATTATCGCACCCACTTTGGCTTTGATCCTGATGCCGTTTACGGTTTTGAACTGCCGGAAGGACAACGCAAACCCAATCCTTTTCCATTACAGGATATTATGAAGCAATTTCACCTTTCTGCTGATAAAATTTTGGTAGTTGACGATATGAAGCTATCCTGCAAAATGGCATCTCCTTTGGGTATCAAGGTTGCTTATTCCGGATGGAACGGACTGGGGGTACCGGAGGTGCAGAAAGAAATGTCCGCAATTTGCGATTTCCAGTTTGATACTGTTGCAGCTTTCGAGAAATTTCTGTTTGAGTAGCTTGACAATTATGGTATAATACCTAAGGAAATACGAAAAAGGAGGTGTACATTCTGGAAAAGGAATCCATTAAAATTATGGCACGAAACCGGGAGGCCTACCACGAATATTTTGTGGAAGAAGAAATGGAAGCCGGTATTGAGCTGTGCGGCACGGAAGTAAAATCCATTCGCCAGGGCACGCTGAATTTAAAGGATGCCTGGTGCGGCATTAAAAACGGCGAGCTGCTGATCAACCAGATGCACATCTCCCCGTATGAACACGGCAATATCTTTAACCGGGACCCCCGCAGACCCCGCAGACTCCTAATGCACAGACGGGAGATTATGCGATTATTCGGCAAGGTCAAGCAGGACGGCTACGCGCTGATCCCCCTTTCGGTTTACCTAAAGGGCAGTCTTGTTAAGGTAAAGGTTGGCCTGTGCAAGGGCAAAAAGCTATACGACAAACGGCAATCCGCGGCCGAGCGGGACGCAAAGCGTCAAATCGACCGTGCAATGAAGGAGAGATATTAATATGAACCCTACTTTTAAGATCACTATGGAAAACGGCGGTGTTATGGAAGGAGAACTGTATCCCGAAATCGCACCCCAGAGCGTGTATAATTTCATCGACCTGGCTAACCATAATTACTATGACGGTCTGATCTTCCACCGGGTCATCCCCGGCTTTATGATCCAGGGCGGTTGCCCGGAAGGCACCGGAATGGGCGGCCCCGGCTACTGCATCAAGGGAGAATTCTTCTTTAACGGCATTAAGAATGAGCTGCGCCACAAGAGAGGTGTGCTGTCTATGGCTCGTTCCTCCTCTCCCAACTCTGCCGGTTCTCAGTTCTTTATTATGCACGAGGATGCAAAGCACCTGGATGGTCAGTATGCTGCTTTCGGCAAGGTTACATCCGGTTTGGATGTGGTGGATGCCATCGCTTCCACAAAGACCGGCCCGCAGGATCGTCCTGTAAATGAGCAGAAGATTGCTTCCATCACTGTGGATACCCATGGTGAGACTTATCCTGCGCCCAACAAGCTCCCCGATCCCTACGGCCGTTTCTAATTTGTCAGTTTATCCGGGGTGCAAGCCACCCCGGAGCCTCATCCCTCCCCATATGGGGATGTACTGGTTTCGACGGGGGTAGTGAGGCTGGATAAGCGGGTCGTGGCGCCTGACCACGATAAAACGGGTACTTTTTAAAATTAACTGACAACAAAACTGTTGCTCTGGCTGCCTAATTAGGCGCCCATCCTCCCCGGAAGGTCCACGAGCCGGGCTTGGGTGTGATCTGAGTGGAGACCGTGCGTGCGGTAAGCTTTGCCCGCACCATGCACAATGAAGCTACTAAGCGCTGCAGGGTGTTTGTTCCCGTCAGCGCGAGGGAATGTAAATAACAAACTACACCCGTAGAAAGTCCTTCCAAGTTGCCTTCGGACAGGGGTTCGATTCCCCTCATCTCCACCAATAAAAGAACCCGCCTGTTAGGTGGGTTCTTTTATTGATAAAGTG
>JAZUSG010000123.1:0-26116 GCA_045606605.1 Faecousia sp.
AAGATCAATGCGGAAAAAGGGCGTGTTCCTCAGCGAATCTTCGGTTATGATCGGATCGACAAGTTCACCCTGGAAATCAATCCGGAGGAAGCCAGAATCGTCCGCAAAATCTTTTCCCTTTACAACGAGCAGGGCTTAGGCTGCCGAACCATCAGCATGACCTTAAACCGAGACAATGACAAAACCAAATACGGAAATGACTGGAATGCGCGGGGCGTTCGGCGGGTACTTGTAAACCCGCTGTACTGCGGCGTTTTAGTTAACCACAAATACGAGATCGAAGATTTTTTGACAGGAAAGCAAGTGAACATCCCTAAAGAGGATCATTTCTATCACCAGCGTCCGTCCTGGGCTATTGTGACCCCGGAGGTCTTTCAAAAGGCACAGGAGATCATGGATTCCCGGCGAACTAAGTATGACTCCGGTGAGCCTTTCAGAGACGCCAGGTACAGTTCCAAGCATGTATTCTCCACGCTCATCAAGTGTGAACATTGTGGCAGGTCATTCACCCGGAAGACCTATACATATGTGAACACCCGGATATACTGGCGATGCGTTACCAACGATCAGTATACCGCAGAGAAGTGCGATAACCGTGTAATTCTGGATGAGCCGGAACTGACAGAGGAGCTTCGCAGATATTTTGCCTCGTTGATAGAAGACAAGGACTGTTTTGTGGCAAGCATTTTGGAAAGCCTGGATAAACAGCTTCCGGAAGCACAGAACCCGGAACAGGCTAAGCAGGAAAATGAGCTTAAGCGGAAGAAACTGCTGAGCAAAAAGGACCGCTATCAAGAAATGTATGCCAATGATCTGATCAGTATGGCAGAGCTGAAAGACAAGCTTGCGGTTGTTGCGGAAGAACTGAAGGCTGTGGATTTGGATTTGGAACAAATCGCCCAGTCAGCGCAGATCATCAGCAATGCGGAGCAAATTATTCGGCATTATCGTCAGGAAATCCTTCGATTTTTGGAATTAGAAACCGTTACCAATATGGATATGCGCCGGATTATTGACCACATCTCGGTAAATAAAAACGGCAATGTCCGTGTGGTATTGAAGAAATTTGAAGAAATGACAGCCGCCTAAACCTCGCCTAGCGAATTGGTGTCAATGGTGGAGGTGCTGGATCCTATGGTGCTCAGCTCCAAGGTAATCGATGTATGCCAGTGTCCCCGGGAGACGGCTGTGCAGCAAATTCCTGAGGGAATCTGCGGCTGCTTCGATGAGGAATTGGTGCTGTGCGGCGAGCAGAGGAGACTTCTCGTAACCTTGGGACAGTTCTCCATCATCCGGCTGGAGCGGGATGCCCAGCTGGTTGTGCCGATCTTAGACTACAGTATTCCTACCAAGGAGTGCTGCGATAGTCCCGGCTGCGCGGAAGACCCCTGCGAACTGTTCTCCAAGATACCGTTCCCGGCGCAGGCCTTTGCCCCCACCGGTTGCGACCGGGATTGTGACCGGGCGTGCAGCCAGGAGGAAGACTATTACACCACTACCTAAAGGGAACTACGCACGATAAAAAAGCAGCGGATGCCTTTCGCATCCGCTGCAATTTTTTATGAACCAAGTTCTTCTGCGATGGTTTTCATATGCTCGGAAATTTTTAAATTTTGGGGGCAGTGCTGCTCACAACGGTGGCAGCCAATACAATCCGAGGCTTTTCCCGCGGTGGAAGAAGGATCGTTGTAACCCAGACGAACCTTCCATTTGTCACCGGGATACCGGAAGACCGCGTTGTACATCTTTATGTACTGAGGAATGGGGATCTGCTTGGGGCAGTGGGGCATACAGTACCGGCAATCTGTACAGGAGATGGCGGTTTTGCGTTCGATCATATCCCGCACCTGCATCAGCAGAGCAATTTCTTCCTCGGTTAAGGGTGCGAAGGGCTTTATGTTGGCCTCTACCTGTGCCAGTGTGTTCATACCGCTCAGGCATACTTCCACCTGAGGAAGGGACTGCACAAACCGCAAGGCCCAGTCCGCAGGTGTCCAATCCGGATGGACAGCCCGCAGAAGCGCTTCGGCTTCCTGGGGGAGTGTTGCCAATGTGCCACCTTTTACCGGCTCCATCGCGATCACGCTTTTGCCGTGTTTTACGCAGGTCTCGTAGCACTTGCCGGACTCAATACCGGAAGTTTCCCAATCCAGGTAATTCAGCTGCAAAAGCACCACATCCACTTCCGGGTGCTGGGTGAGGATCGTATCCAAAAGCGTGGCATTTCCGTGGAAAGAGAAGCCGATACGCTTTGCCTGACCGGCGGATTTTTTATCCCGCAAGAATTGAAACTGGTCATATTGCTCTGCAATGGCGTAGTTTTTGTTGGATAAGTAGTGGAGCATCAGCACGTCGAAGTAGTCCACGCCGCAGCGCGCCATAGATTCTGTCATATACCGTTGGCAGTCCTCGTAGCTTTTGCAGTTATAGCCGGGGATCTTTTCTGCCAGACGGAAGGCTGCCCGGTCTTTTCGGGCGGCCACGCATTTACCAATGCCAATATCGCTGTTGCCCTCCAGGTAGTTGTGGCAGGTGTCAAAATAATTGCCACCGCCGTCCATAAAGGTATCTACCATTTGGCATATGGCATCCCAGTCGTACTGCTCCTGCTGCTTGGGGAGACGCAGAAAACCGAAACCTAATTTATTGATCATATATTACCTCTGAAATTTCGGTAAGCATTACTCCCGCATCAGGCGCTTGCGGGCAAGGTTGATTGTACCCTCGGGCATCCGGGTGATCCAGGACAGGCTCTTGCCGCAGCCGTAAGCCACGCAGGAGGCAGGGTCATCTGCGATGGTGCAGGGGATACCAATGCGGTTTTGCAGCAGAATATCCATACCCCACAGCTGGCTGCTGCCGCCGGTGAGGACAATGCCGGTGTCAGCAATATCGCCAACCAGTTCCGGAGAGGTGTCCTCTAATACGGATAGCACTTCGTCGGCTATTCGCAGGGCGGATTTTTGCAGCAGCGCGCAGATCTCGGTGGAGGAGAGGGTGATCTCCCGGGGCATACCGGACTTGGAGTCCCGGCCCTTTACCAGCATAGTGGTCTCTTCCGGTCTGGGGTGGACAGAACCGATCTGCAGCTTGATATCCTCCGCGGTGGACGGGCCGATGATCACGTGGTAGCGACCTCGGATGTACCGGGCAATGGCTTCGTCAAAATGGTTGCCTGCCAGCTTAATGGAGGAGGCATTTGCCACACCGTTCATAGTCAGTACAGCAATATCTGTGGTGCCGCCGCCAATGTCGATGACCATATGGCCCTGGGGGCTGCTTATGTCCAGACCTGCGCCCAGCGCTGCGGCCAGAGGCGCTTCAATGAGGTACACACGCCGGGCACCGGCTTCGATAGCGGCATTGATCACGGCCCGTTCGTCCATCTGGGTAACGGAGCTGGGAATGCTGACAATGACTCTGGGCTTGGGCTTAAACAGGGAAGAGCTGCCCGCGCTGCGGAAAAACTGTTGGAGCATCCGCACGGTCATATCGTGGTCTGCGACCACACCGTCCTTTAGGGGGTGCATCGCCACCACATTGCCGGGGGTGCGGCCCAACATATTCCGGGCGGCCGCGCCGATCTGCAAGGCCTTGCCGGTGTTTTTGTCCATAGCCACAACGGCAGGCTCCCGGGAGGTAATGCCGCTGTCAGCCTTATAAATCAGTACATTGGAAGTGCCCAGGTCAACACCCAGGTCGTGGGAGAAAAATTCCATACAATTCACCTGCATAGGCAGAAAAGATCCCAATGGGTCTCCTCGGCCATACTTTCTTGTGGATTTTATTTGCGGTTATGGCTGGCTGCTGCCATAGCAGCGCAGTAAACTTCTTTTGCACCGGCGGTGAGTAAAACCCGGGCGCATTCAGATGCAGTTGCACCGGTGGTGATGATGTCATCCAGCAGCAGAATGCGTTTGCCTTGAAACTGTTCCGGGTTAACGGCCCGGTAAGCGCCCAGTACATTGGCTCTTCGCCGGGCAGCATCGGGAATGCCGGATTGAGGTGGTGTGTTGCGGATTTTCCGCAGGGTGCGGCAGGGGATTACACCCAATTCCGCGCCAACAGTCTCAGACAGTAGCTCCACCTGGTCATACCCACGGCACAGACGGCGCAGGGGCGCGATGGGGACGAAGGTCAACACATCAAAATTTGTTAGCTTCTCCTTTTCCAGCTTCATCGCCAGCATACGCCCATAGGGAAATGCGTAATGGCGGCGGCCGGAAAACTTATACCGCAGGAGACTGCTGCGCACATCATCTTTATAATACCACACCGTGGTCCATCCTGCAACAAAAGAAAGATGAAAATCAGATTTTATCCGCTCCGGTGCAGATTGCCAGCAGTTGTGGCAGAAATCCGTCTCGTTTTCTTGGAGGAGCTTTTTACAAAGAATACATTTGGGTGGAAACAGCAGACGAAGAAGTCTATGAAACATCGTCAATTCTCCTTGTTTTGCAGCCGCAGCTTCAGTCCGGTGTACCGGCGCCCGACCTTGTTGTTTTGGGTCATAGTGGCAACGGTCTCTTCCCGGCCGGTGATAATGAGCAGTTCTCTTGCCCGGGTAATGGCGGTGTAGAGAATGCTGCGGCTCAATAGATACGCCGATGCGTTCCAGGCAGAGAGGATCACCGCCCGGTATTCGCTGCCCTGGGATTTGTGTACGGTCATAGCGTAGGCAAGTTCCAGTTCACCCAGCTGGGTAAAATCATAGATGGCTTCCCGGTCGTCATACAGAACGGTCAGCTGCTCCAATTGGGTGTCCACCTGCAGGATGATACCCACATCCCCGTTGAACACACCCACACCCACTTGAGAATTGTCCTGCTTTTTCCACATAAGATCGTAGTTGTTGCGGATCTGCATTACCCGGTCTCCCTGACGGAAAACCGTTTCCCCAAAGGTATGCTGGGGCTTTTCGGGGGAGGGAGGATTGAGACTTTCCTGCAGCAGCCGGTTTAGAACTACTGTGCCGGCAGGGCCTTTTTTAGTGGGACAGAGCACTTGAATCTGATCGGCGGGGATACCCATATTTTGGGGCAGACGGGTGGCACACAGGCCTACGATGGTCTGGGCAACGCTCTCCTCCGAACGGCCGGGCAGGAAGAAAAAGTCGCTCTTCACATCCCGGAGCACAGGCATTTCACCCCGGTTTACCCGGTGGGCATTCATAACAATCAAACTTTCTTGCGCCTGACGGAAGATCTCCGTCAGCCGGACGGTAGGCAGCATATGGCTGCGAAGCATATCACGAAAGGGGAAGCCGGGTCCCACCGGCGGCAGCTGATCCGGGTCGCCTACCAAAATCAGCCGGGCGCGTTGGGGGATCGCCTGTAACAGGCAGGAGAGCAGAGAAACATCCACCATAGACATCTCGTCCACAATTACCGCATCGGTTTTTAAGGGATTCTCCTCATCCCGGGCAAAAAACAGCTTGCCGGAGTGGGGATCGATGCCTGCGCCCAGCAGCCGGTGAATGGTGGCGGCTTCGCAGCCGGTTACCTCCGTGAGCCGCTTGGCGGCGCGGCCGGTGGGGGCGCATAACACATAGTTAAGTCCCATCTGATCGTATAAGGACAAAATGCCGTTTAATACTGTGGTTTTGCCGGTGCCGGGACCGCCGGTAATCAGCAGCAGTCCCGAGGTTGCAGCCTCCTGCAGGGCAAGCTCCTGCTCTGGGGAGTAGGCAAGGGCGCTATGTTCAGCCGCCAGGCGGAGCTTTTTGGAAAAAGCCGCCGGGGCAGGGAAACGGGTGGCGGCATAGGATAAAAGCCGGGTGGTGCAGTAGGTTTCTGCCCCATAAAGAGTGGGAAGATATAATACCTGAATGCCGGCTAAGTGATCCCGCACAAGCTGCTCACCATCCAGAAGCCGACGGATACTGTTTTCAATCGCAGCGCTGCTCACATTTAAAAGCTGGGCAGTGGCAGCAATCAGCTTGTCTTCCGGCAGGAAGCTATGGCCAGCCGAGAGGTTGTAGCGCAGCTCAAAGAGCACACCGGCATCTGCCCGGCGGGGATCTTCTGCAGCAACACCCAAGTCAATGGCAAACCGGTCCACTGCCCCAAAGGGCGCTTCCAGTTCCTCGTCCATCAGCAGGTACGGGTCATCATACATTAGGTCAATGGCAGCCTCACCGTAGCGCTTATAAGTACGCACCGCCAAGTCCGCAGGCAGGTGGTGTAATGTAAAAAATTCCATCAAATGGCGCATACCAACCTGCAGACGGAATTCCTCACCGATCTGCAGCGCCTTTTTGTCGGAGATACCGCTAATCTCCACCAGACGCTCCGGCTCCCGTTCCATAACCAGCAGGGCCTGATCTCCAAACCGCTCCACAATGCGAGCGGCCATCCGGGGGCCGATACCCTTTATGACCCGGCTGGACAGATAGGTCAGGATCTCTGTGGCGGTTTGGGGCATCAGCCGCTCCAAAAATTCCGCCTCAAACTGCCGTCCGTAGCTGGCGTGGCTGGTCCATTTTCCCGTAACCATCAGCCGTTCGCCTACTGCGGGCAGGGGAATCGTACCCACTACCGTAACCGTCTGCCGGCTATCCAGCTGCAGGCGCAAAACCGCATAGCCGTTATCGTAATTCTGATAGACAACGGCGCCGATGGTTCCCTGTAAAATTTCCAATTCCTGTTCGTACAATGCGATAACTCCGATCTAAACAATTTACTATTAGTTTATATGATTTTGGGGAAAATGAAAAGAGGAATTGTAAAATCTTTTTAAAAAAATCATAATAGGCGGAGAAAGTCTTGCATATGGGCGGAAATTTGGTATAATAAAAGGAAAATTATAGGGCATTTGCAGGAAATGAGGAGAGCCGGTATGAAAGACGCAAAGCTGCTGATATGGATCACCCAGTTGGGACTTAGCACAGCAGCGCCACTGGCGGGTTTTACGTTAATGGGTGTTTGGCTTTATAAGCGCTATCCGCTTGGTCCGTGGATAATTGTGGCGGGGGTTCTTTTGGGCATCCTTTGCGGCATCAGCGGACTGCGGTCATCCTTAAAGGCTATGGAGCGGATGACAGAAAAGAAAGAAAAAGAACCCTTTGCCGGGTTTAATGATCACGAATGAGGACGGCAGCGTTATGACAGAATCCAGAAAAATCGTTTTATTGCAAACAGCCCGTGTCGCAATCGGCGAGGCGGTCTGTGTTGGACTGATGCTGGGAATCTATGCTCTGCTGCAGAAATTGACGCTTCCGGTAGTGCTGGGTGGCTTAGTTGGCGCAATTATTTCTGCTGGCAATTTCTTTTTTATGGCAGTGATCGCTACGCTGGCTGCGGACAAGGCCCAGCAGCAGGATGTGGCAGGCGGCCAAAAGCTTATGAAAAGCGCTTATCCGATCCGGATTTTGGTGCTGGCTGCTATTTTGATCCTGTGCGCAAAAAGTGGCGTCTTTGACATTCTGACTCTGCTGCTGCCGCTGCTGTTTGTGCGACCGATCCTGATGATCCAGGAATTTTTTGTGGGGAAGGGGGTATAAGATTTGCAACTGGATGTAACCGGTGCATTTGTCTATTTTGAGATCCCCATTTTTGGCGGTATCCCCATCACCCAAACGACAGTATCCTTTTTCCTGGTAACGGTGCTATTGTGCTGGTTGAGCATATCCTTAGGAAAGGGCTTGAAAAAACGGCCGGACGGCAAGCAGGTGCTGGTGGAAAAAGGCGTGATGATGCTAAGGACAATGGTGGTCGAGACGATGGGTGAGCATAATCTGAACTGGCTGCCCTTTATCGGCACGATCTTCCTGAGTTCTATCTTTGGCACACTGATCGGGCTGACCGGGTTTCTGCGTTCCGCTACGGCGGACATCAGCTGTGTGATCGTGTGGGCGCTGATGGTTACGGCCATTATTTGGTATCAAAATATCAAGAACAAAGGTTTTTTGGGCTGGCTGAAGGGCTTTACAGAGCCCATCGTTGTGATGACCCCGATGAACATCGTCTCGGAGATCGCCCAGCCTCTGTCAATGGCCTTCCGTCATTTCGGCAATGTGGCCGGTGGCGGTGTCATCACCACCATTATCTATGCGGCGCTTAGTACGGCATCTGCACTGATCTTAAATCTGATATCTGCCGGTGGATGGATCACCGGTACGGCACTCATAGTGGCGGGTGTGGTGCTCGCGATTCTTTGGAAACAGAAGGGCAAGAAAATAGCGCTGGTATTTGGCATTATTTCTGGCGTACTGGGACTGTTTGGCTTGCTGCAGGCGTTGGGTTTGGTATCCGGTATTCCTATCCTGTCTTATGGTATCCCGGCGATCCTGTCCTGTTATTTTGATCTGTTTTCCGGATTTGTGCAGGCCTACGTATTCAGCCTGCTGACGATGGTGTATATTGCCGGTTCTCTTCCGGAACCGCAACAAGCAGAAAAAACCTAAATCAATTACGCAAACTATATTCTTAGGAGGATTTTTTATGGAATTAGCAAATGCAATCATCATTGCCGGTAAAGCAATCGGCGCAGGTTTGTGTATGGGTATCGGCGCTATCGGCCCCGGTGTTGGCGAAGGTAATGCGGTAGCCCATGCATTGGATGGTATGGCTCGTCAGCCGGAAGCAACCGGCACGCTCCGTTCTACGATGATTATGGGTTGTGCGATTGCAGAAACCACCGGTATTTACTCTCTGGTTATCGCGCTGCTGATTATGTTCCTGCTGTAATGTCCTTTTTACAAATCATGAAAGGAGCACGCAGAAGTGGGACAATTTGAAGCATTTGTAGGCGTAAACCCATGGACCGCCCTGTTCGTTCTGCTCAATACCTTAACGATCTATTTTGTGGCGAAAAAATTTCTGTTTCAGCCTGTTATGAAGCTGATTCAGGATCGGCAGCAGGAAATCGATGATATGTACCGGCAGGCTGACCAGTCTAAGGAGCAGGCTGCCCAGCTGCGGGAGCAGTATGAGCAGCAGCTGGCGGAGGCTGTGCAGACCGGCGATCGTTTGGTTAAGGAAGCGGTTGCCCGGGGACAGAGCCGGGAGGAAGAGATCCTGCGGCAGGCAAACCGGGAGGCGGATGCCGTCCGGGAAAAGGCTTCCGCGGATATCGCCCGGGAGAAGAAGAAAGCTGTCAACGACGCAAAAGATGAGATATCCTCTTTGGCAATGGCCATTGCCGGCAAGGTGGTAGGCGCCACCCTGGATGAGGACCGTCAGAAGCAGTTGGTGGACAGCTTCCTGGAAGAATTGGGAGAAGCGTGATGAACCAAATCGCAACAGCTTACGGTCAGGGTCTGTACACGCTGGCAAAAGAGGAAGGTTTGGCCCAGAGTATTTTGCAGCAGCTGAAGGTGCTGCAGGCCTGTTTTGAAGAGCAGCCGGAATATGGAAAACTTTTGTCTTCCCATAGCCTTTCCAAGGAAGAACGCATCCGGGTTTTGGATGGAGATTTTCGGGAAAAGGTGCATCCTTACGTACTGAATTTTCTGAAGATCTTAACAGAAAAGGGATATATCCGCTATTTTTCCGACTGCTGCCAGGTGTTTTTCCACCAATATCTGGAGGATAACGGGATCCTGGAGGTCTATGCCCTGTCGGCGATCCCGCTGACAGAAGTCCAGCAGGAGCGTTTGATGGAAAAGCTCGGGGCAATGACCGGGAAAAAAATCGATCTTATTTGCCGGGTAGACCCGGCGGTCTTGGGCGGCATACGCCTGAATTTTAACGGTAAGCAGGTAGACGGCACCTTGCAGGGCCGTTTGGCATCTATGGAAAAGATGCTGAAAAATACCGTACTTTGAAGGTAGGAAAACTATGGAATTACGACCGGAAGAAATTACGAAAATCATCCGTAGTCAAATCAAGAACTACGAAAATAAAATACAGACCAGCGAAACCGGCACCGTGATCCTCACCGGTGACGGCATTGCCAAGGTATCCGGCCTGGATAAATGTATGGCCGGTGAGCTGGTGGAGTTTCCCGGCGGCGCATACGGTATGGCGCAGAACCTGGAAGAGGATACGGTCTCCGTTGTGGTCTTGGGCAGCGATAATGGCATCAAGGAAGGAGACACCGTAAAGCGCACCGGCAAGGTGGTGTCTGTGCCTGTGGGCGCAGGTCTGATCGGCCGGGTGGTAAACGCCTTGGGTGAGCCTATTGACGGAAAAGGCCCCATCGAAGCGGAAAGCTACCGTCCCATTGAATCCCCCGCGCCGGGCATTATTGACCGGGAGCCGGTCAGCGTACCTCTGCAGACCGGTATTAAGGCGATCGATGCTATGATCCCCATTGGCCGTGGTCAGCGTGAGCTGATCATTGGCGACCGGCAAACCGGTAAGACCACCATCGCAACCGATACCATCTTAAACCAAAAAGGCAAGAATGTGATCTGCATTTATGTGGCTATCGGACAGAAGCGCTCCACTGTTGCCCAGATCGTCAATTCCCTGACTTTGGGCGGCGCGATGGACTATTCCATTGTAGTATCGGCTACTGCTTCGGAACTGGCGCCTATGCAGTACATTGCGCCCTACACCGGCTGCAGTATGGGTGAGCATTTTATGCACCAGGGAAAAGATGTGCTGGTGATCTATGACGATTTAAGTAAGCACGCAGTGGCGTACCGCGCCATTTCGCTGCTGATCCGCCGTCCCCCCGGACGGGAAGCCTACCCCGGCGATGTGTTCTACCTGCACTCCAGACTTTTGGAGCGGGCGGCCCATATGTCGAAGGCAAATGGCGGCGGCAGCCTGACCGCTCTGCCCATCATCGAGACCCAGGCAGGCGACGTGTCTGCCTATATCCCCACCAACGTGATCTCGATCACGGATGGTCAGATATTCCTGGAGTCTGAACTGTTTAATGCCGGTGTTATGCCGGCGGTTAACCCGGGCATTTCTGTGTCCCGCGTAGGCGGCGCGGCCCAGATCAAGGCAATGAAGCAAGTGGCAGGCAGTTTGAAGCTATTATACTCCCAGTACCGGGAGCTGCAGAGCTTTGCCCAGTTCGGCTCTGACCTGGATGCGGATACCAAAGCGCGGCTGGCGCTGGGCGAGCGGATCGTGGCGGTGCTGAAGCAGAAGAATAATGCGCCGATAGAGGTGGCTCATCAGGTGTGCATCCTCTATGCGGTGGTAAACGGCTATCTGCGGAACATTCCTGTGGAGAAAGCAGACGAGTTCGAGCGGCGGCTGCAGGAGCTTTTAGACACCCGTTATGACGGAGTGCTCACCGCAATCCGCACCACCGGAAAACTGGAAAAAGCAACGGAAGAGGCCCTGAAAGAAGCGCTGCAGGTACTCCTGACAGAGATGGGTGGTTAATATGGCCGGTGTTTCTACCAAGGAAATTAAAACCAGGATCCGCTCTATGGAATCCACCCGGCAGATCACCCGGGCAATGGAGATGGTGGCGTCCGCAAAATTGCGGAAGGCCCAGACCCAGGCGCTGGCCAGCCGGCCCTACTTTGAAACCCTTTACGAAACCATTTGGGACATCGTAGGCTGCAGCGGCGAGATGACTTCCCCGTATCTAAGCCGGAAAGTGGGAGATAAAGTTGCCTTTGTGGTGATTTCCGGCGACCGGGGACTTGCCGGCGGTTATAACAGTAATGTGCTGAAAATACTGGATAGCCAGGCTGCGGGAAAAGAAACGGTGCTTCTGCCTGTGGGCAGAAAGGGCGCAGACTATTTCCGCACCCACGGGATGCAGGTGCTGACGGAAAACTATACCCAGGCGGAGACGGTTTCCATCGGCGACTGTTTTTCCGTGGCAAAGCAGCTGTGCAAGGGCTTTTTAGCGGGCGATTACAGCGCGGTTTACGTGGTTTATACAAAGTTTCAGTCGGTACTGTCCCAGCAGCCGGCGTGTTTGCAGCTGTTGCCTTTGCAAAAGGATGGACAGATCCAAAATGCAAGCAATAAAGAGATCCTCTATGAGCCGGACAGCGCGACGGTTTTTGAAACCATCGTGCCGGAGTATTTAGGGGGCGTTCTCTACGGCGCGCTGTGCGAGAGCCGCGCCTCTGAGCAGGCGGCCAGACGGACGGCAATGGACGCAGCTACTCAAAATGCCCAGGAAATGATCGACGACCTGAGCCTGCAGTTTAACCGGGCGCGGCAGGCGGCGATCACCCAGGAGATCACGGAGATTGTTGCCGGCTCTTGAGTATAAAAAAGGATTTTTCAACTGATAAGGAGTTGAATGCAATGGCTAATCAATTAGGAACAGTGGTTCAGATTATGGGCCCTGTTTTGGATATTCGTTTTCCGGAGGATAGCCTGCCGGAGCTGCTGCAGGCGATCGCTGTAAAGAACGGCAGTGAGACCATTATTGCAGAAGTGGCGCAGCACATCGGTGATAATGTGGTGCGCTGTATCGCTATGAGCTCCACGGACGGACTTGCCCGGGGCGCAGAAGCGGAAAATACCGGCGCCAGCATCAAAGTGCCCGTAGGTGAGGCTTGCCTTGGCCGGGTGTTTAACCTACTGGGTCAGCCCATTGACGGCGGCGCGCCGGTTGAGGGAGCAGAGCAGTCGCCCATCCACCGCAGCGCCCCTGCCTATGAGGAACAGGAGACCTCTACCGAGATCCTGGAGACGGGCATTAAGGTTATCGACCTGATCTGCCCCTATGCCAAGGGCGGCAAGATCGGCCTGTTTGGCGGTGCAGGTGTGGGTAAGACTGTTCTCATCCAGGAGCTGATCTATAACATTGCTACCGAGCATAATGGCTACTCGGTGTTCACCGGTGTGGGTGAGCGTACCCGTGAGGGTAATGACCTGTATTTGGAGATGACCGAAAGCGGCGTCATTAAAAAGACCGCCATGGTCTTCGGCCAAATGAACGAACCCCCCGGAGCCCGTATGCGGGTAGGTCTTTCCGGCCTGACTATGGCAGAGTACTTCCGGGATGTAAAGCACCAGGACGTGCTGCTGTTTATTGACAATATCTTCCGGTTCACCCAGGCGGGCAGTGAAGTTTCCGCTCTGCTGGGCCGTATGCCCTCTGCGGTTGGTTACCAGCCTACCCTGGCTACAGAGATGGGCGCTCTGCAGGAACGGATCACCTCTACGAAAAACGGCTCCATTACCTCTGTGCAGGCGGTCTATGTGCCGGCGGATGACTATACTGACCCCGCTCCCGCTACCACCTTTGCCCATTTGGATGCCACCACCGCCCTGGATCGCGGCATTGCCTCTTTGTGTATCTACCCGGCAGTTGATCCGTTAAATTCCACCTCCCGGATCTTGACCCCCGAGGTTGTGGGTCAGGAGCATTATGAGGTGGCCCGTGGTGTACAGCGGATCTTGCAGCGGTATAAGGAGCTGCAGGATATCATTGCCATTATGGGTATGGATGAACTGAGTGAAGAGGATAAGCTGACCGTCAGCCGCGCAAGAAAGGTGCAGCGCTTCCTGTCTCAGCCTTTTGCGGTTGCAGAGCAGTTTACCGGTTATCAGGGCAAGTATGTGCCTCTGAAGGAGACCGTTCGCGGCTTTAAGGAGATCATTGAGGGCAAGCACGATCAGATCCCCGAATCCTGCTTCCTGTTTGCCGGTTCTATCGATGATGTGGTCGCCAAGTGGAAGGGGCAGGCCTGATGGAGAGCTTTGCGTTAACGATCGTAACCCCCGACGGTGAGGTGTTCCGCGGACAGGCAGAAGAGCTGATCGTCCGCACAGTCAGCGGAGATATGGGCATCCTTGCCGGGCATATTAACTGTGTTGCGCCTTTGGGTATGGGTCTTGCTACCGTGATTATCGCCGGGCAAAAGCGTTACGGCGCCTGTATCGGCGGAATGGTCTCTGTGCTGGACGGCCAGGTGAAGCTGGTTCCCACCACCTTTGAATGGGCTGACCAGATCGATGTAAAACGGGCAGAGAGTTCTGAAGAGCGTGCCAGGGCAATTTTGGCAGATAAATCCTCCAGCCAGACGGACTTGCAACTGGCAGAGGCGCGGCTGAAACGGGCGCTGATCCGCCGCCGCGTTTACGAGTATAAATAAGCAAAACCACCGACAAGTGTCGGTGGTTTTTGTTTAAAGTCGAATGGGAACAGGGCTGCGCAGCACCATGGAATCCGGGGTAACCGCACAGTCCATAGCAAGCAGCTGTACACCCGCTTGGGCGGCTTCTTTGAGGGCGTGGGAAAATGCCGGGTCGGTGGCGGTGTTGGGGTGCAAATACGCCACATCCTCCATTTGGATCACGAAAAGCACATATGCTCCATACCCCTGCCGGGCAAGCGCGCTTAGATGCCGCAGGTGCTTTGTGCCCCGGGCAGTGGGGGCATCCGGAAAGGCACAGATCCCGTCCTGCTCCAAGGTTACGCCCTTAACCTCCAAAAAGCAGGGAATACCGTCTTTTCGAAAGGAAAAATCAAAGCGGGAATCCCCGTGGCGGGACTCCGGTTTCAGCTCTGTGATCGCACCAAGCCCACCGGAGAGCAGCCAATTTTTTGCGGCTGCGTTGGGCGCTTGAGAATCCATATTGATCAGCCGGCTGCCCTTTTGTACGGCAATCAGATCGTACCGGGTCTTGCGGTTGGGGGATTGGGCATCCAGGCAGTAGACGGTGCAACCCGGCTGCAGCAGTTCCCGGCACCGGCCGGTGTTTTTGACGTGGCAGATCTCTTCCTTGCCGCCGATCTCAATGTGGGCAATAAAGCGGTTAGGCCGGGACAGAAACCGTCCGGGCACCACCGTTTGGTAGGTCATAGCAGCTCACTCCTCTTTATCTATAGGATAGCAGATTTTTGCCCCTTTGCCAAGGGAGGGGACTTGACTTTTTTTGAATATATGCTATAATCGAAACCGTTCCATACGGAGGCTTAGCTCAGCTGGTTAGAGCGCCTGCTTCACACGCAGGAGGTCGATGGTTCGAGTCCATTAGTCTCCACCAAAAAAAGAGGACACCAAACGGTGTCCTCTTTTTTTGGTGGAGACTGGACTCGAACCGATAGCAGTGCAACAGTCCGGTGGACTGTTGCTGCCACCAGTGCAAATACTGGTGGCTACAATTATTTTCTGCCATAAGCAGAAAATGCAAATCGAGTCCTTAGGCTCCTAATGGCTTTTCCGCAGAAAAGCGAGTCCATTACAACTACTTTAACCACCCATCGGGTGGTCTTCTTTTTGGTATTGGTATTCAGACGAATGGACTCGAAAGGCGGCTCTTAGCAAGTGTCCGGTGGACACTTGCAACCGCCGTGGCTTTTTTTGCAGAAAAAACAAGTCCCTTCTGCCCTTTATTTATGCAATTATTAATGCTTGTTATGGATATTATGCTTATACCGCATAAAAGGCGCTCCGTTAAGTAGAAATTGCGGTAAATATTATTAGTTTTAGGACGGGTATTTAGAGCTTTTGGCATTTTCGTTTAAAATTATTTGCAGAGTTCTTGTGAAAATGGAAAAACATATTGAATTTTCAGAAAATATGAAATAATATATGAATATGGACACATAGGAAGATTGTTCATAATTTAACTTAGAATGAGGGGAAAATATGAAAAGAGCAATTGCCGCGTTTTTGACATTTGTTTTGATTTTTGCATTATTTCCGGCAAAGACTGCAGTAAATGCAGCTAAATTGGGCGATGATCCTTTTTACTGTGTCAATTTTATGGATCCAGAGGAGGATATTCCGAATGTATACTATATGCCCTTTTTCTGGGTTGCGCCTATTAATGAAGATACACAGTGGCCGTACACATCCTGCTATGGCGCTAATGATGACGAGACGCTTGCGGAAGTGTTGAAAAATGACTTTAAGTCCAGACCTAAGGGCGCTCGCTATTTTCAGTTGTGCTTGGTGCAGACAGCCTTCTATTCACTTCCCGAGAATGTCGTTTATCATGATAGAGCGGTTAAAATGACAAAAGAGTGGGTGGACAGTTTCCTGAAAATGTTCAAGGAAATGGGTGGCGAAATCGACGGCATCATCGTAGATATGGAATACATTGAAAGTCATAGCTATTATCTGTATGACTATTATGCCGGGACACGGGGCAAAGCAGAAAATAAATATATTTATCAGGATATCGTGAACGACCCCCGTTATGAAACCCAGATCAGACCGAAGCTGGAAGCGTTAGGCTTTAAGTTTTACGAGGATGTTGGCGGAGAAAAGTCCGAAATTTGGTGCATCAACACCCGTGACAGCAGCACAAAGGGGCATAGCGAATGTTCAGAAATCTGGAACTATGTAGTGGATCTTATGGAAATAGAAGCGGTAAACGAATGTGTTCTTGAACCGCTTCAGAAGTATTATCCCGATGGTACCGTTTCGGACTATAAGGTGGGCGCACAAGACACCTGGAATAGAGCGATTGGTACCCATGGAGGGGAGGTTATTTTCAATACAATAGGCGCCGGCAATGTATCAAACTGGTTGCTTTATGCGGGCAATCCTGAAAATGCCTACTTTGGTTGGGGCACCCCTGTTTACGACAATCCTCCCAGCTATAATGATGCAGAATTTAAGGCTACTCCCTTCAATATGTTTCTGTATGATATAAACTATTTTAAGAATATGTATGCATCTACAGATGACGGACGGATTGATGCCTGGGTTGCAAATTACGAATACGGTGTAGGACACTCGGGTTATCCGTCTACTTTTTCCGGCACGCCATATTATACAGAGGCTTTGTTCCATGTGGGACTTATGAATCCGGAAGTGTATCTTGGTTATATCATCGATAATGATTATATAAATTCCTGCAAGGTTGTTTCTGACATCTTGTTGGAACTGACCCGACTTGTTGGCGCATCGGATCGCAAACCCCTGAAACCCCAGGCTTCCTGGAACGGCAGTTATGTACTGTCCGGTATGTATGCAGCCGGCCGGAATATTTGGCGTATTACGCCGGACACAGATGTTGTGTCCTTGCGGGATTTCAAGATTTCCTCCAATAATGAAGACCCCACATTCTCTATTGACGGTTTGACGATTACGTTCCCCGGCGGCAAGATCCTGAAGGACGGCGATATCCGTATGGCAGGCAGCTGCGGTTACTGGATCGAAACCGCTCAGGATGTTGAGCCGGTGATCACCGCAACCGATGACCGCTACCGTAAGAATCCTTCTTTGCTTGAAGATTTTGAAGATTATAATAATGGCGCAAACTTCACAACTTCCAGCGCGTTGCCCATGGCTACCTGGAGAGTGGACGGCACAGCAAAGATCCGCCAAAACGGCAATAATAAGGCCCTGGCCTTGTCCGGCACAACCACCATTGAAAATGTGCAGCTCCCTGAAAATATTTCTGCCGGTGATGAATACGCAAAGCAGCAGGCCTGGGAAGTTACAGTAACGCTCCCGGATACCTTAAACGATGATGCAAATGTTCAACTGCTCAAAGGCTATTCCGGTGACCGCGGCATAAAGGTCGCAGAGGGTAAAGTATATTACGATGATGGCCAGCGCTATCAAGCCATTGATGGTGTGAGAATTTATGCAGGCAATACATACACCTATCGGCGGGAATTTGACTTTAGAACAAGTGGCAATTTTACCTGCACCTATTCGGTATACGATTCTGCGGGTAAACTGCTGGGTGAAGCAAAGAATGTCAAAATTAAGAATACGTCTTTGCCGATCGATACGATTGCAATTTCTGTTACCGATGCAAATGCGGAAGTGCTGGTCGATGACTATAAGCTGTACCCCACCGGTGTTACGACCACGTTAGCTCTGTACGATGCGGAAATTGGCACTAGAATGAAAGATTTATCCGCAAGCAGAACGGATGACACCGCCTATCGTATGACCTGGTTGAATGCAACCAACGAAGATATGGTCGCATACATTTACGATGCGCTCACCGGCAATGTTATTCAAGAGGTCAAGATGAAAGCCGGTTTGGATGGCGTTGCAACAGGTATTGTGGAAGCAAGTGCCGGTAAGGCCGTGCAACTGGCTGTTAAGCAGGGCAAAGCCTCTTCCGGTGATAATAACGATAACGTACCTCCGGTAGAAGATCCGGATGGCACGGATCCGTCGAAACCTACCGATTCGACAAAGCCTACGGATGGTACAGATTCGACAGAACCTACGGATGGTACAGAGCCGACAACACCTTCTGCAGAAACTCCGGATGCAACCCAGCCGTCTACCAATCCGGAACAGGGTGGCACACAGGCAACAGAGCCTTCTGAAACCCCGGATGTAGGCGGTGGCGATAAGGCCAAGCTGGGAACCGGCGCAATCGTTGCAATCATTGTATCTGCAGTCATTTTTGCAGCAGCTGCCGCGGTTGTAGTGATTCTGATTTTGAAGAAGAAAAATATGGTTGTTCCTGTGAGTGAGGAAGAGAATGCTCCCGTTGAAAACAATGGGGAAGCTAAAAATGCTGAAGAGGTATCTGAAGCGGAAAACACAGAGACAGAATAACGGATCATAGCGAAAATGAGTGCCCGAAAACCCTTGCCAATAAGGGCTTTCGGGCACTTTTTGTTTTTGTAAAAATGCTGGAAAAAGAGGACTTGGTTTTATACTGATTACCAAAACGGTTTCGCCTTAACGAAAATTTATTCGGATATAGTAAATGGAGAGAGAATTACTACGGCGACTTTGTTGCAGAATGAAACATTTTCTTTTCAGATCGCATTTAAAAATGAGACTTCCGTCGATAGCGTTTTGCCGATGTACATTCAAGTCGAAACCGATCTGGATACGAAATTTATTTCAGAATATTTAGAGGGATATGTTCCGGTTGCCAATGGGGATTTCCCAAACTCCGATGATTATTTTGAAAGAAAAACGGCGGGACTGTACCCGGATATGTTGCTGAAAAGAACAACGAATGCCCAGGTGCGTTTTGTGAAAGAATAGATAAAAAAGCGCAGAAAAAACTTGATTACAGATAAAATAAGGGAGTTGCAAGGCAAAGCGCAGTATAGTAAAATAAAAAAGGCGATAGATGGGAGGGTTTCTATGAACAAAGATCTAACCAATCGGAAGATAAGCTTCCCTTATGGGATACTGTTTCAGATCCCAGTGCTGATCATTGCGATCCTTGGACTATATGAATTATTTGAAAAAGTTTTCTATAGCTTCACAAACTTCAATATGTTAGAAGAACCGTCCTTTGTAGGTTTTGGAAACTACATAAATATTTTTAAAGATGAAGTGGTTCTGAAGTGTCTTGGCAATACGGTTATTATGGTTTGCGTGGTTGCGGCCTTACTGATCGTTACCGCTGTTTTGCCTGCGATTTTTACCGCAAAGCTTAAATTGCCTTTTGGCCTTGCGGTTATGGGAGCATTTGCCTGTGTCAGCATTTGCAGTATGATTTCCGATCCTTTTCGTATGTTTTTTAGCGGGGACCGTTACGGAATGCTAAACTCCATACTGCTCCATGCATCGGTGATACAGGAGCCGATTGCATTTACCCGATCCTACGCGATGCTTTTGTCGGCACTTGTGCTTTGGCTTTACTGTTTGGCGCCTGTGTTTTTTATTACATACGTTGCTGCAAGGATGAAGCACAGTTTTTTGGGAGCAGCCATTGCCGTTTGCTTGATTCCTGTGCTGATGTACAATGGCGGTGGAATTCCTGCCGGCGTTGTTGGATTCCCCTCGGCGGATCATGCGGCAGATTGGCTGTATACGGCCTTTCGGGATTATCATTTGGTCCGGTTCCAAGTGGGCTATGCCTGTGGAATTATGGTTATAGGCCTTATGATGCTGGTCGTTTGGTGCGCACTGGTCAGCGCCATAGTCTTCGGAGCTTGGACGCTTTGCAAAAAATGCAAGGCCCGTTCTACACCGCTTCAGGTGATGGGCTTTGTAAGCTTTGGACTGTCTTTGCTGCTGTTTGTTGTGTTTGCTGCTTTTATGACAACACATTTGGCCAGAGCGTATATGCCAACAGAAGAAATGTTTGTTTTTCCTGTTCGATTTTTGCCGGAAAAGCCAACCAATGAAAACTTTGTTAGATTGGCTGAAATGTTATCAAGTTTTTCAGTTCCGGGTTCCCGCTATTGGTTCAATACCTTATTAGCCGTGCCGTTTATCTTAATGGCGGTATGTGTTACGATTGCTTTACCTTCGGGTGTGGGATTTGGACTAACGAAAGCGTCTAAACACCAAAAAATGTTATTGCTTTGCTTTGTGCCATTTTTATTTGTTTCCGGTTATATGACGCTTAGTAAAACCGGTATGCTCAATAGCTACGCTGCGTATATACTTCCGTTTTTGTCGAGTTTTGCGTTTTTGCTTGCCGTGTTTTTGGCGTATCTTGCAGTAAAGCTTGTATTTGATAGCGGAAAGCCGCGGGTAAGTAACATTCTGCTGGGCAGCTTTTTTGTGTTGACTTCGTTCTACGCAATCGGCGTAATAAGAGGAATATGGTGCGGAAGTGGCGATGGGATCTATAACGAAAACCTAAAGACTTGGCAAGTTATCTCTGTGTATTTTTCTTCGGGCGGTGTGGCAAGGGGCAATGTTGCCGCTGCAAACACAATTATGATGCTGCTTGTAACCCTTGCGGTTGTGGCAGTTCCGTCCGTTTTGCTGCTTGTACTGTATCTTTCTTGCCGGAAAAAGCGATAAAAAACTTGCAAAATCAATATACCCCCAGTTCCGGTGAAAGCCGGAGCTGGGGGTATTATCTGTGTGCGGAGGGGGTAACCCAAAACGGCTTACATAACTAAATAGATTGTCTGCCATTGTTGTTTAATTTGTCAATGTGTATACATATCTATTGTATAAAATGCGGTGTTGAAAAAATATAAAATCTGCTAAGATATTGATATTTTTGTATACATATTGCAAGTACCCTAAATCCCCCATTTTAGCAAGTATCTATTTCCCCAGCAGGCCGGAGCGCCTGCAAAAAATGTAAAGGAGAAAACCTGTATGAAAAAGATTATTGCATTACTTTTGGTTCTTTGTATGGTAGTCGGTATGGTTGCCTGCAAGAAGAAACCAGTTGAGACTCCTGACGGAACTACCGGCAGCCAGTCTGCTAACCAGGGCGGTGTTGAAAACAACCAGGGCGGCTCTTCCAATACCCAGCGCTTAATTCTCTGCCATGAGTTTAACCTGCTGGCAGACGGAACTCTGACCCATAACATCGACTCCCAAATGTACAGAGATTACTTGGATATGATGTGGGAAGGCGAAAGTTCTAAGGTACTGGGTGCATATTCCGATTGTAATATTGCCACATCTCCCCGTCCCGGTACCCATATCGGCGATGCTGAATGGTACAACTTTGAGCACCTGCATCAGGAGATCGAGAACGGCGATATTATTAAGACCATTATGATTCCGACTTATACCGGCGAGTATAAGAATGAAATCATGCAGTTCACTCCCGCTTTTATGGGCATCTTTGCAACCTGTGATGAAAATGAAGCGGCTCTGTCTCTGCTGACCTACATCCTGCGTGTTGGTATGCGTTATATGTCTGAGTACAGCTGCGGTCTGTATGGCTGTAATTACGAAGGCATCCGTGGCGTTACTGAGTATAGCCTTGGCTGGAGAGAAACCTTCCAGGAAGTTTGTGAAGAGCGGAAGGAAAACTTTGAAGCTCTGGAAGACTGGGATCAAGAAGCATGGGATATGATGTATCAGGATATTTTGGCATGTGATGCTAAGATTCCCTGGTGGTTCCCCGATGTGAGCAGCGGTGAAAGCACAGACACAAGCCAGATGCCCCCCGCATCCAAGCTGCCTGTTATTCTTGCTGAAACTGACGCACTCTGCGAAGCATACAACAGTATGTATGTGAACAAGTAACAGAGCTTATTGCTGTTTTAAACACTTATACAATTAGCTTAAAACCTATTTTGTTTATTAAGACATTTTCTATATGCACTTTTTTACGGCAAAGCAGGCACCTTCGGGTGCCTGCTTTGTCACTTTGTTAGCTGCTCCTTGCGCGATGTAGCATTTAAGCCGTAAAGAGAGGACACCCTTTGGTGTTTCTTTTTTGCGTTTGGTGCGCCTTGGAGCGCGATGATGGATGAGAACACATCGTGATGCTGCGGCGCAGGGAAGTACCTGTTGGCGCAAGGGGTATATTAAAGAATTTGCCGGCTCGATTATTCTTGAATTATCCAGGAAAATGTGATACGATAAATGCGCTTGATAATTGCGCATTTACAAAAAATGCCAAGCGATCAAATTAGGAGGAATGACTATGTCAAACTATAAGAGAAAGAAAACACCCGGCAATACCGAATGGTTTGTCCACGACCGTTTTGGTATGTTCATCCACTTTGGCCTTTATGCGCTGCCTGCCCGGCACGAGTGGCTGCAGGGTTTTGAGTGTATTCCCAAGGAAAAGTACGACCGTTATTTCCGGCAGTTTAACCCGGATATGTTCGATGCCAAGGAGCTTGCCCGGTATGCCAAGGAAGCTGGAATGAAGTACGCGGTGCTCACCACCCGGCATCACGAGGGTTTCAGCCTGTTTGACACGGCTTATTCCGATTATAAGATTACCAACACCCCCTACGGCAAGGATCTGGTGCGGGAATATGTAGACGCTTTCCGGGCAGAGGGTATCCGCATCGGTCTTTACTACTCCCTCCTTGACTGGTATCACCCGGATTACACCATCGATCGCTTCCATCCCCTGCGCAACGATCCCAATGCGGTCAAGATGAATGAGACCCGGGATATGAAGAAGTACACCCAGTTTATGCGCAATCAGGTTACGGAGATCCTTACCAATTACGGCAAGATCGACGTGCTGTGGTTTGACTTCTCCTTCCTGCCCGACCCCCAGTATCCCCAGTTCCCCGGCAAGAGCGCGGAGGATTGGGAGGCGGAAAAGCTGATCGCGTTGGCCCGCTCCCTGCAGCCCGGCATCATCATCAACAGCCGTACCGACCTGGAGCAGGATTTGGCCACACCGGAGCAGTTCCAGATCGAAGAGTGGCCCCGGGATAAAGAGACCGGCGAGTACCTCACATGGGAAACCTGTCAGACCTTTTCCGGCTCTTGGGGTTACTTCCGGGATGAAGCTACCTGGAAATCCCCCCAGATGCTCATTGAACTGCTGATCAAGACCGTCGCTTGGGGCGGAAACCTGCTGATGAACGTTGGCCCTTGCGCAAGAGGCTATTTGGATGACCGCGCTGTTGCTGCGCTGAATGTGTACAAGGATTGGATGAAGTACAACAGCCGCTCCATTTACGGCTGCACCAAGGCAGAAGAGGGTCTGGAAGCACCCACCGGCACTGTGCTGACCCAAAGCGAGGACGGCAAGCGTCTGTACATCCATTTGCTTAGCTATCCCTTTGCCCGTTTCTCTATGAAAGGTCTGGCCGGCCGCGTGGAATACGCCCAGTTCCTTCACGATGCCAGCGAAGTCCAGTGCATCACCCGTGAGGAAGCCCATTGGGAAGAGAAGAAGAATTACATTGTTGGCGACGACCGTGTGTTCTTCCACATTCCTGTAATTCGTCCCAAGGTTACTGTGCCTGTCATCGAAGTTTTCTTGAAGGATAAAGAATAATATACATAAAAAAGTTGAGCAGATCGGTTGATCTGCTCAACTTTTTGTTTTTACTTTTCAAATTGATACCACTTATCGTCAGGCAGTTTGTCAGAGCGAAGTTCTGTATCGATAGAAATGGCAAAGCCCGGGTCGTTTACTTTGAAGCTGTCAAAATGGGTGGCCATAGCGCCCAGCTCTTCGTGTGCTTCCTCAGTATCTACCTGCAGCAGCATGGTGTAGTGGAATGCCATACGCATAAGACGGATGTTGTTCCGGGATAAGGCATCGTCAGCCAGCTGAAGCGCTTCTTCAAACAGCGCGTATACGGTAGGCGCATCCACATTGGCTGCAAACCATTTTCCGGTCTCACTGATGGCAACCTGGCCGTCCAGCGTGTCTTCGAAGATTTGCAGAGCCTTGGCGATGGGCTCTGCGCCCTTGCCGAACAGGTGACAGAGACCTTTGATACCTTGCTCCAGGGAGAACTCGGTATCATAGGCGGTTCTGGCAAAGCAGTAGAAGTTCAGGATGTTATTCCACAGATTAAAGCTTTCCATTTGGGTGCCGCTGCCTTCAAAGCCGTTTTCCTTAAAGTAACGGAAAATGCTCTGCAGTTCATCAGCAGAGGGCATAACTGCCTGCTTATTGCCGTAGTTACCCATATAGTATTCATACAGCACCACCGGACAACCGGCTTTCTTAAATTCGTGCATCCGGTCAGCAACTGTGCTGCTCAGAAGAGCGCTGCCGTCGGGTTTACCGCAGCTGCGCAGACCGGTGGGAGTCCAAGTGGAAATATCGATTACGATATTTTCGCAAAGCTGGGTGTTTTTCGGGCATTCCCACAGATCCAAATAGACAATTGCGTCTACTTTCCGCTCCTCGTGGACTTCCTTTAGGCGCTTTGCCACTTCGTTGAGGAAGTACAGGTAGTTCTCCATCTTGGTGTAAGGGGAGCACATACCACACTGACACTGGCGGGAAATGCCGTCATTGGGCCAAAGGGCAATGGTATCTACCACGGGATTTCTTTCCAGCCACGTGTTAATATTAGCAGCCATCTCTTCAATTGCATTTTGATTTCGACTACACATCAGCCACTGACCGCCATAGGCTCTGTCGTTAAAGGAGGTCTGGCGTCTGCCGTCTTGGAGCACGCGGAAATACTCGGGATGCTCCTTTCCGTAGGCCGTGGGGAAATCTTCATTTCCTTCAAAGGGCAGGAAGGTAGTCAGAGACTGGTGGTGTCCTACAGTCAGCCGAATGCCCCGCTTTTGCAGTTCTTCCACCATGCCCATCTGCTTCAGCTGCTGATAGACACCGATCCAGGTAAGAATGCGGTTATAACGGTTTTTAGCCAAGTAATCGAAGTAAGGAATGTTCAGCGCGCGGTCAGCATTGTCTACCCATTCGCCAAACTGCACGATGGCAGTTCGGTAAGTAATATCGGCAGCTGCCTTGCAGCGCTTAATTTCCGGAAGTTCTTTTTCGGTGTATGCAGGCACGACCTCACCCACCGGCATATCCGGAAGAGGGAATGCGCCAAAACAGCAGCCCAGCTCCTGCTCTAAGAATTCATAGGTGGCATACAGGGTGCCGGTTTCATCGCTGCCGGCCAGCAGTACCGTATTGCCCTTTACCGCATATAAGAAGCCCTCCGGGCCGGGGACCTGCTCTGCAAAATCTGCAGCAGAAATGATATCTTCTGCAGCGGGATTTTTCTCCGGACTGCCGATCACAAAGGTGATCTCCGGGTTGGTTTCCGTGAAGGAGACCGTGCTGCCAAAGATCTTAAGTAAATATTTTTGCATTTCTTCGCCGGCAAAGCTTTCCACTTTTTCCGGCTGCTGGGGTAGAATGAGCGCAACGCGCATATTACTGTGTAAACGCATAGGGAAACACCTCCTGTTTCATACACCTATCATACAGTATCATTTAAAAAAATGCAAGAATTGTCAAAAGTTTTTTCTGCGGCATTTGGTGAGTCTATGGGTGGGTGGGGAGTTTCAGCATTTCTCCAAGACGGGAGAGAAAGGCCTTATTGGAAGGGCTGGGGATGCTGCCATCCGGCTTTGGGGGAAAGTATTTGGCCCAGACTACCGGGTCGTGCTGCTGCCACGCTGCCTCCACCGCTTTGCGGATGGAGTGCTCCACAGTGCGCGCGTCCGATAGACCGAAACGCTCCGCGATCATCGGATAAAGCTCTTTGGACAGGGAGATGTCGGGATTTGCGGCAAAGATGGGGAGCGCTACGCAAAGCTGCCGGTAGCCGTGAAGATGGGTTGGGAAATTCAAAATATGTAGATGCAGCGCGGCTTGTCCGGCGAGATTGACTGTGGGATCGCCAGCATTTGCAATCAGATCCATCAGCCGGACGCGCAGAGCATTTACAGTTGGCATAGTCATAATATACTGCACGCCTAAGGCGGCGGCAGTCTGCTCAATATAGGTGTTTAAGAAAGTGGATACTCCTAAAATCACCTGAGGACGGTGGGCACATTCCTGCAAAACGGTCAGCCCGTCCTTAAAAGGCAACCGGAAATTCAGAATCAGCACATCCGGACGAAAGGAGAGGAGCATTTCCAGGGCGGTTTCCCCGTCGTGGCAGCATTTTACGGAAAAATCATTCTGTAATGCCGCAGCTACGGCATCTGCAAACGGCTCCGACGGATCGGCAATCAATAGCGTTTGCA
>JAZUSG010000124.1:0-8136 GCA_045606605.1 Faecousia sp.
GGTTTATTGCCGATTTTAGGCAATAAACCTGGGGGAGTTGACTTTTAAATAAATTTACTCCCCCCGACTTCGCTTACGCTCAGCCACCCCCCTCACAAGTGCGGGGGGCAAGGCGTTGTACTACACAAGAAAGCTAAATTCTAATTCAGCGGTGCATGTTTGCATGATTTAAGGGCGCGTTGCAGTTCAGCAACGCGCCCTGATAGTTACAGGATGGAAAGGGCTTCTTCGTCCAAAAGCTCCACAGAGCCACGGGTCAGGCGGACAAACCCTTCATTTTGAAAATATTTCAGCATTCTGGTCACCACTTCCCGGTGGGTACCCAGGTGATTTGCAATGGTTTCGTGGGTGATCTTCAGGCAGGTGGTGTCTTCGATCACTGCCTCCTCCAGCAAAAAGTTTGCCACACGCTTATCCATACTCTTCCACATAATTTGCTCAATCAGCCACATTACCTCAGAAAAACGGGTGGCCATGATCTCATTGGTGTAGTTGGAAAGGGGCGCAGACTCCAGCATTACGGATTTATAGACCTCCGCAGGGATCACCCACATGGTGGTATCCTTTTCCGCAACGATGGTGATCTCAAATTGCAGACTGTTCATAATACAGGAAGCGGAAAACAGGCAGATGTCGTGGTCAAACAGGCGGTAAATGGTAATTTCTCTGCCCTCATCAGAAACGATATATGCCCGAAGCTGACCGCTCTGCAGCAAAAACAAACCGCTGCAATCGGAGCTGCCGTTATGTAAAATAGTACCCTTTTGCACTTTGCGCTGGGTAATGTGAGGGGCAAGCACCTGCTGCTGGGTGGCAGTCAGCTTGCTCCAAATGGGGAAATAGGCTTCAAAGGACATGGTATCCCTCCTTTTATAGCAATAGTATAAGCAAAAAACAAGGCAGTGTCAATGAAATTTCTGTATGTGATATCATCACGGAAAACGGGGGAAAATATGGTATACTCATATCAAAAGAGGAGGCAATATTATGGAAAACAAGCTTTATGATATGCTGGTCATCGGCGGCGGACCTGCCGGCTATACCGCAGCGATGTATGCTGCCAGAGCGGGGCTGCAGGTGCTGGTGCTGGAAAAATTATACGCAGGCGGACAGATGACGCAAACCCATCAAATCGATAACTACCCCGGCTTTGCCGACGGCATTGACGGCTTTACCCTGACTATGCAGATGAAGCAGCAGGCCGAGCGCTTTGGCGCAGAAAGCGTGATTGCGCAGGTGCAGTCGCTGGAACTGACAGGCCATATAAAAAAGGCAGTAACGGAAAGCGGCAGCTATCAGGGAAAAACCGTTGTGCTGGCTATGGGCGCCGGTCCTAAGGAGCTGGGGGTGGAGAATGAAAAGCAGCTTACCAGCAGAGGGGTTGCTTATTGTGCGGCCTGCGACGGTATGTTTTACAGAGGAAAAACCGTGGCGGTGGTGGGCGGCGGCAATACTGCTGCAGCAGATGCGCTGCTGCTGAGCCGTGTGGCGAAAAAGGTGTATCTGATCCACCGCAGGGACAGTTTGCGTGCTACGAAGATTTACCACAAAGCCCTGCAGGAAAAGGAAAATGTGCAGATTCTGTATAATACCACGGTGGAAAAGCTGCATCACGACCTGAAACTGACGGGAGTGACGGTGAAAGACACCCTTAACGGGCAGTTACAGGAGATTGCATGTGACGGGTTGTTTATCAGCGTAGGGCGCCAGCCTGCCACAGAGCCTTTGCAAGGGCAGATCGCGCTGGACGCAGGTGGCTATGTGGTGGCCGATGAATCCACCTGTACCAATGTTCCCGGTGTATTTGCCATTGGCGATGTGCGAACCAAAGAGGTGCGGCAGATCGTAACGGCGGTTGCCGATGGCGCGGTGGCTTCCCATATGGCGGAAGCCTATCTGGCGCAGCAGTAACAAAACAAGGCAAGCTTACAAAGAAGCTTGCCTTGTTTTTATAACTTTTCTGCGTAGTTTTTCAGTGCCCGGAAGGATTCGTCGCTGATGGCGTGCTCAATTTTGCAGGCATCGGCAGCAGCAATTTCCGGGTTGACCCCCAGAGAGATCAGCAACTTGGAGATCAGGGTGTGGCGTTCATAGATTTTTTGCGCGATTTCCTTGCCGCTTTCGGTCAAAGTCAAAGAGCCGTCTTTATCCATCAAAAGGTATCCACCGGCTTTTAAAAGACCCACAGCACGGCTGACGCTGGGTTTGGAGTAACCCAAATATTCACTTACATCTACGCTTCGCACCTGCCCGCCTTTTTGGGACAGTACATAGATGGATTCCAGATACATTTCACCGGATTCCTGAATATGCATAGCCACACCTCCTTTGTGTTTTTCTCTATTATAACAGAAAAAACAGAAAATGCAACCGAGGAGGCATATCCTGCAAAATATGTACCGGGATATTGCTTTTGGGCAATATCCCGGTGTGTGCAATTACTGCATACCCTGCTCGTAAGCCTCGATCATCTTCTTGAACGTATGACCCGTACGAAGGGCGAGTTTTGCAAGGTATTTCTGTGTGGTTTCGCCGGTGAAAATCTTGATATCCAGCCGTAAAGAGCCGTCTTCTTCCGGCGTGACCAAAATTTTGTCGATATACTTGGTGACAAAATCGGCGGTGATTATACCTTGTGCAGCGTCCCGACGGGCGGCTTCCAGCGTGGTGCGGATGGCGTCCATGTGTTTGCGGAACTCATCTTTGGAGAATTGCTGCTGTTCCAATTCCAAGATCTGTGCCTCCGCATCTTTGATGTCCTCGGTGCAGGCTTTGTTCATAGCAAGAAAATCTGCGTCAGAAAGCTGACCGGTTACATTGTATTCCAAAAGCTTGCTTTTCTTTTTTTGTGCAATTTCCAGCCGCTGCTTTTGTTGAGTAATCTGCTTGGGAATCTGATTGTCCTCATCCAAGGAACGGTACATCTGCATATATTCCTCAATCAGTGCAGCCACATTGACCTCGGTTTCTTGGAACACCTCAAAAAGGATTGGCTTGATCTCATCCTCATAGATAGGAAAAGAAGGGCAAGAATCTGCACCGTTCTTAATCTTGCCGGAGCAGACCCATTTGCTGTTCTTTCTGCCGTCCTTGTCCTTGGATTCTCGGCGGTAGTAGGCAGCACCACAGTGGGTGCAGTAGAGCTTGCCTGTGAGTAGATTCTGATGATTACAGATACCCTGACGACTCTTCACATCATCGCTGCGGCGTTTTAAAACTTCGTTAGCCCTGTCCCACAGTTCCTCGGAAACGATAGCAGGAACGATTTCCCCGGTCTCGTCCTTGAACATCACCCATTCCTCCCGCGGGAGGAATTTTTGCTTTTTGGAGAACATATCAATGACCCGCACCTTGTTGCCCACATAATAGCCCTTGTATTTAGGGTTTGCGATCATATTGGACATGGTGGTGTGGGCGATTTTTTTGCCATTGTGGTTTTGGTAGCCTTTTTGCCAGAAGATGGATTCAATCTGCTTCATAGAGTATTGTCCGGTGGCGTACAGCTCAAAAAGCTCCCGAACCATCCCAGCCTGTTCTTCATCAATTACCAATTTGCCGCCATCCTTTACATAGCCGAAAATGCGGCTGTTACCCAAAACCACTTTGTCTTTGATGGCCTGCTGATGACCGAATTTTACACGGGAGCTAAGCTTGCGAAGTTCGTCTTGGGCAATGGAGGACATAATGGAAAGCCGCAGCTCGGAGTCCTCATCCAAGGTATTGATGTTATCGTTTTGGAAGAATACACCCACACCGTAGCCCAAAAGCTGTCGGGTGAACTGAATGGAATCCAGCGTATTTCTTGCAAAACGGGAGATTTCTTTTGTAATTACAAGATCAAATTTATCTTCCGCGGCATCTTCCACCATCCGATTAAAGTTTTCACGCTTTTTTGTGGAAATACCGGACAAGCCTTCGTCAATGTAGCCGGGAACAAAGGTCCAGTTTCTGTTCCGTTTGATCAGATCTTCATAATAGGAGATTTGATTTCCCAGCGAATTCAGCTGCTCGTCGCTTTCCGAAGAAACACGGGCATAGTAAGTCACCCGCAGGGGAATATCATAAATGGATTTTAATTTCAGCATCTGCCGAACACTGTGAATGTCCATACAGCTACCCTCCAAAAGTTCGTTATATCATCACTATATAAATTATACGCCAAGCAAACGAATTTTTCAACAAACATTTTAGAACTGGAAAAAAGATCACATAAAGTTTTCTTATATCTTACTGAGTTTTGTCAAGTAAAAATGAAATTTACTTGACAAATTATAATTCATTGCATACAATGGTAGCAGAAAGGGGCGGAATGTATGACAAGCACCCAAATTATCAGCAGTGCAATAGAGAGAATTCCTGAAAATGAATTGTTTTTTGCCAGCAAATTATATACGCAGAAACTTAGCAGCGAAGTGACAGAAAGTGCATACTATAAAACGTTGGAACGGCTGTGCAAGGCAGGGGAGCTTTGCAAAATTGCCAAGGGTACCTACTACCGTCCCAAAGTAGGCAAATATGGCATCGTTCCGCCTTCGCAAAAGGAGATCGTGGATGCTTTTACCGTGCCGGACAAGGGAACCGTAGTGGGCTATTCTTTGTATAATAACCTCAAACTGACAACACAAGTTTCAAAAACGGTGGAGGTTTTCTCTTCTGCGCTGGAGCAGCAAACCAAAAACATCAGCAATGTACTGCTGCAATACTGTAATCTTGTTTATACACCGGAAGTGAAAAGCACGATCAGTATGATGGAAGTGCTACAGAACTTCGGCGAGATTCAAGAGCTGGACAGCACCCAATTTGTAAAGTTTTGTCAGCAGTTTTCTGAAGTCTACAGCGACGAAGTGTTTGAGGAAGTTTACATTCAAATGAAATACCAAAAGAGAACCATATCCTTTCTTCGAAATATTCTAATGTATTATCATATCCCAAATAACTTAAACAAGTATCTTTCTTCGTTGTCCGAATATAAGCATCCTACTATGGAGGAAATCTATGAAACTGCATATCTATCCTGAAGAATTCCGGGAACTGATCACGGTTGTTGCCAATGACAAGCATATTTCTGAATCCGCAGTAGAACGGGATTATTATATTGTTATGATGCTGAAGGCTTTGACAGACAGTCCCTACGCGGAGCAATGCGTATTTAAGGGCGGTACTTCTCTAAGCAAATGCTATCCCGGTTCTATTGATCGCTTTTCTGAGGATATTGACCTTACTTTCCTGGGTATGGATTTTTCCGATAAAGCCTGTGACAAGGCTATCAAGAAAATTGAAGCGGTTATGTCTGCAGGCGCACAGACAGTGAAAATACCCCAGGAACGCTCTGACCGGAGTAAAAGTATGTATGTCTGGTTTGGAGTGCCGGAAAATCGGGTAAAACTGGAAATTGGCAGCACAGTCCGCCCCGACCCTTACAGCAAACGCATTGTCAAAACCTATATCCAAGAGTTTTTGGAAAGTCGAGGCTTTGCGGATGACGTTGACCGGTTTGAATTGATACCGGTGAAGATCAATACGCTGAATATTGAGCGGACATTCATTGATAAGATTATGTCTGTCAAACGCCATGCAATTTGTGGCACCTTGGATCGAAAAGTCCGACACATCTACGATGTGACAAAGCTTTACCAAATGCCTGAAATACAGAATTTTCTAAATAACAAAGACGAACTAAAACGATTGGTACAACTGACAAAGGAAACTGATTCCTTCTATATTGGCCGCCGTAACATCTCCGCTGAGTACGATCCAACCGGCTCCTACGATTTCCCAGCATGGCAGCACCGCTTTGACGCAGCCATCCGCTCCACCTACGAATCCTTGCACGAAACCTTGCTCTACACTGATGAGAAACAGAACTTTGACATTGCAGTGGATGCTTTTAATGCGATCAATTTAACGCTTATGCAAATTGGAGAATAATACTTTGCTAATTGTTTGAAAGAACTTTTTAAAGGAGGAACATATGAGTGTTTTATCCGTAGCCAGTGGACAATCTGCTTACCGGGGATATGAGTACTACAAGAAACAAAAGGTATCTTCTATGGAACAAGCGGGGGAGGGGGTTATCAAGGCTTCTGTTGCGGGAAGTAACAGCACATTCTACGATGTGATCGTAGACATAAATCATCCGAGGAAATCTCAATGTTCTTGCCCGCATGCTGCCGGAAAGCGTATTGTATGTAAGCATATGGTAGCTGTGTATTTTTCAGCGCGCCCCTGGGAGGCGGAAAAATACATAGCAGATTTAGAAGCTTATTGGGAAGAAGAGGAACAACGGCAGGAAGAACAGGAAGAAAAGCTTACTCGCTATGTTTACAGTATGAAGAAAAACGAATTACAAACAGCACTGTTGCAACTTTTATTTGACGGACCCGAATGGCAGTATGAGCGATTTTTAGAACAAAATGGAATTGAATAAACAGACAAATTGTGCAGCACCGAGGAAACCGGGGCGGCACAGTTGTTTATTTGATGTTGGCGGACGGCTTGCGGCTTTCAATCATATACTTCAGCCGATTGCGCTCTGCCTCGGTAATGCAGCCTTTTTCGTAAAGGGTTTGATTAAAGTAATTGAGCCATAGCTTTTCTGCCATTGCGATGCGTTTCTGCTCGTTTGTCATTGCCTTTTCAGCCACTGCCGTCCACCTCCTTTTTCTTGCAGTATTGCCTGATTTTAACGATTTTATAAATTGCGATTATGATCTCCTTTCAGCGAAGTAAGGTAGATGTTGGTCACACTTGCTCGCTCGTGGCCCAGAAACCGGGATACGGTTAGGTGGGCATCTAATTCCGAAACACCGTCAGCGATGAGCTGGCGGTATTTTTCAGCGGCGTAGGTATGCCGAAGACCGTGGAAGGTTAGAGGACGCTCAGAATCCGGATCCTGCACAGCCTCACGATTCCGCAGAATGAATTGCTGTAGTTGGTTGATGGCCTTGTCAGTCGGTACATCATCTGGCACCAATAGCTTGCTCCCTTGGGGCGTTGTTTTCAGACACTTATCCAAGGCAGAGATAATCTGCTGGTTAATGGGTACAGTACGGATTTTGCCACCCTTGCCCTTTATGGTTATGGCGTGTTCTCGGATCGCTTGACGGGCAATGGCGGTGTCAACACGCATACATTCGTGGATTCGGAAACCGACGTAGCGGGCTAAGTAGAGGGCGAGAATGTAGTCCGGCCGATCTAATGCTTTACCTAACATACGGTTAAACTCTGCAACGCTCCAGGTACGGTCTGTATCACCGAATCTGCGCCTTTCCAGTTCCACGCCTAACTCGGCATTGGTAGGCAGTATGTACTTAGGATTGCTGATCTTGTCGTGGAAAAAGCGAATCGCCGCTAACTCTGTTTTGATGGTGCTGGCGGATAATCCCTTTTCCTGCATCCACAGCACATAGGCAACCAAATGCTTGTCACTGATGTTGGACAGCTTTTGCAGATGGTAATTGTCAGCAAGGAAATGACAGAACCGTTTCATCGCTGTGTAGTACCGTTCTTTCGTGCGATAGCTGCCTTGACGGTTGTGCCGTGCTATCTTATTCAGTTGTGCTTCTAAGGCGAAATAAATGTTTTGTTTACTCATAATTAAGAAATCCTTTCAAAAATAGATATAGTTTCCCCATTGGCAAATTCAGTAGTTTCCACTTAGTTTCCATAGAAATCCAAAAATGTATGAAATCAGAAAACCGTTGTGGGGCAGAGACTTCAGCGATATATCAATGATGCATTGATGCGTCTGTCTCTTTTGTGAAATTGTCTGGGTTAGTACGATGCCGCATGGGAAGATATCTTCCTGTTGCTACCCCACGATTGGGACAACGGCGGCGGACACAAACCGCTAAACTCGGCTGCGGATGAACTCTGCGTGTGTCCTGTGATCCCCTCGGCGAGGGATCGGGAAGTGAGGGGACTCCTTGCTGCCGAACCGGCTTTTGCGTTCGCCGGAACAAGGAGCCGATCTGTGACAGTCAGATCATTTGGATACGAGCCTCCGTCCTGCCAATACGGAGGGTGGACTGTTGCTGCAGTCCGAAAAACAAAATACTTACTGTGCTCATACACGCACGACCATTCATTAGAACGCAAAGACGCCCGCATTTCGCCCTGACGGGCAAAAAGCAAGCG
>JAZUSG010000125.1:0-6925 GCA_045606605.1 Faecousia sp.
TTAATACACCCTTCACCGGTCCGTTGGCTGCAAAGAATCCGGTTACCGGTGGTTTTAGCTCTGCTCGAATTTGCGCGCACAATTCCAGCCAAAAACCGGCAGGGGCTGTATCAACAATTTTCGGTTGAGATGTTTCTTTCACTATCTCCGCTTGCGGTATATCTGATGTTTTCGTTTCAGCTGTATCTTCACACGCAGGAATTACGGCTTGACTAACCGAAAAAGCGCCGCTTTTTATCTGATCCTCCAGGCGGGAAAGACGGGCATTTAAACTTTTTGCATCCAGCTGCAGTTCCGGCTGACAGAGGCTAACTAAGCAAAGTTCCACATCCAATCGACGGCTGGCGCTGCGGATAAATCCGGCAGCTGTCTTTTGGATCAGTTCCAGCATACGCACCAGCTCACCAGCGCTGAATTTCTTAGCAAGTTCTTTGACTTCGTTATGGGATGCAACGCCGGAGAGCATACCAATCGCTTCCTGGGGAGCGGTCTGCATAATCATAAAATCCCGTGTTAAACAAGCAAGCTCATCCATCAGTGCTGCCATATCTTTTCCTTCCGCATAGAAACGGTTTAGAAGAGATAATGCTCCGGCAGCATCGTGATCTGCTATACATGCCATTAATTTGCCGCATTCCTGAATACCGGCAATACCCAGGCAGGCATATACCTTTTCTGCGGTCAGCTCCCCTACCGTCGCGGAAGCGCACTGATCCAAAAGGCTTAAACCATCACGCATACCGCCGTCGGCAAGTCTTGCCAAAACGTTAGCAGCATCCGTATCCAGTTCAATATTTTCCTGATAAGCCACATACTGCAGTCTTGCAGCAATATCTTCCTGACTGATTCGGCGGAAAGAAAATCTCTGACAACGGGACAGAATCGTCGCCGGAACCTTATGCAGCTCTGTTGTTGCAAGGATAAACAGAAGATGCTCCGGGGGTTCTTCGATAATTTTCAGAAGCGCATTAAACGCGGAAATAGACAACATATGCACTTCGTCAATGATGTATACACGCATTTTCACCTGAGACGGTGTATAAATCGCATCATCCCGCAGATCCCGCACATTATCCACGCCATTATTGGAGGCTGCGTCGATTTCCAAAACATCCATACAGGAACCGGAATCAATTGCCAAGCAGGATTTGCACCGGTTACAAGGATTTCCGTCGATAGGGTTTTCACAGTTGACCGCCTTAGCCAAAATTTTGGCGCTGCTGGTCTTACCCGTTCCCCGAGATCCGGTAAACAGATATGCATGACTAAGCCGACCGCTCTGCAGCTGGGTTTTCAGCGTCTGCGTAACAGCCATCTGACCCACAACATCATCAAAGACTTGCGGTCTATATTTTCTATACAGCGCCTGATACATATAAACCTCCAATAAAATGCCGGCTCATAACAAGATCGCACACCCACATTTGAACCTGCTCAATACCCGGTTTCCTTGCAGCCAGCTCAGGAACAGCAACCCCGCGGCACACAGAAAAATCCGCTTAATGCTGCTTGGTTCCCCACCTGACATGGTTCACGGGATTCTGTTGCGCAGGACCATTCCGTCAACACCGCTTACAAAGTCCGGACGGCACTGAAGCAAGCCCGGGTGTGGGAATTCATCCCTGCTGTAGCGGATTGCAGGAAAAGGGCACCGCTATCTCCCCGACTAGTGCGACCTTGTTATAAGCCGGCTTGCCATAACAAGGGTATTCAAATTTTAGTTCAGTTTAGAATCGATAAAATCAGCCAGTTCCTGGAACGTGGTGATCTTCTGATCTTCCATTTCCAGTTCTACACCCAGTTCAGACTCCAGGTCCATAATCATCTCAACGATATCCAAAGAGTCTATACCGAGGCTCTCAAAAGTGCTGGCGGGGGTAATATCCTCAGGATTTAAGTCCAATTGCTTTGCTGCATAAGAAACAAGCTTTTCGTACATATATATCCCTCCATAAAAGTCTTAGTGTATACGAAGATATTTTATTACATGCAGTTTGGTTTGTCAATCACAGTTTTTAACCGCCATACCGGCTGCGTATCCTGTAGCCCAAGCAATCTGCAAATTAAAGCCACCGGTATAGGCATCGCAATCAATGATTTCTCCCGCAAAATACAGACCGGAGACTAACTTAGAACCCATTGTTTTCGGGTCAATTTCTGATACTTTGATACCGCCTGATGTAATAATTGCATCAGATACGGGCCTTTTTCCGTGAATCTTCACCGGAAATGCTTTTAAAAGTTCCAAAAGATTTCTGCGCATTTGCTTCGTTAGTGCATTTGCCTGTAGATCAAAGGGAATACACAGCATTTCCAGCACAACCGGGATCATAGATCTGGGCAAAAGATCTGTTAGTGCGTTTTCCATACTCCGGTTCTTATACATTTCCAAATCTCTTAGGATTCTGTCATTTAATTTTCCTTCATCAAGTGCCGGTTTCAAATCAATCAGAAGGCGGCAGCCTTCCCCTCTAAGATGCGCGCTTGCGCTAAGTACAGTGGGACCGGATACGCCAAAATGGGTAAACAGCAGTTCTCCAAAATCTTTATACAGCACTTTTCCCTTAGCATCCAGCAGCTTTACACCCACATTTCTAAGGCTAAGGCCCTGCATCTTTTGGCAAGCTTCCCCTTCTGTCTCAAGCGGCACCAGGGAGCCCTCTGCAGGTATTACAGTATGACCCAATGCACCCGCCATTTTATACCCATCGCCGGTTGATCCGGTTGCCGGATAAGAAACACCACCGGTAGCAAGGATTACATTTTGGGTTAAAATTTTACCTTTATCGGTATCAACACCGGTTACAGCGCCATTTTGAATCAGAATACCTTTTGCCTTTGCGTATTGAATTTGTATGCCCAATCGCTTTATATGACCTTGCAGCGTATCTAAAACAGACTGAGATCGGTCAGATACAGGAAATACACGATTCCCCCGTTCAATCTTCAGGGGGCAACCGTTACTTTCAAAATATTCCATCACATAGGAAGGCGAACAGTTCTCCAGCGCACTGTAAAGGAATCGGCCGTTTCGGGGAATGTTTTGCAGTACCTCCTGTACACTGCAGGCATTGGTAACATTACAGCGTCCCTTTCCGGTAATAAGCAGCTTTTTTCCTAAGCGATTATTCGATTCCAGTAAAATTACACGATTTCCCTGCTCTGCTGCAGTAATCGCAGCAAACATACCGGCAGGGCCACCGCCAATTACGATCACATCTGTGTTCATTCTATCCTCCGATCAGCAATGATCTTTTAAACGCTTAACCTCTATGTCCGTAAGCTCCCGCCATTTTCCTAAAGGCAAGTTTCCAAGAACAAGCGGCCCTTCCGCTACGCGTATGAGTCTATTTACGACCATTCCCACAAGGGCGCACATCTTTCGAACCTGGCGATTTCTACCCTCGTGGATAACTACTTCCAGTCGCGCATTTCCATGGTCATCCTTGGAAATTACCCGCACGAGGGGTTTTGCGATCTGATAGCCGTCCAAAACTACCGGCTGGCTGAGTTCTTTAAGTCCCTTTTCAGAGAAACCTGTAACATAAACCTGATAGGTTTTATCGATTTGATGGCGGGGATGCATCATTCGGTTTGCAAGATCACCATCGTTTGTCAGGATCAAGAGTCCCTCGGAATCCATATCCAATCTGCCTACCGGATAGACACGGGTGGTGCAATCTGTAACCAGGTCCATCACCGTCTGCCTGCCCTTTTCATCAGAAAGAGTGGTTACATAGCCTCTTGGTTTATTTAAAAGGATGTACGTGAATGCATCGCCGGACGGGAGCGGTTTCCCGTCCAGCAGAATAATATCAATATCCGGGTCAGCACTTTCTCCCAGAAGGCAAACACGCCCGTTACAGGTTACACGTCCAGCTAAAATCATTTCTTCAGCTTTCCGTCTGGATGTTACGCCCCGTGCGGCTATAATTTTCTGAAGCCTTTCGGTCATGTTTTTCCCCCTTTCAAAAGTCGATCCCAAAGGGATGGTTTTTGTATGGTTTCCAATTCCACTGTCTGCCCGAAAACCAGAGGCACTTTTCCCACCGGCTTCCCGTTTAAACAGATATATGCAAACCCGGCTTCCTGTCCCTGTACAATCGGCGCATAAACAAAGTTGGGATTAGAAAGCACAATTTCCGGTTGCTCGCCAGCGGAAATCGCATAGGAAAAATCCGCAGCTGCCAGCAGTTCTACCGATCCTGTCTGTCCTGAAATAATCGGCAAGTTGCCGAGGCAGCTTCCTTTATTGACAATTGTCTGCACGGAGTAATTTGAAAAACCGGTTTCCATCAGCTGCTGATGGTCCTGCCAGTCATTCCCATCATTCATTGTAACAGCAATCAGTCTGCGTCCCTGCCGCGTACAACTGGAAACCAATATTCGTCCGGCTTTCTTGGTAAAGCCGGTCTTAACCCCATCCGCGCCCTCCAAAAGCCACAAGAGCTTGTTATGATTCCGAAGGGTACGGGAACCGATATTGACTGTTTTAGTGGAAACCGTCTTGTAAAAAATTGGATTTTCCATAGCATAGGCAGCTAAAACAGCCATATCCCTGGCGGTAGAATAATGGCCGGGACTATCCAATCCGTTTGGATTAACAAAATGCGTTCCAGACAGACCCAAGCGGTGCGCCTTATCATTCATCAGCTCCGCAAAACCTTCTACTGTACCACCGCAGTAAATCGCCAGAGCCACGGCCGCATCATTTCCGCTATGGAGCATTAAGCCATATAGCAAATCCTGAACCGTCAGCACTTCACCCGCCTTCAGATACATGGAAGAGCCTTCAATACCCACCGCTTCCTGTGGGATACGGACGCGATCCAGTACATTTGCTTGCTCGCAAACAACAAGCGCCGTCATAATCTTTGTGGTGCTGGCAATTAAGCTTTGCCTGTCGGGAAGTTTTTCATATAGAACACGGCCGGTTTGCCCATCCAACAAGATTGCACTCCTCGCCGATACAGCGCTGCAAGGAAAAGCAAGGGCAGCAGCCAGTAATGCAGCTGCCACCCCGGCAAATAATCGTTTCATAAAATCACCCGCGGGTAGTATTCCCGTCGGAAATGCTTTTATTCAGCTTTTTTCTCCATATGGGAATCAATAAAGTCCGCAATTTTATCCAGTGTTTCAGGGACTAATTCAACGATTCTGTCCGCAGTAGTGCTTGCAGGCGCTGCAACCGGCAGCATACGCACACTACCCTCCTTGATCACAATAAAGGCAACGGGTGTTACTTTTACACCGGCACCAACACCGCCGCCGAAGGGGTAATCCTGTGCATGGTCGTGCTTTTTATTGTATTCAGAGCCACCGCCGCCATAGCCGATGCTGATTTTAGAAACCGGAATGATCGTTACACCGTCCGGGGTTGTAATGGCATCACCAACAACGGAATTGGCACTCACCATATCCCGAATCCTTGCCATCGTATTTTCCAGCATATTAGGAAGGTTTTTACTCATTATTTGGCACCGCCTTTTCGTAATTCTTTCAGATTAATTAAATGGATGACAGCTTTAATACCGTGTCTTGACAGGAGATGCAGCGTCCTGCCCAGGGTAATGGATGCGTCTAATAGTGCATAGATCCGAGTTTTATCTGCTGTAAAATCATAGATCACATCAATATCCCTTTTCTTGATGGTAAATGCCTGTTCAAGCTGGGGAATCAGATTTCCGATTGCAGCCCAGGCCTCCCCGTAATGAACCGCCAGATCACAGGGGTCATCACCGGTGAGCGTAACTTTCAGTTCCAAACGTTTGATACGGATCTTGCGCCGAAATTGATTTAAGAATTCAAAAATTCTGCAGATAATCAGCTTGAAATTGTGATAATTTCCGCCTTTTTTGGAATTCTTCCGAGACTTCTCGCTTTCTTTCTGTTTCGGCGTTTCCTCGCGTTTCTTTTTGGGGTATACACGGAATTTAATCGGCCCAACAAAGACCCAAACACCGGAATTATGCTCTGCATAAACACTGCGAAATCCAAGGGGAAGGAATATAAGTCCTGTAATGACTGCTAAAATAATCAGCCAAATCATTGCTGGACCTCCTCCATTGTCATTTGATTGGGATCAACCGGTTCTGCTGTGACTTCCGGCTCTCCAAGGCTAACCTTTTCGATGGGAGGAAGATCTTCCAAAGTGCTCAGGCCAAAGGTGCGCAGGAAATTTGCCGTAGTTTTATACTGGATAGGTCTTCCGGGCACATTCAAACGGCCGGCATCCTCAATTAATTTTTTGTTCAGCAGCGCTCCGATGGAATAGGAACTGTCCACACCGCGAAGCTGTTCTACCATCGCTTTGGTAGCCGGCTGATAGTAGGCAATAATTGTCAATGATTCTAACTGAGAGGCTGAGAGTTTAGGCGGCTTTCTGGTTTCCAAAGCCTGCGTGATATAGTCTGCCATTTCACCGGAAGATACCATCTGATATCCTTTCTCCAAACGGAGAATTCGAATGCCCCGACGCTCATAGGCTAATTCATTTGCAAGCGCATCCGCTGCTGCAACCACGGTTTTTTCATCCGTTTCCAGCACAGCCACAAGCTGTGCAATTTCTACCGGTTCTCCTGCTGCAAACAAGATTGCTTCTATAGCGCGCTGTATATCAATTTGTTCCATTATCTTCTACTCCTTCTGCTGCTAACCCAGACTCATCCAGCAGCCGAATGTTGGGATTTTCACCGGTAACATCGTCTTCTAATGTAACGGAATTGGTCTTGCATAGTTCCAAGATAGCCAAAAATGTTGCGACGATTTCCGAACGGCTGCGGCTGCCCTTAAAAAGGCTCTTCAGCTTTTGAACGCCACGCAGGATCAGGTTGTGAATCAGTTCCTTAGCCTTCTTGGTAACCGGATAGGGTTCTTTACCCACAATGCCTTTAAAATTCACCGTAGGTGGCGGTAAACGGCGCTG
>JAZUSG010000126.1:0-4481 GCA_045606605.1 Faecousia sp.
AAAAGGAGGCGGATTTTTTATTGTACCGTTTCGTCGGTGATGGTCTCCATCGCTTCCTGCACCGACATACCGGCGGCGATGGCCGCCTTCCGGGCGGCATTGACCCGCCCGATGGTCTGCACCCGTTTGCCGTCCAGCTCATACCCCTTCATAGACCAAAGGGTCAGCGCCCAGGCGCACATAGGCACCAGACAAAACAGGGCAATGACCACCCAGTTCATACCGGGCGCATAGGGGGTTGCCTTGGTGGGCAGGTCCGAAACGCCGATAAACAGCAGCGCAACCGACACCACGGTGGCCGACAGAGAGCTCACCAGCTTATCCACCAGGCTGAAAAGCGTTCCCATTACACCGGGGATAAATTTGCCGGAGCGGTAGGTCTCATAGTCGGCGCAGTCCGCCACCATAGGAATGGGCATATCCGCCGTGGAGTAATACGCGCCGTAACCCACGCCGAAAAACAGCACAAACAGCACCGTGTACAGGTTGACCGTCAGCCGGAAATCCGAACCAAAGAGCGTACCTTCGTACACGCTTAAGTTCCAGGTTGGGTCACCCAGCCGCCACAAAAGCAGCAGCGCCAGCACGCCCACATAACAGCACAGGGCCACGGTTACATAGGTAACGAGGGATTTTTTCTGACCGTGCTTTTGAGATGTCCGAACGGTCAGCAGGAAAAACGGGGCAGAGAACACATAGCCCATCACCATCATAATCAGATACAGGCTATCGTAGCGGTTCTGCCCGACCAAAACACCGTCGCTCACCGCCGTGCCAAACTGGGTCATACAGCCGTAGAGCATACACAGCACCGTAACATTGGTGGCAATGGAAAGCGCAAGCTTGCAGCCACCTCCTGCGATCATCAGCCGCTGCAGGGGCTTATTGTGCCGAATAATGGATGCATAGTCCCGTATGGATACCTTTTCCTGCTTGCCGCCCAGACCGAAATACTTGGTCCGGTCCTTTTCCCAAATGCCGATGACCGCCAGCACCGTCAGTACGATGGAAATGGCAATGCCAATGGGGGTCATAATCGCAAACCAGGTGGCATTATAGTCCCCTGCCAGGCCGTCACCGGCAATGATGGGGGCCAAAAACTGCATAGCGCCCATACCCAAAAGGCTACCCACCGTGTTAAACACCGTAAAGAGGGGACGCTGCTTGGGATCGTTGGTCAGCACCGCCTGGGCGGACCGGGTAACGGAGGTCTGCAGGGTATAACCCAGCACCCACACCGCGTAGAGCGCCACGAACAGGGTATACCGCAGCCAGGTCAGCCGGGCAGGGATCATCGGTGTGAACATATACAGGATGATCACCGATCCCGCCATCACCAAATTGCCCAGCACCATAAAGGGGCGGAATTTGCCGAATTTTCCGTCGGTCTTGTCCATGATCGCGCCGATAATGGGGTCTGTGATGGCATCGAACACCCGCATACCGGTAACCATAAAGGAGGCAAAGACCATGGCAAGACCCAGCACCTTATTGCCAAAGGTGGCAATATAGGAGAGGATCAGCACAAAATATACATTGGTCGCGCCGTTATTTAAGGGAAACAGCGCCAGCTGATAGAATTTGGCCCGATTCAGGCCATTTGTGGGTTCTTGCATATGCAAAACCTCCTTTTGTTCCGCTTTTGCGGTCCATAAAATACATCTTTCCGGACGACTGATGAATAGCCCCTACAATGCGCAGAATACGGACACCCGACCACGGGGCGTCGAGGGCGCCGCCCCCTACAAATCTAACGGACATTTCGTAGGGGCGGGCAGTGCCCGTCCGTTTTTACGTCCAGTTGCCGCCGCCGGCGGTCTTTTTGCTGAGCTTATATTCCTTGGGGGGTGTTTGCGTCCGGTGGAGCACCGCCGTATCCCGGACATCTCCCGCCACGGCCTCGATCTTCGTATTCTCCTGCAGGCTCACCCGGAAAGTAAACACCTTGTTTCCGCACTTTTCGCCAATCAGCTGCCCATCCGCATAGAGCGCCACCCTGGGACAGTTGGCATAGACCTTCACCGTGGTCTTCTTCCCCGTCCGGTAAGCGTAGCGCTTGCCGCAGATGTGGACAAAGGGCGCATCTGTCCAGTAGGCCTTGTAGAGGTAGAAGCTGTCCTTTTTGATCTTCCGGTCAAAGGTAACGAGGCCCTTGTGATTCATACCCGGCTCGCCCCCCTGATTGCGGGCATCCGCGGCAAAATCGAACATATTCCACACGTGGGTCGCCCACATAAAGGGCCGCTTTTCAATAAACCGCGCCAAATATTCGTGGTACTTGGCCTGATATTCCTCCGTATGGTCACCCCGGCGGGGGTGGGCGGAATGGAGGTTCGGCATACCCTCACAGCCGTATTCCGAGTAACCCAGCGGCCGATTTGGGTAGCAAAGGTGGAAAAAGTCCACCCATAGATCGTTTAAGATAAGACCCGGCACATACCAGCCTAAATACAGATTCCAGCTGACAAGATCCGTGATGTGGGCCACCTTATTAAACGGCCCGCACACCGCATAGCAGGCCAGAGAGGAGAGCCGGGTGGGGTCCATTTGATGCACCAGGTCATTGAGCACCCGGTGATTATCCAGCATATCCGGCTTATTTTTTGTGGATATGGTGATCTCATTGGACACGCCCCAGGTTACGATGCTGGGGTGGTTATAATTTTGGACGATCAGCTCTTTCATTTGGGACAGGGTGTTCTCCCGGCCGTTTTCCATATGCTCGGAAATGTAGGGGATCTCCGCCCAAACGATGATACCCTCCCGGTCGCACAGGTCGTAGAAATACTGATCGTGCTGATAGTGGGCAAGGCGCAAGGTGTTCGCGCCGATCTCCCGGATCAGCGCCATATCCTCATCGTGGTGGCATTTTTGCAGGGCATTGCCGATGCCCTTTCTGTCCTGATGGCGGCACACACCCCGCAGGGGGTAGGGTTTTCCGTTTAAGAAGAAGCCCTTTTGGGGGTCGGCATAGAAGGTGCGCACACCGAAAGCGCTCTCCACCGCGTCCACGCACACATCCTGCTGCCAAAGCTCCGCCCGGCAGGTGTACAGGTAGGGGTCTTCCACACCGTGCCACAGGTGTACGGCAGGGATAGTTAACATAACATCTTCCCCCGTGCCGGTGGCAACGGTCTGTCCCGCCCCATCCAGCAGGGTGATCTTCACTTTTGCGTCTTCCCCGTTATGCCAGGTCTGCACCTGCACCGCAGCGTCCTTTCCCTGTACGGCAGGCGTGATCTTTAAGCCGCTGCCGCCGTAATAGGACAGATCAAAATGGGTCTTATTGACCACAAGCAGCCCCACATCCCGGTAGATTCCGCCGTAGAAGGTAAAATCCGCCTTTTGGGGGTAGACCCGGTCATTTACGCTGTTATCTGCCTCCACCAGCAGAAGGTTTTCCGCCTGCAATATATCGGTGATCTCAAAGCGGAAAGTGGAGTAGCCGCCGTGGTGGCTGCCGATTTCCCTGCCGTTTAATACTACCCGGGCAGAGGCATTGACCCCGGCAAATTCCAGATAGACCGCCTGTGTTTCCCGGTCAAATTCCGGAGCGGCAAAGGTCTTGCGGTAGGTGCACGTGCCCCGGACATAATCGTCGCCGCCGTCCTGCCCGTCCTGGGCATTCCAGGTATGGGGAATGTTCACCGGGCAGGTTGCGCCCGTTATATCCGTAAAGGACCAGTCTGCATTTAGTAGCTGATAGGTTCTCATAGTCTCTCCTTACCTTGGGTGTATCGTAAAATATAGGTGTCTATCGTGCCTTTCGGTATCCCGATCGGGCCATATTAATAGTGTTTCTCTTCTATCGGCATTATAGTCCACAGGCTGATAAATTGCAAGAGACGGAAATATTTTCTCCGAAACGCGCTTATTCACAAATTTGTCTATTATTTTACCGCAACCTATGCTATAATAGTAAAAATTATGCCCAAAGGAGAACGTCATGGGACTCATTTCCAAGTTATTCGGTACCCGCTCTGAGCGGGAAATCAAAAAGCTCCAGCCAATTGTGGATAAAATTTTGGCGCTGGAGCCGCAGTACGCTGCCCTTTCTCAGGCGCAGCTGCAGGGAAAGACCAACGAATTCAAGGCACGGCTGCAGGCCGGCGAGACTTTGGACGATCTGCTGCCCGAGGCCTTTGCCGCCGTGCGGGAGGCTGCCTGGCGGGTGCTGGGTATGAAGCCCTATCCGGTGCAGCTATTAGGCGGCATCGTGCTCCATCAGGGCCGCATCGCGGAAATGAAGACCGGTGAAGGCAAGACCCTGGTGGCCATTTTACCCTGCTACTTAAACGCCCTTACCGGAGAGGGTGTCCACGTGGTTACCGTGAACGATTATCTTGCTACCCGTGACTCCCAGTGGATGGGCAAGGTGCACAGGTTTATGGGTCTTTCCGTGGGTCTGGTCGTCCCCGGAATGAGTCCTGCGGAGCGTCGGGTTGCCTACGCGGCGGACATCACCTACTGCACCAACAACG
>JAZUSG010000127.1:0-23796 GCA_045606605.1 Faecousia sp.
CACAATGCATTTTTTGCAATAGCAAAAGCAGGATGGTCTTTAGGCTTCCGTTCGGAGAGCGTTTTTTTGAGAGTAAATCAAATAATTGACAACCAAGAAAATATAATATACTATCGATCGCTTGGCTTTTCCGAACAAGACGTAAATGAACGATACAAGAATCTTTTAAGGTTTCAATCGTTACTGCAAACACCACCCAAATCTCCCAGAAAGCGCAAAATATCAGCTTGCAATATGTTAAAGCGATTACCGAAGGGCACTGTGTCATATTATGAGGCTAATGACGGATATTATGGCTTTGTTGTCCTTGATGCTGTATATGAAGGACGCCTTCTCGCAATAACCGAAAAGCTATCGGTTGTTCCGAAAAATATCGAAGATGTCCTAAGTGCCACCGCTCTTACGGCAATTTGGTTGCTTTTACGCAAAGTCCCCAAGGGGAATCACGATATCGGAATCATTAAGGTGCAAGGAGACTACAACGGAAGAGCAGGCGTTTACCTTTGCCAACCCGTATCCTTTGGCATTAATTTTTCTTTTTATCTTGATGAGTGTCATCAAAGAGGATTATTACATTTTAAAGACCACAAGGTGCATGACCTGTTGGATGAAAATAATGTTCCTATCGAATTTTATTGTGAAGAAACAGCGAAAGAAGAGACAAGAATGGTTATAGATTTGATGAATAATCCAGCCTCGAAAATCGCAACAAACATGATTAGACACGCAATTAATCTAGAGGGGTTCTTTCATTGACTACTCTTTGTTTCCTGCATATCAAAAGCCACCACAAAAAATGTGGTGGCTTCAATTTTACCGCTAATTTTGCACGCCCTCGGATGTCCTTTTTTGTATGTATAGGAATTTATGCCTTCTGTGTCTTGCGCTTGGAGATCAGGTAAATCACGGTCAGCACAGCCAGCAGCAGCACCAGGGAAGTACCCAGTACCACAAATACATTCTGTACAAAACCCGCTAAGATGTAGCCAAGTGCACATACACCGGCCACAGTGAGCGCATAAGGCAGCTGAGTAGAAACGTGATTCACGTGATCACTCTTTGCACCGGCGGATGCCATAATGGTGGTGTCGGAAATGGGGGAGCAGTGGTCGCCGCAAACCGCACCGGCCAGGCAGGCAGAGATGCAGATGATAACCATTGCAGGGATGCTGCCGCCATCTGCAACACCGGCCAGCTGGCTCTCAAACACGCCGGTAACGATGGGGATCAAAATACCGAAAGTGCCCCAGGATGTGCCGGTGGAGAAGGAAAGGCCAATCGCAACAACAAACAGAATGAGAGGAAGCAGGATCTGAATGGCAGTTGCACCTTCGACAAGGCCTTCCACAAAGCTGCTGGCTTCCAGCAGGCCGGTCATAGACTTCAGACCCCAAGCAAAGGTCAGGATCAAAATAGCGGGAACCATCTGCTTAAAGCCCTCGGGAATGGAGGACATGCAGTCGTTGAAGGAAAGAACTCTTCTTGCCAGGAAGTAGATCACATTAATGAGAAGCGCTGCCATAGAGCCCAGCGCCAGGCCGTAAGCGGCATCGCAACCGGCAAAAGCGTTAATAAAATCAGTGCCGGAGAAGAATCCGCCGGTGTAGACCATACCGGCAACACAGAAGATGATCAAGATCACAACGGGGATGATCAGATCGATCACGCGACCCTTGGGATTGGCCTTTTCATCTTCGCTTGTGGTGAACTGTTCGCCGCCGGAGGTGTACAGATCACCGGCTATAGCGTTCTTTTCAAACCGCTTCATCGGGCCAAAGTCCAGTCCGGTTACGGCAACGAAAATAACCATTGCAATGGTCAATAGAGCGTAAAGGTTGTAGGGAATTGTCTGGATAAAGAGGGCAATGCCATTTACACCATCCACAGTGCCACTGACGGCAGCTGCCCAAGAGGAAATGGGCGCAATAATGCAGATGGGAGCAGCGGTTGCATCGATCAGATATGCAAGCTTAGCGCGGGAGATCCGCTGCTTATCGGTGATGGGACGCATAACGCTGCCCACGGTCAGACAGTTAAAGTAGTCATCCACAAAGATCAGCGCGCCGAGACCGAAGGTGGCAAGCTGTGCGCCGCGACGGCTGTTAATGCGCTTTGCGGCCCAGTCGCCGTAAGCCCGGCTGCCGCCAGCGCGGTTCATCATCACAACGATAGCGCCCAAGATGACCAGGAAGATCAAAATACCCACGTTCCACTCGTCCGCCAGGTTTACCACAAAACCCTCGTGTACGATGGAATTGAACATAGTCTGGAAATTGAACTTGCCGGCTGCATCAATGGCGTAGAGAATACCGCCGGAAAGAATGCCCACAAACAGGGAGGAGTACACTTCCTTGGTGATCAGCGCCAGTACAATAGCAATGATCGGAGGGAGAAGTGCCCAAAAGCTTCCGGTGAAATAAGAAGCATATTCTTCAGCCTCGTTTTCGGTTGCGCCGACGGTGATTGTAGAATCCGCGCCGGGATCAGCTGCTTCCGCACCTGCAGCAAAGCAGGCAAAGGCGCTGATCAGGGCGATGACAAGGGCAACCACCAGGAATTTGCGCAAGAATTTTGTCAAACCCATAAGAACCTCCAATTGAATAAAAATAGCCTGTAAAAGAACGCGTAACTTCATGCTTTTACAGGGATAGATAACAGGTTTTGGATATGGCAGAAAAGTTAAGTATGTAACCGCAATATTCTTCAACCTATATGTTTATATTTTTAACACTTTATACCGGTCTTGTCAATAATAATTGACAGATTTTGCCGAAAATTCCATAACCAGAAAGGTAGAAAAAAGGCACAGATCTATGAAATGAAGAGGACTGTATAAACGGGATGATCCGGTATAGGTTTTGCAGGCTAAAATATGCTGCAAACAGTTGATTTTTTTGATTGTAAATATGTAAAAAATGTCAAAAACATATTGCAAATGGAAAATGTGCTATGGTATAATGTGCCTAACTGTAAGGTCTGAAAAAACGGCCATACAACCGTAATTTTTCCCTATCGAAATCACGACTGTTGGCAGCACAGTTTAAATGCCGACAGGGGCGCTTCCTCTCAAATTCGGTGAGCGTCAGAAAGGAGTAAACATGGAAGAGAAAATGAGCAAATACGGCATTGTTTTAGACGGACGTATGGATGAGCCGGTGTGGGAGACCGTACCGACCTATACGGATTTCCGCTTTTTAGCCACTGCAGGCGGAGAACTGCAGGAAGAGAAAACATACTTTAAAATTCTCCCCTGTGAAGATCGGGTGTATATTGGCGTTAAGTGTATGGAACCGGGTAATATGGCGCACGTGGAAAAGACCAAGGATCTATGGAATTCCTGGGGTGGCCACGGCATTGAGTTCTTCCTGTCTCCCTCAGGAAATCCCTATGACTTCTACCAGTTCTATGTGCCCTACGCTGGAAAAACTGCAAACCTCTTCTATTCGGAGGGCGGCAATATCAATCCGGACCCCTACGCGCCTGTGTGGTATAGCGCCGTATATTCCGGTGATGAGTACTGGTCTATTGAAATCGAGCTGCCCCTAACTGCGTTTTATATGACCACCCACACCAGATGGAGCGACACCTGGCTAATAAACCTGACCCGTACTCGGTTGAATCGGCACGGCGGTTCTGTTTACAGTACCTGGGCACCTCTGAAATTCGGATTCCTGGAGCCGAACGGCTTTATCCCCATTGCCGGTTTCCCCATCCGCCCGGTTCGGGATGATGTATGTATCTCTTCTGCTGTTGTAAATATTAAAACGGAAGAATCAGATGGCTACAGAGGCTATATGACCGTCAAAGCCACTATCGCGGAGGCGGCAGATTTTGAATTTACATCCAATCACGGGGATTCTCTTACCATATCACTCAATGCCGGTGATAATGAATTTACTGTGCCTTGTTACTTTAAGGAATTGGGTCGCGGTCGGGTGTTCCTGTCCTTGAAGCGTCTGAGTGACGGCAAGAAATTTGAGCGCTACTATCCGGTACGCGCCCTGTATGAGCCCCTGAAGGTGAAACTGACTCTGCCGGAATATCGGAATAATTTCTACCCCGGCCAGGACTACACCAGGATCGTCGGCAAGGCAATTGCTGATAAGCCGGTTACGCTGACCCTGGAAGGCGATGGTATTCCCGCTACTACGATTGTGGCGGAAGCTGACGGCAGTTTCTGTTTTGATACGCCCGATTTTGCAATCGGCGAAGCCTGGCTGACCGCTACCATTGACGGCAGCGAAGTGAAAACAAAGATCCGCCGTTTGGCGCCTACCGGTCATACGATGGCTTGGGTCTCCGGTGGCAACCTGATTGTTGACGGAGAGCCTACCTTTGCCCGTAAATTCTATGGTCCGTACTACATCGGCGGTACAGCCTTTAATACCAAGTACGATTCTGAAAATGTCTACATTACACCCAAGGTTACCCGGCAGCAGGGTGGCTTTGTAGAGCCCCACTACTTACTCCCCGGCAGCGAAAGCTCCGGCGGTGAAGCAACGCAGGACATTATGCCCAGCGATGCATTGTTTAACGCCTTGGATGAGATCATCGATTATAATAAGGATAAGGATTTTACCTTCTATTATATTTCCGATGAACCTGAGTGCCGGGGTGTCTCGCCCATTTACCTCAGACATATGTATGAACATATTAAGGAGCGGGATCCCTACCATGTGGTTATGATCGCTATCCGTGGCGCAGCGCCTTATGTGGAGTGTGCGGACTGGTTCCAGACCCATCCCTATGTGTGCCCCTTCGTGGAAAAGGACGGCACCCGCAGCTTCCTGCGTCCCTTCCATACTATGGGCGGCTACATCGACGACATTGTCAATATGAACAGACCCGATAAGTGTATGGGATTTTTGTCCACCTGCTTTGCCTATGAAGGTTATGACTACGTAAACCTGGATGAGATCCTGGGTCATAGCTGGGCGGCAATTATGCACGGTGCAAAGACCTTGTGGCCCTATGCTTTCCACGATCTCAATGACCGTCCGTCTCTGTACGAAGGTCATCGTTACCTGTTCTCCAGCGTGGAAGCTTTGGAGCCGCTGCTGCTCCACGGCAAGCGTACCACGTTGCTGAGATCTGTGGATGCAGAGTCTGTAATGTATACTTACGGTGATGAGAAGATGTTTGTGGTGTCTAACTACACCCAGAAGCCTCTGACTGTCACCCTGGAGGGCCTCAGCGGAACTTGGTATAACTTCCGTCACGAGGGAATGATCACCGGCAATACCTTCGAACTTAAGCCCCTGGAGACCCTGATCGGTACCAGTGCGCCAAAGGGAACGGACCTTCCCAGCTATGCCGAGACCGCTGCGCTGATTGACAAGCTGGAGTATGATCGTACCCATACCGGCAGCTTGCTGTTTGAACGGGAAAAGGAACTCACAGTTACCACATCTTCTTCCCGCAGATATTTCTCGACTCGAAAGATGTTTGACGGCCAGCGGACAAACGATGCCCTGGAGCTTTTGAGCGAAGAGGAAAACTACCTGGATGTGGATATTTCCAAGCTTGACATCCGTGTAAAGAAAGTTAGCATATACGGCCATAATGTGCAGGATGGAAAGCTGCTGCTTAGAAACGGGGAATCTTTGGTTGAGGCAGCGGTGGTTGAAACAAAAACAGAGCAGTATGCAATCACTTTCGTCCTGGCAGAAACCGTTTCTCCGGAAGCGCTGCGGGTGCAGTTTAAGAAAGGTCCGGTAGAAATTTACGAAGTGGAAGCTTTTTGACACATCAAAAGATTTGAGATAAACGCAAATTCCAATCCATAATCTGTTCTGGAGGACAAAAGATGGGAGAGAAAATGAATAAATACGGCATTGTTTTAGATGGACGTATGGACGAGCCGGTATGGGAGACTGTTCCCACTTATACCGATTTCCACTTCCTGCAAACCGCAGGCGGCGAGATCCAGGAGCCGGCATCGTTCTTTAAGATCCTACCCTGTGAAGATAGAATCTATATCGGTTTTAAATGTATGGAACCGGGCAATATGGACCACGTGGAGAAGACAAAGTATCTTTGGAACTCCTGGGGTGGACATTCTATGGAGATCTTCCTGTCTCCCTCCGGAAGCCCCTTCGACTTTTATCAGTTCTATGTTCCTTATACCGGCAATGTAACCAGCCTCTACTATTCAGAGGGTGGCAATATCCAGCCGGATCCCTATGCGCCTATTTGGAACAGCGCAATCTACACCGGTGATGAGTACTGGTCTGCCGAAGTTGAAATTCCCCTGACGGCGTTTTATATGACCAACCATACCAGGTGGAGCGATACGTGGTTGGTAAATCTGACCCGTACCCGTTTGACTCCCCACGGCGGTTCTGTTTACAGTACCTGGGCGCCGCTGAAATTTGGTTTCCTGGAGCCGAATGGCTTTATCCCCATTGCCGGTTTCCCGGTCCGACCTGTGCAGGATGATATTTGTATCTCTTCCGCGGTTGTTACCATTAAATCGGAAGAGACAGATGGTTACAAAGGCTTTATGACCGTGAAAGTAGCTGCAGCAGAGGCGGCGGACTTTACATTTATGTCCGACCGTGCAGAATCCATTACGGTATCCTTAAAGGCTGGCGATAATGAATTCACCGTACCCTGCTCCTTTCAGGAATTGGGCCGTGGCCGGGTGTCCCTGACACTTAAGCGCCTGAATGATGGTAAGGAATTTAAGCGTTTCTATCCGGTGCGGATTAAGTACGAGCCGCTGACGGTGAAGCTGACCCTGCCGGAGTACCGGAATAACTTCTATCCTGGTCAGGATTACACCAGGATAGTCGGCAAGGCAATTGCCGATAAGCCGGTAACTCTGACCCTGGAAGGTGATGGTATTCCTGCTACAACCGTTACAGCGGATGCAGACGGCAGTTTCAGCTTCGATACCCCGAACTTTCAGGAGGGTGAGGCCTGGCTGACCGCTACCATTGACGGCTGCGAAGTGAAAACGAAGATCCGCCGCCTGGCACCCACTGGCCATACGATGACCTGGATCTCCGCCGGCAATCTGATCGTTGACGGCGTACCCACATTCTCCCGTAAGTTCTACGGCCCGTATTATATTGGCGGCACTGCTTTTAATGCCAAGTACGATGCAGATAATATCCACATCACCCCCAAGGTCAAGCGCCAGTACGGCGGATTTATTGAAGCCCGCTCTTTGATTCCCGGCAGTGAAAATTCCGGTGGTGAAGCAACGCAGGACATTATGCCCAGTGAAGCACTTTTCCGGGGAATGGATGAAATTATTGAGGAGAATAAGGACAAGGATTTCGCATTCTACTACATTTCTGATGAACCGGAGTGCCGCGGCGTCTCTCCCATATATCTAAAGCATCAATATGAGTATCTGGCAGAAAAAGACCCCTACCACGTGGTTATGATGGCTATTCGTGGCGCAGTGCCCTATGTGGAGTGTGCGGACTGGTTCCAGACCCATCCCTATGTGTGTCCCTTCGTGGAAAAGGACGGTACTCGCAGCTTCCTGCGTCCCTTCCATACTATGGGCGGCTATATCGATGACATTGTAAACTTAAACAGACCCGATAAGTGTATGGGCTTTTTGTCCACCTGCTTTGCTTATGACGGTTATGACTATGTGACACTCGATGAGATCCAGAGCCATAGCTGGGCAGCCATAATGCACGGCGCAAAGACCTTATGGCCCTATGCTTACCACGATCTCAATGACCGCCCGTCTCTGTACGAAGGTCATCGTTACCTGTTCTCCAGCGTGGAAGCTTTGGAGCCGCTGCTGCTCCACGGCGAGCGTACCACGCTGCTGAGATCCGTGGAAGCAGAATCTGTTCTGTACACCTACGGCGATGAGAAGATGTTTGTGGTGGCAAACTATACACAGGAGCCTCTGACTGTCACACTGGAGGGTCTCAGCGGAACGTGGTATAACTTCCGTCACGAGGGGATGCTCACCGGCAATACCTTCGAACTCAAGCCTCTGGAAGTTCTGATTGGTACCAGCGTACCTAAGGGAACTGATCTTCCCAGCTACGCAGAGGCGGTTGCAGTTGTTGATAGGCTGGAGTACGAGCGCACGCACACCGGTAGCCTGTTGTTTGCGCGTGATAAGGAACTCACCGTTACCACATCTTCTTCCCGCAGATATTTCTCTCCGCTTAAGATGTTCGACGGCCAGCGGACAAACGATGCCCTGGAGCTTTTGAACAGAGAGGAAAACTACCTGGATGTGGATATTTCCAAGCTTGATATCCAGGTAAATAAGGTCGTATTGTACGGCTACAATATTGATGAAGCAAAGCTTATGCTCAGAAATGGTGAGACTTTGGTGGAAGCGCCCGTTTCTGAAACGAAGACTGAACAGTATGCAACCACCTTCATCCTGACAGAAACCGTTTCTCCGGAAGCGCTGCGCTTCTTATTTACAAAGGGACCGGTTGAGATCTACGAAGTAGAAGCATACTAAAATAGAAAACAGGACGGCTGTGAATGCAGCCGTCCTAATTTTTGCTAAAAATGCATAAAATATTTCCGGTGCGGCAGTGTTTTCCCATTCTGTCACAGATTATATGGGAAGTTTGTCTAATGGTTTTGCGCTGTATGCACCAAAGTTTTCCATTGTTCCCCTTTCTGTATCGGCTATAATAGCGGTATTCGGAAGAAGGGTGGGAAGGATGGATGATCCGAAAGGATTGATCGTTGCAAAACGGATATTTCTGTTGGTACTGGGCATATTGGGTGGCGCTTTTGCCGCGGTTATCTTATGTATATCTGCGGCCAATGGGGGAGGGGCGCACACAGTCCCGACTGTTAGCTCAGAGGAAATTTGGGAACTAACGAATCAAACAAAGCAAAGCTTCCCCATAACCATTCGGAATACTACACTACAAATACAACGCATATCCGCTTATGACGGTCCGTTTTTAGAGGATGGGTCAGATCGGGAAGTGGTGAATATTGCGGCACTTCACATTGTAAATACAGGCAGTAAGCCCATCCTGAAAGCCTGTATTACTTTGCAGCTGCCTACCGATACTTATGTGTTTTACGGCGCGTATATTCCACCGCAGATCCCAGTTGTGCTCTTGGAGCAAAGTGCAAAAACCTATTGCAAGGATGCAGCTTTGGACTGGTCGGGATGGCAGATCACAGCGGATGGGCAAGTTTTGGAGGGCATATCTGTACGGGAAAGTGAAACCGGTGTGCTGATGATCACCAATCACTCACAAAACATTTATCAAAATATATCTTTGTATCATAAATCCTGGCTATCACCACCGGGTGTTTATATGGGCGGTATCGCCTATAAAACAACGATTCCGGAGCTGCTCCCCGGGCAGACGGAACATCTGCGTCCTGCACACTATGCCCCGGGCTACAGCCGATTGGTGTGTGTTACCGCAGATTCGAAAGAGTCATAAACGATTTGTGCAAGCTAAAGTCAGGTGGTGAAAATAATGGTTGTAAAAGATGTCAAAATGTAATATAATATTAAGGTTAAAGACAGTAAAATGAGAAATTTTGGAGGAACGACCGGGATGAATAACAGACACGAAGAACTCCGTGCTTATTTACAACCGAACCGCCGTGTCCATTTGGTGGGCATCGGTGGCGTTTCTATGCGCCCGTTGGGCCTTGTTTTGCAGGAGATGGGTATGATCGTTTCCGGCTCGGATATGAGTGTAACTGCGTCCACGGAAGAACTGGTAGCAAAGGGCATCCCTGTGTATATCGGTCACCAGGAAGAGAATGTCCGCGGCGCGGAATGTGTGATCCGCACGGCGGCCGTCCATAACGACAACCCGGAGATTGCTGCTGCCCGCAGCGCCGGCATCCCGGTATTTGAACGGGCGCAGGCCTGGGGCGTGATTATGCGTTCCTATAAAAATGCTGTCTGCGTGTCCGGTACGCACGGAAAGACCACCACAACCTCTATGCTGACCCACATTTTGATGACCGCAGAAACGGACCCGACGGTTATGATCGGCGGCTATTTGCCCCTCTTGCGGGCAGGACACCGGGTGGGAAGCGGCGATACTATCTTGCTGGAAAGCTGTGAGTATTGCGATTCCTTCCTGAATTTTGCCCCCACCCTTGCGGTGATTTTGAATGTGGAGGCTGACCATTTGGACTATTTCCGGGATCTTGCGGATGTGCAAAAATCCTTCCGGGAATTTGCAAGCCTTTCTTCCGGCAGTGTGTTGGCAAATGGGGATGACCCCCATGTGGTGCAGGCCTTGGAAGGGACGGACTATATTCGATTTGGTATAAATCCGGAAAACCGGGTACACTGTGAAAATACTTCCTCCGATTGGCGGCATTTTGATGTGGTCTGTGACGGTAGTGTGTACTGCCACCTGGATCTGCAGGTGTTAGGCCGACACAATGCGGTCAATGCCTTGGCGGCTGCCGGTGCTGCTTGGCTGCTGGGCATCCCCGGTGAGGCAGTGTCCACCGGCTTGGCTACCTTTATCGGCGCAGACCGGCGGATGCAGTATAAGGGCAGCTTCAACGGCGCGGATATTTACGATGACTATGCTCACCACCCGGATGAGCTGGCGGCAACCTTTGAGGCAGTGCGTTCTATGCCCTATGATCGAATCGTACTGGCCTTCCAGCCCCACACTTACTCCCGTACCAAGGCGCTGTTTGCGGATTTTGTGCGGGAACTGAAAAAACCGGATTTGGTAGTTCTGGCTGAAATTTATGCAGCAAGAGAGCGCAATGCTTACGGAATCTCCTCTGTAGATCTGCAAAAGGAGGTTCCCGGCTCGGTATATTGCCGCACGCTGCCGGAAGTAACTCAGTATCTCCGCAGCACCCTCCGGAAGGGTGACGTTGTGCTGACTGTTGGTGCCGGTGATATTTTCCGGGCAGGAGAAGCACTGCTGAAATGATGACTTTTTAAAGCGAGGCGATCATATGCAAAAATGGAATGTATGCGTACTTTTTGGCGGCATCAGTCCGGAGCACGAAGTGTCTCTGCGGTCTGCAGAAGCAGTGCTGAACCATATGAGTACGGAAAAATATAAAATTTTCCCGGTGTGCATCACCAAAGAGGGCAACTGGATTTTGTACGGCGGCACGGATTATTCCACCCTTCCCACCGGCCAGTGGCAGCAGCACCCGGACAATTGCCCGGCGATGATCTCTCCGGTGCGGGGAGAGGGACTTATCTGCTTCACCGGCGAAAAAATCCTGCGGGAGCATATCGATGTGGTCTTCCCGGTGCTGCACGGTGAAAACGGTGAGGACGGCGCAATGCAGGGCCTTATGCAAATGGCAGGAATCCCCTGTGTGGGTCCCCGTGTTGCAGCATCTGCAGTAGCTATGGATAAGACCCTCACAAAGCTTGTGGTTGACCACGCCGGTGTTACCCAGGCAGCATGGCTGCTGGTAAGAAGACAGGATATGCAGAAGGATCTGACGGATGTGCTGCGCGCCGTGGAAGAGAAATTTTCCTACCCAGTGTTTGTAAAACCGGCAGGTACCGGTTCTTCTGTTGGCGTATCCAAAGCAGCAAACCGCAAGGAATTGACCGACGCGCTGATTCTTGCAGGCAGATATGACGAAAAAATCCTTGTGGAGGAGTTTATCGATGGCCGAGAGGTAGAAATCGCAGTTCTGGGTAATGACAGTCCCGTGGCCTCTGTGGTGGGCGAGATCGACTCCGGCGCGGAGTTCTACGATTACGATGCGAAGTATATTAATGATACGTCTGTTGCCTATATTCCGGCCCGTGTTCCTGAGACCGTGGCAGAGCAGCTGCGGGAAATGGCAGTGCGGGTATACCGGGCGATTGGCTGCCGGGGTCTCAGCCGTGTGGACTTTTTCGTAACCTATGAGGGCAGCCGTTTGGTTTTCAATGAGATCAACACACTTCCCGGATTTACCTCTATTTCTATGTATCCCAAGCTTTTTGCTGCCAGCGGCATTGCTTATGAGGATCTGATCGATCAGCTGTTGCAGCTGGCCATGGAGGATCGGTATGGACAATAACGTGGTTCTCTCTGTGCGTGGACGGCAGCGGTATGCGGATCAAGAACCCGAGGAGATCGAACTGGTTACAGAAGGTGTTCTGGAGCAGGAAGGGACAGCCTGGAAGCTTTCCTATGAGGAGAGTGAGCTGACCGGACTGCAGGGTGTCAGCACCACTTTTTTGATCGACCAAAAGAATGTAACCCTGAAAAGAACCGGGAGACTCAACTCCCAAATGGTATTTCAGGAGGGTGTGGCCTACGACAGTTTGTACCAAATGGAATTTGGCACGATGATGCTGACCGTGTGCGCCACAAAGGTGGAAGTGGATCTGACTCCGGAGGGCGGAACGATCGATCTGAAGTACAAAATTGAGATCGAGCAAAATGCAGCAGGTATGATCGAGTACCACCTGGATATTCGTAAAAAATAAAAAATGTGCGGAAGAAAACGCTTCCGCACATTTTTTATTTTAGAAACTTATCAACTGCCTGGCAAAGACTGTCAATTGCCGCATCATCCCCCGCAGCCACCGCATCTACCATACAGTGATGAATGTGATCCTTTAAGATCACCTTGCCGGTGTTATCCAGCGCGGAACGCACAGCAGCCAGTTGAATCAGCACTTCTGAGCAGTCCGTTCCATCTTCCACCATCCGTTTTACCTTTTCTAAGTGGCCGATGGCCCGGGCAAGCCGATTGATAACAGCCTTCTGATTCTCGTGGACGTGCTCATGGGAATGGGAAATGCCGTGGGCGTGCATATGGCTGTGGTCGTGGTCGTGCATAATGCCCACCTCCTCTTTCTTTTTCTATATCATACCTTAAATTCCGCAATCTTGCAAGCCCCGAGGGGGGATGTTTTGGGCACAGTCGCGCAATTTCCGAATATACTAACAAGAGGTGGTTAAATGGCAATCGTGCAAACGGATGTACCCATTACATCCCAGTCGGTTACACGTATGATCCAGCAGCTTATCCGCACCTATCCCTTTTGTCGCTCAGAGGTACTTACAGAAACTGTGTTCCAGCGGCCAATCTCCACGCTGGTCGTTGGAAATGGGCCGCGAAAAGTACTCTTCACGGCGGCTCACCACGCCAACGAATGGATCACCACGCTGGTACTGCTAAAGTTTGCGGAAGATTTTGCAGAAGCCATTCAGTCCGGCGGTAAAATCTTTGATCAGGATGCAAAAAGCCTTGCCCAGGCGGTTACGATCTATATGGTTCCGTTGGTAAATCCGGATGGGGTGGATTTGGTAACCGGTGCGATCCGGGAAGGGGACGGACAGTATGACCTGGCAAGGCAGTTTGCAGAAAATTACCCCGCCATCCCATTTCCGGACGGGTGGAAAGCCAATCTCCTGGGTGTAGACCTGAATCTCCAATATCCGGCCGGCTGGCTTATGGCAAGGGAGATCAAATTTTCCCAGGGGTATACTCGACCCGGTCCACGGGACTATGGGGGCAGAGCGCCCCTGGATCAGCTGGAATCCCGGGCGCTTGCAGGTTACACAGAATACTTAGATCCGGAGCTTATCTTGGCGTTCCATTCCCAAGGGAAGGAGATCTATTGGCAGTTTAACGACATTGTTGTGACGGGTGCTGAGGAATTGGGTGAGAAAATGGCCCAGGCAAGCGGATACACCCTGGCAAATGTGCCTTATGCGTCCGGTTTTGCCGGGTATAAGGATTGGTTTATTCAGAATTTCCGCCGTCCCGGCTATACCATCGAAGTGGGGGAGGGTGTCAATCCCTTGCCCCTTAGTCAGTTCCCCGAAATATACCGGGATAACCTGCCGATCCTGGTGATTGCGGCCCGGGGATATTAAAGCTATTAAAAACCGGATCTACATTGTAGATCCGGTTTTTATATCAGTTTACAATATAGCTTCCGTAGCGCTGAATAAAGACCTTGGACTGGCGCAAACTGTCCACACCGGCAGCAAGCTTCAGCCGAATGGTTGGCTGCTTTGCGGTGGCAACCAGCTGCACGCGGTTTTTGTAATCTGCTTCACTGCACAGGGCGCTGACCGCCTCGAAATTTAAGTTGTACAGAGTGAACTGCACCTCTCCGGCCTTCTGCCGAATGTCGCAGATGCCCACATTTCTGGCATTTGCCCGTAGTAGCGCGATCTCCACCAGGTTCAGCACGCCCTTGGGCGGTTCACCGTAGCGGTCAACGATCTCATCCAGCAGATCGTCCGCGTCCTCCTGAGAACGAATGGCAGCCATACGCCGGTAAAGATCCATCCGCTCCTCGCCTCGGGACACATAATCTTTGTCTACGCTGGCGGTTACGTTTAGATCTGCAGTACACTCCGGCTCTTTCTGCCGTTCGCCCTTTTCTTCTAAAACTGCCTCGTCCAGCAGCTTCAGATACATATCATAACCAACGCTCATCATATGACCGGACTGTTCTGCGCCCAGCAAATTGCCTGCGCCCCGGATTTCCAAATCCCGCATAGCGATTTTAAAGCCGGAACCGAACTCGGCAAAATCCCGAATGGCGGCAAGTCGCTTTTCCGCGATCTCTGTAAGAGATCTGTCCGGCCGGTAGGTAAAGTATGCGTATGCGTGGCGAGTGGACCGTCCAACCCGGCCTCGCAGCTGATGGAGTTGACTCAGGCCAAAGCGGTCTGCATTTTCGATGATAAGGGTGTTGACATTGGCAATATCCAAACCGGTTTCAATGATGGTGGTGCACACCAAAACCTGCACCTCTCCGTCAGCCATTGCCCGCATTACATCGCTGAGGGCTTCTTCTCCCATTTTTCCGTGGGCGACCGCCACACTTAGGTTCGGGATCCGTTTTTTCAGCGCAGCAGCGCATTGATCAATGGTCTCTACCCGGTTGTGGAGGTAATACACCTGACCGCCCCGGTCGATTTCTCTGCGGATAGCATCGTCCAGCACGGCGCTACTGTGCTCCATCACATAGGTCTGTACCGGATACCGGTCAGCCGGTGGTTCTTCAATGGTAGACATATCCCGGATACCGGAAAGCGCCATATTTAAGGTGCGGGGGATGGGCGTTGCAGACAGGGTTAGCACATCCACGCCCTTGGAGATCTCCTTCAGCCGTTCTTTGTGGCTGACACCAAAGCGCTGCTCTTCGTCAACGATCAGCAGTCCCAAATCCTTAAACTCCACACTCTTTTGCAGTAGTTTATGAGTGCCGATGATCAGATCCACCTGACCGGCCCGCAAATTCTGCAGCGTTCTGTGCTGCTGGGTGGTGGTACGAAAACGGCTGAGTACATCGATATTTACCGGAAATCCCCGGAAGCGGCTCACTGCGGTTTGATAGTGTTGCTGCGCAAGCACAGTGGTAGGCACCAAAATCGCCACCTGTTTTCCATCCATAACGGCCTTCATCACCGCCCGGAGGGCAACTTCCGTCTTGCCGAATCCCACATCGCCGCAAAGCAGCCGGTCCATAGGAATGGGCGCCTCCATATCCCGCTTGATCTCACCAATGCACCGTAGCTGATCGTCCGTCTCCGGATAGGGGAAATTATCCTCAAATTCCATCTGCCAGGGGGAATCTGCAGCAAAGGCAAAGCCTTCCTGCCGCCTTCTGGCAGCGTAAAGTTGGATCAGCTCACCGGCCATATCCTTTGCGGCCTTTCTGGCCTTTGCCTTGGTCTTCTGCCAGGCGTCTGTGCCAATCTTGTTGAGCCGCACATTGGCATCTTCGCCACCGCCGCCAATATATTTGCTGACCATATCCAGCTGGGTGGCGGGGACATACAGGGTGTCCGTGCCTTGATAGGCGATCTTAATATAATCCTTAACCGCATTGTCCACCCGGATCTGTTCCATGGCCACAAAGCGGCCGATGCCGTAATTTTCGTGTACCACCAAATCTCCCGGGGACAGATCCGTAAAGGAGTTCAGTTTCTGCCGGTTGGTGGCGGACTTTTTCTTTGCCTTTTGCCGCAGCTGGGTCTTGCCGGTCAGCTGCCCCTCTGTCAAAACGGCCAGCTTGGCATTGGGGTATTCCATACCGTAGGGTAGCGTGCCATCAGTCAGCAGAATCTGACCGGGGCGGGGCATCGTGTTTAGCGGAATGCAGAGGAATGCCGAAAGTCCGCGGCTGGAAAGCATTTCCTGCAATAGCTCTGCACGCCGACGGGATCCGCATAATACCAAAGAGGAAAACTCCATTTTTTGATAGTGTTGCAGATCGCCGGCTGCGGTGTCCATATTGCCACCGTATCCCGGCAGCTGCTTGGCAGTTGTAGGCAGCAAATGCTTGGGAAGACAATCCTCCGGATAGGCAGCTGCCCCAAAACTATCCAAATACAGGAGAGGATGATCTTGCAGCATTTGGCACAGATCCTCCCACTGACACACATAGTCACACAGCTCACCGGCCACAAGACCGGCTTGGAGGAGACTATCCAGCTGCATACCTACATCTTCTGTGCGGCTTTTTGCGGCTCTGTGGAGATTGCTCTGGTCGCACAAGATAACCCGGACATTTGCCGGCAGATAGGAAAGCGCATTGGCGTATTCGGGATAGATTAGAGTAAGATAACGGTCCGATGCTGGATTTTGCAGCCCGTTTTCGTATTTTTCCAGGTCCTTTTCTAAGGTTTTGATCAGTGGTTCGTTGATGTTTTTCCGTTTTTTCTGCCGCGCAATCAGCCGGGACAGGTCGTCGCATAGACCGGTAACTCCCTCCGGATGTAGATGGGGGATCGTTTCGCCCACCGGCAGGACAACTGCTTCTTCCACGTTTTCCGTGCGGCGTTGGGTGTCCGGATCAAAATAACCCATCGTGTCCAGTTCGTCACCAAAAAACTCCGCTCGAATGGGCAGATCCTCCGCAGGAGAGTACAGATCCAAAATACCACCACGAATGGCAAACTGACCCGGTCCTTCCACCATACCGCACCGGCTGTAACCTGCCCGGATCAGCCGGTCGCACAGATCATCCAGCGGGTATTCCTTTCCTACATGCAGGCGGAAGGTAGCCTGTTGCAGTACTGTAGGCGGCATAGTCCGCAGGCTACAGGCATCCCAGGACAGAATCTGCAACCGTGTTTTTCCCTGATGCAGATCGTATAGTTGCCGCAAGCGTTTTTGCTCCCACCCTCTGGATACGACTGCGCTATCGTACAGCGTCAATTCTCGGGAGGGGAGAACCGGAAATTCTTCGCCTAAAAAGGCTTTCAGTTCCTCACTCAGGCGTTTTGCAGCTAAGTCATCCTGACACAGTACCACCAAAGGCGCCTTGGTATGGGCGTAGAGAGCCGCAATGATATGGCTGCGGTTAATCTGACCCACACCGGTAATGGCAGCATTTTCACCCTTGCATAGCGCATCCAGCGCTAAGCAATACTCGGGTATGGTCTTTAAGACATCCAAAAGCTTTTCCATAGAACACCTCAATAAAGTTTTCTCCACGTAGCAACGCGGAAAGGGGGAAAATACCCCCCTTTCCGTGGAATTTAGACAATATTAATACTGCGTTCCGTTATACTGGTTGGCTGCTGCAGAAACACCCTCGTGCACGATACAGAGAGCCGCTTCAGCTGCGCCGGGCAGTGCCCCGTCCAACGCTTTCTTTTCCGAAGCGCTAAATCCGGAAAGCACCCAATCCGCCAGATCCCGCTGATCGTCCGGCTTTGCCCCCACACCAATCTTGACCCGGGGAAAATCCTGAGAACCCAGTTCCTGAATGATGGATTTGATGCCGTTGTGTCCACCGGCAGAACCGTCACCCCGGACACGCAGCCTTCCCGGCACCAGAGAAATATCATCGAATAACACGATGATCCGCTCCGGTGGGATGTTATAGTAAGCAGATAGCTGCAGCACAGAACGGCCGGAAAGATTCATATAGGTGAGCGGCTTCAGCAAATATAGCTTCTTGCCTTTATGGATCGCTTGCCCGTACAGACCTTGAAACTTTCCTTTGTCAACCTTGCAACCTAACTTCTCCGCAAGGGCATCGATGGCGCGGAAACCGCAATTATGCCGGGTATTTGCGTATTCCTTGCCGGGATTCCCAAGACCGACGATCAGCCAGCTTTCGCTTTTTTTACCAAACACGGCTTAGAACAGGTCGGCAATGGAAGTGCCGCCGTGAACGTGGGAGATCGCCCGGGCGAAGATGGGAGCAACATCCAGCTGCTTGATCTTGTTACAGGGGCAATCTGCGGGCAGGGGAATGGTGTTGTGCACCACAACTTCCTCAATGTAGGACTTCTGAATGCGGTCGAATGCAGGACCGGACAGAACGCCGTGGGTTGCGCAGGCGTATACAGCCTTAGCGCCACCGATGGTAACCAGTGCTTCTGCAGCGTTGCACAGAGAACCGGCAGTGTCGATCATATCGTCGTAGAGAATACAGGTCTTGCCCCGTACGTCGCCGATCACGTTCATAACCTCGCAGACATTCGCCTTCTGACGGCGCTTGTCAACGATAGCAAGGCCCATATGAACCTTTGCAGCAAAGGCACGAGCGCGGGCAACAGAGCCTACGTCGGGAGAGACCACAACAAAATCATCGTGGTTGTACTGATCCTCGGGGAATTTATTCAGATAGTATTTCACAAAAGTGGGATTGCCCAGCAGATGATCCACAGGGATATCGAAGAAGCCCTGAATCTGTGCAGCGTGCAGGTCCATGGTCAGAATGCGGTTCGCACCGGCGGCGGTGAGCATATTGGCCACAAGCTTTGCGGAGATAGGGTCGCGGCTCTTAGCCTTTCTGTCCTGACGGGCATAGCCAAAATAGGGGATCACAGCGGTGATACGGCCGGCGGATGCACGACGGCAGGCGTGGATCATAACCAGCAGTTCCATCAGATGGTTGTTAACGGGTTTGCAGGTGGACTGAATCAAAAACACGTCAGCACCGCGAACAGTTTCTTCCAAGGATACAGAAACTTCACCGTCGGAGAAGGTCTGTACCGTTCCCTTACCAATTTCCAGTCCCAGTTCCTTGCAGACAGTTTCTGCGAAGACGGGGTTGGAGTTACCACAGAAAATTTTGATGTTTTCACCGTAAGCAATCATCTCTTGAAATACCTCGCTTTATTCATCTATTTCTACCCATGGCCGCGCCATAGGCCCTTGTAGGGATATTATACCATTAAATGCAATTAAAAAGCAACACCGAACACGTATAAAAACCAACAAAAAATCAAGAAAGTGCCGTAGCTTCTTCCGCAAAACTGCCAAAGGGTAGAAGATGGGGCATTTTGTAGGCAAGACGAAATTGCAACTCATTTTTTGCTTGTGTAAAGTCGGGATTCGTGTTATACTATAAAGAAGATTTTTTGGAAAACGGAGCTTACTATGAACGATAAGATCAGCATTAAGGGAGCCAGAGAAAATAACCTTAAAAATATTGATCTGACCATTCCCAGAGACAAGCTGGTGGTGTTTACGGGACTGTCCGGTTCCGGCAAGTCCAGCCTTGCCTTTGATACCATCTATGCGGAGGGTCAGCGCCGGTATGTGGAAAGCCTCAGCGCATATGCCCGGCAGTTTTTGGGTCAAATGGACAAACCGGATGTGGACGGAATCGACGGTCTGTCTCCGGCCATTTCCATTGACCAGAAAACTACTTCCAAAAACCCCCGTTCTACAGTGGGAACAGTTACGGAGATCTATGATTACCTGCGTCTTCTGTGGGCACGGGTGGGAATTCCGCACTGCCCTAAGTGTGGTAAGGAGATCAGCAGACAGACCATCGATCAGATCGTGGACCGGGTGGAAACACTGGGTGAGGGAACACGTTTTGTGGTACTTTCTCCCATCGTCCGGGGCAAAAAAGGTGAGCACACCAAAATTTTTGAGGATTCCCGGAAGCAGGGCTTTGCCCGTGTTCGCGTAGATGGTATTCTTTATGATCTCAGTGAGCAGATCCAGCTGGAGAAGAACAAAAAGCACACCATCGAACTGGTGGTGGACCGTTTGGTGATCCGGGAGGGTCAGCGCCGCCGGCTTACCGACTCCATTGAAACCGCCTGTTCCCATTCCGGTGGCCTGGTTACCATCAGCCTGCCGGACAGCGGGGAAGAACTGAGCTTTTCGCAGAACTATGCCTGTGAAGATTGCGGTATCAGCCTGACGGAGTTAGAGCCAAGAATGTTCTCTTTTAACAATCCTGCCGGCGCTTGCCCGGCCTGTACGGGTCTGGGTTTTCAGTTGATCGCGGATGAAGATTTGGTAATTCCGGATAAATCCAAATCTATTTTTGACGGTGCGATTCAGGCCTCCGGCTGGAGCAATGCCCGGACGGATTCCATTTTCCGGATGTATTTTGAAGCCTTGGCGCAAAAATACCATTTCTCTCTGACTGCACCGGTGTCCGAACTGCCCCGTGAGGCTATGGATGTGATCCTTTACGGCACGAAGGGTGAAAAACTAAGGATGACCTATAATCGCAGCAGCGGAATGGGCGTGCTGGAGCAGCCCTTTGAGGGCATTCTCAATAATATCAGCTGCCGCTACCGGGAGACCCAATCGGATGCTGCCCGGAAGGAACTGGAAGAATGTATGGCCACTGCGCCCTGCCCCCAATGCCATGGTGAGCGCCTCTCTGAGATAGCAAGAGCGGTAACCGTTGGCGGCATCGGTATTATGGATTTCTGCCGTATGAGCATCGGCGAGGCGCTGGCATTTACAGAAAATTTGAAGTTAGAGGGCAATATGGCCATTATCGCTGCCCAAATTGTCCGGGAGATCCAGGCCCGTCTGCGCTTTTTGATGGATGTGGGTTTGCAGTATCTGACCCTGTCCCGGGCAGCCGGTACGCTCTCCGGTGGCGAAAGTCAGCGGATTCGGCTGGCAACCCAGATCGGTTCTTCCCTGATGGGTGTGCTGTATATTTTGGATGAGCCTTCTATTGGTCTGCACCAGCGGGATAACGATAAGCTTCTGGGCACGCTGAAGCGCCTTCGCGACTTAGGAAATACGCTGATCGTGGTAGAGCACGATGAAGATACAATGCGGGCAGCAGACTATATTGTCGACGTTGGCCCCGGTGCAGGCGCCCATGGCGGCGAGATCGTGGCTGCGGGTACGCTGGAACAGATTTGCGCAGAGCCCCGGTCCGTTACCGGTCAGTACCTCACCGGATTCAAGAAGATTCCGGTTCCGTCTTCCCGCCGGAGGGGAAACGGCGAGCGGCTTACCGTTGTGGGTGCATCGGAAAATAATCTGAAGGATATTGACGTGTCGATCCCCTTGGGGACGCTCACCTGCGTAACCGGTGTGTCCGGTTCCGGTAAGTCCAGCCTTGTGAACGAGGTTTTGAATAAGACCCTCCTGGGCAAGCTCAACCACGCCCGTACCAGACCCGGCGCTTGCCGCTGTGTGCAGGGTATTGAGCATTTGGATAAGGTGATCGATATCGACCAAAGCCCCATCGGCCGCACACCGCGTTCCAATCCTGCTACCTACACCGGACTTTTTAACGATATCCGGGATCTGTTTGCATCCACGGCGGATGCCAAAATGCGTGGCTACGGTCCGGGCAGATTCTCCTTTAATGTGAAAGGCGGCCGATGCGAGGCCTGCAGCGGTGATGGTTTAGTAAAGATCGAAATGCATTTCTTGGCGGATGTGTATGTTCCCTGTCAGGTGTGTCAGGGTCAGCGGTATAACCGGGAGACGCTGGAAGTGCAGTATAAGGGCAAAAATATTGCGCAGGTGCTGGATATGACCGCAGAAGAGGCGGTGGATTTCTTTGAAAACCTACCCAAGATTCGCAGAAGAGCCCAAACATTAGTGGAAGTGGGTCTGGGATATGTAAAATTAGGCCAGTCCAGCACCACCCTTTCCGGCGGCGAGGCCCAGCGGGTCAAGCTTGCAACGGAATTGGCGAGAGTTTCCACCGGTCGCACCATCTATATTTTGGACGAGCCTACCACCGGCCTGCACTCGGCTGATGTGCACAAGCTGGTGGATGTGCTGCAAAAATTGGTGGATGCGGGCAACACGGTGCTGGTGATCGAGCACAATTTGGATGTGATCAAAACTGCGGACTATATCATCGACTTAGGCCCGGAGGGCGGCGATCAGGGCGGCTATGTGGTAGCTGCCGGCACGCCGGAAGAGGTGGCTCAGGTGGAAGGCAGTTATACCGGCGCATATCTGAAACGGCAGCTATAAAAAATCCCTGCCTGCATAAGCAGGCAGGGGCGTACTTAATGATTTTTTTCGTAAGAATCCGGGCGGAGCACATCAGAAAGCTCCAAGAGCGCCCGGTCCCGCCCACCGGCATAATCGCCGATGCGCATTACAGGACTTCTCACGGCATCCGAATTTCTTTGCTGCACCGAGATGGTCATCGTGACCCGGGTCTCACCCTCGGAGGGGTGATCGATCAGCACAGTACCTCCGTGGCAGGCGGCAACAGAGCTGATGAGCGTCATACCAAGACCGACACCATACCGGGGATCTTCAATTGCCGGTTCTCTGCGGTAGCGGTCCCAAAAACTGGGCAGCTTTGACGCGGGATCATAGGGATTCACCACTGTAAAGCTTAAGAGATCTTCGCTTTTTGTAAGCCTGACATCCACATTACTGCCGCTGGGCGCGAATTTAATGGCGTTGGAGATCAGATTGTAAACCGCCCGTTCCAGTTTCTCGGTGTTTGCCACCGCAAACACGGAGAAGGGGAGACCGGAGTAGGATACAGTAACATCCCGGTCAGAATAGATCGATTGCACCTTTTCCATAATTTCGTCGAAAACGCTGGCAAGTTCTACGGATTCCATTCCAACATCGCCGCTATTTTGGTAATAACCGGCATCCGACATATTGCTGATGATCCGCATCAGCTGGTAGAGTCCTTGACGCATTTGACTTGCCTGCCGCTGAGCTTGGGGATCCTCATTTCCCTTAGCGGCCAGCTGGTCATACACGGTCATCACATTGGAAAGGGGAATTCGCAGTTGCTGGGCGGCCAAGGCCAGGGCCTGCAGCTGTCCGTCATCCATATCCTGGTTGACCACAAAAATATCGCAATCCAAAGTGCGGGTAACACTGGCATTGCAGGGGATACCACCGATGTAAGCGGTAACATACAACCGCCCATCCTGCAGCACCTGATACGCGCCGTAGTGCTCTTTTACAATCTCCTGCACATTCGTTCCCAAGTGAAGCATCCGGCGGGTTGCGGCAGCGTTCAGCGCGATGACCACACCGTCTTTTACACAAAAAGCAGGGCGATCCATCAGTTCCAGCCAGGGAAACTGATTGTTGATTTCTTCCATATGATCTCTCCTCCTGCCATATCTTGTGCAATATTTGGGAAAACTTCCGCAAATTTAATGCGCTATATACTATTGTAACGGTTTTTTTGAAAATAGCAAGAAAAATCCTCGAATGGAGTGAAAATATGTCGATACATAAGGATCACAGGCAGCGGCTGCGAGACCGTTTTCTAAAAGAAGGCCTGGATAATTTTGATGAATTATATGTTTTGGAGCTTCTTTTGTTCTATTGCATTCCAAGGGTCGATACCAACCCCATTGCCCACCGGCTGATAAATCACTTTGGTTCACTGACGGCTGTTCTGGAGGCAACTCCGGAGGAACTGGAACAGATAGAAGGTATGGGGAAAAATGCCGCAACCTTCTTGACGCTTGTGAAACAGGTAAGCAGATATTATCTTGTTAAGCAAAGTGAGCAGGGGAAAATACTAAAAACGATTGAGCAGTGCGGTGATTATTTGAAGCACTATTTTTTGGGTCGGGAGCAGGAAACGGTGTTTCTGCTCTGCCTGGATGCCAAATGCAAGAAGTCGGATCGTAGCCATGTCGTTCTGTGAGCCAAGGAGTTGCTACTCCAATTTGTCTTCCT
>JAZUSG010000128.1:0-4653 GCA_045606605.1 Faecousia sp.
CATTAAATGGGTTCAAGCCCCCCACGGCATACGAATAAAAAATACAGACACACCGAAGTGTATCTGTATTTTTGGTGCGCGAGGGGGGACTTGACTTGCATCTTTGCTTTGCAAAGATAAAGGTTCCGCTCGGTCGAGCCCTCGCGGGCAACGCTCATTCGCGTTGCATTTAATGGGTTCAAGCCCCCACGGCATACGAATAAAAAATACAGACACACCGAAGTGTATCTGTATTTTGGTGCGCGAGGGGGGACTTGAACCCCCACGCCCGGAATGAGCACTAGAACCTGAATCTAGCGAGTCTACCAATTCCACCACTCGCGCATATTTATTGTTGCGTTTCTCAACGCTTGGTTATAATACCACGCTATGAATGATTTGTCAACCAATTTTCACATTTTCTGCAAATTATTTTTTCTGCTCGGAATTTATGGTCCGGTAACGCTACCGGACCATAATAGCTTCCATTATTTGTGCTCAATTTTGCTTATTTTGAAGTGTTCCATAATACTGAAAATTATATGTGTGATGGTTGTAACACATATAATGCCTAAGCAGATTGCACCGGCAGAAGTGATCGCAGCAGAGCCGTGTAATAGGAAATCATTTTTCTCTCCACGAATCATGGCATCCATACTGTAGTAAAGGCTGCCGCCAGGGATCAGAGGAATCAGCATCGGAACCAATAAAATCAAAACAGGGGTGTGAATCACGCGGGCTAAAAACTCACTGATAAATGCTGCAGTTGATGTGGCGAGAAACAGACCGATGAATGTATTGAGACCATTATGAACGCATAGAAGGTATACGGCCCAATCCAACGCGCCACCTAAAAAGAATAGGATCATACGCTTCCCGTGCACATTAAATAGTGCTGCAAAGCCGAGGGAACCCAGCGCAGCCATCAGTGTTTGCAGAATGTATTCTTTCATAACACACCTCCAAAACCAACCAATACAGCTGCAAAGCCAATTGCGATGGAAATAGCTTTTAAGACAGATTCGCAAATTCCTATCAGGCCGGAAAGTGTGTCGCCGTTGACTAAATCACGCAGAGCGGTGGTAAAGGCTACTCCGGGAATCAGCAGCATTATGTTTCCGATGATGATTTTATCCGGAGTTTGACCAAGTCCGATTGTCACCATCAGAACAATAAAAAACGCGGAAAAAGCACTTACTAATGCACTTTGCAGTATGTTGTTCATACGCATTTTTTGTATAAGTAATTGAACAAAGAACACGAATGCGCCGGAAAAAGCACCAGCGACAGCGTCCAGTGCTGTGCCGCCAAAGAAAATTGTAAATGCAGATGCGGTTACTATGTAGCTAAGGCATTGCGCGATGGGGGAATATACTTTTACGCGCTGAATGTCTGCGATTTTTTCTTTAAAGAGACCTGCAGAAATGGGATTTTTACAAATATTCCTGGACAATGCATTAACAACGGCAACCTTTTGCAGATTGGTGCTTCGGTTCGGCACTCTGCGTGTCTGGGTAAAAATCCGCCCATCTCCGCTGTTTGCAGTGAGTACAATGCAGGATGTGATGCTAAACACATTGATATTATGAAATCCGTAAGCTTTGCATATACGCGTTAAGGTATCTTCAACCCGTAAAACCTCAGCACCGCTGGACAATAAAATTTCGCCCATATCCAGGATGCAATCCAAAATCAAATCCGGTGTTTCGAATACCGGCTGTTGCATAATTTCAGCAGACATAAAATGCCTCCTTCAATAATTTAAGCAAAGTAAGTGTAGCATATGTATGCACATTCTTCAAGTGGAAAGCGTCCTTTTATTGCTAATTTTAGAACGATGTGATACAATGTAAAAAAACATTGGAGGATATTATGGGAAAGGTACGCCTGAATGCCGATTCTGAGATGGTACGAATGATCAAAGAAGGCTTAAAAGAAAAAGACGGTTATTGCCCCTGCCGTTTGGGAAAGGAAGAAGCATATAAATGCATCTGTCAGGAGTTTCGGGAGCAAATTGCCGATCCGGAGTTTGAAGGATACTGCCACTGTATGCTATATTATAAGGAAAAATAATTCTGCCGGTCTGCTATATTTAGCAGACCGGTTTTTGTGTAATTGACAGTGCTTCTATAATATAAATCTGACTTGACTTTAGCGCGGTGATGTGCTAACATAGTGATGTTATTTAAATTCAGGAGGAATTCTTATGCCTAAATACCGTTCTGCGTCTATTGACAGACTGTTTGAAGCGATTTTGTCCCTGGATAATTTGGAGGATTGCTATAATTTCTTCGACGATTTATGCACGATCAATGAATTACAGGATATGGCCCAGCGCCTGGATACAGCGTTTTTGCTTAGTGAGGGAAAGAGTTATCAGACCATATCTCAGCAAGTGGGCGTTAGTACTGCAACGATTGGCAGAGTGAGCCGCTGCTTAAATTATGGCGGTGGTGGTTATCAATCTGTCATTGGGAAGCTGAAAGAATCGGAGAAGTGAAGATGAATATTTCAGATACAGTATTCAAATACGACGAAAAGATCAGCTATTCCTTGCGCTCTTTATACTCCGGTTTCGGATATTCTCACTTCAAAATGAGCCAATTTGAGGAATACGACCTATATGTGCGCAATAAGGATTTCTTGATTTCCGATAGCGTGATCACGTTTACAGATACAAACGGAAAATTGATGGCGCTGAAACCGGACGTTACATTTTCCATTATTAAGAACAGCACATTCCAAAAAGGCTGCGTTCAGCGGTACTATTATGATGAAAATGTCTACCGGGTATCCAAGGATACACAGGCCTTTAAGGAAATCCGCCAGACTGGCTTGGAATGTATCGGTGATATCGATAATTATAGCATTTATGAAGTCCTGACGCTGGCAGCGCAAAGCTTGAAACAAATTTCGGATAATTGTGTGTTGACGGTTTCCTATCTGGATTTCATTTTTGAGATTCTTGATCGGGTATCGGTATCCCAGGAGGGAAAGAGCGCAATGCTCAAATGCATTGGCGAAAAGAATATTCACGAACTTTCTAAATTGTGTGAAAATAGTAGTGTGGATGCTTCGCAAGCAAAAGCGCTTTGCGAGTTGGCTGGCATTTACGGTACGGCAGAAGCTGTTATGCCACGCCTGCGTAAAATCATTACCGGTATTGTAAGGGAAGATGCAATCGCGCAATTTGAGGATCTGATCCGGCTGCTTTCAGATAGTATTTGCGGTGATATACTGCGAATCGATTTTTCTGTGGTCAGTGATATGAAATACTATAACGGTATCGTATTCAAGGGCTTTGTGGAGGGCGTGCCGATGAGTGTGCTCTCCGGTGGACAGTATGACCGCCTTATGCAGAAAATGGGCCATAAATCCCATGCAATTGGTTTTGCCGTGTACCTGGATACGCTGCAGGCAAAAAATACTTTTAAGAACTATGATGCAGATATATTGCTGCTTTATGATGAAACGGTGGATTTTAGCGCTTTGCGTCAAGCGGCGGATGCTCTTTCAGTCGATGGATCTACTGTGCAGCTGCAGCGAATCGCACCGGAAAAAGCGAGGTATCGCCGTATTCTGCGATTTGAAAACGGGGAGGTAAAGGCGTTTGAAAACGATGCTTAATATCGCGCTGCCCAAGGGCAGATTAGGCGAAAAAGTGTATAATATGTTTGAGAAGGCCGGTTTTGCCTGTCCTGCGATCTACGAAAACAATCGCAAGCTGATCTTCGAAAATCCAGAGTGCGGTGTGCGCTATTTCTGGGTGAAGCCTTCTGATGTTGCCATCTATGTGGAACACGGTGTTGCGGATGTGGGTGTTGCCGGTAAGGATATTCTTTTGGAGTATGAACCGGATATCTATGAGCTTTTGGACCTGGATATCGGTAAATGCCGGATGGCTGTAGCAGCAAAAGAAGATTTCTACGATAATCCGGAGCGGACACTCCGTGTCGCAACCAAATTTTCCAATATTGCAAGAAATTATTACCGCTCAAAAGGGCGGGATATCGACATTATCCATTTAAACGGCTCTATTGAGATCGCGCCCATTTTAGGCCTTTCTGACGTGATCGTGGATATTGTGGAAACCGGGACAACGTTGCGGGAAAATAAGCTCAATGTGGTGGAAACCATCGTTCCCATCAGCGCACGACTCATTGCCAATAAATCCGGTTACCGGTTTAAAAATGAGGCCATCACCGAGCTTGTTAAGCAGATATCTGTCCAGTTGGAGGAAAAGAAATGATCAAGATTATGCAGTACGGCGAAGTGGATAACGCGCAGATTTTCGCCAGAGCCCAATCTGAAATCAATGTAACTGACGTAGTTCGTGAGATCGTTAAGCAGGTGCGTGAGCGGGGAGATGGGGCGCTGTACGAATACTGTGAGCGGTTTGACGGGGTGAAATTGTCCTCTCTGTTGGTATCTCAGGATGAGATCCGGGAAGCCTTTGCATCTGTAGAACCCCGTTTTTTAAAAATTCTGGAAAAAGCAGCGGAGAATATCCGCACCTTCCACGCGTGCCAAGTCCGTAGCGGTTTTCAAATTGAGAATGCAGATGGTGCAATTGTGGGTCAGCGGATCATCCCCGTGGACCGGGCAGGCCTGTATGTTCCCGGCGGCACAGCGAGCTACCCAAGACGGATCGTAGCCATGTCGTTCTGTGAGCCA
>JAZUSG010000129.1:0-6539 GCA_045606605.1 Faecousia sp.
GTGGCAACTACCTTCTTGCCGGCAGCTTCCAAAATAGCGGACAGTTCCTTGATCTGTGCTTCGCCGCCGGTCTGGCAAGCGGTAGCGCAGCTGTTACAGCCTACGATGGCAACGGTCTTTGCGTCGCCAACCAAAGCCATAACTTCTTCGATGGGTTTTTTCTGGGTAATAATCATGTACTACTTCTCCTTCCGTTTCCCCGGATGGGTAGATAAAAGAATATGTCTTTGTGATGGAAGTCCATCTCATACCATTCTATATTATACAGGTTTTCTTGCAAAAATCAACAAGAAACGAAAATATTATTCCCGGGCATATAGTTTTACGAAGTATTCGTACAGGGGAATCAGCTTTTCTATAAATGCCTTAGCCCGGATGCCCAGCTCCGGCCCGAACATTTCTTCCCCCACCGGCTCATCCACCACGCAGGCGATGCCACCCTTCCAGGCATAGTAGGGCGCAAGGGAGGGGATGGGCGCTTCCTTGGGCCGCTTGTAGACTGTAGCGGTGATGGGCACGCCGGTGGCCTTTTCCGTTTCTTTTATGAGCCGGAGAAATTCCCGGGAACGACCGGCAATATCCCGGCGGAAGGCTTCCATATCCCCCGGCTTTGGCCGCCATAAAATAAAGCCGTAACTGACACCCTCCGGGCGGATCTCAAAGTACAGGCAGGGATTTTCCGCCCACCACTCCACATCCTGCCGGATACAGATCCACAGGCTCTCCTTATAGGGGACTGGGTGATGCATACGGGCATCCCGGTAGATCCGGCTGACCTTCAGCACGCTGCCGCTGCGCTCCAAAAACGGCTGAAACAGATCCTTGCCCAGGGCTTTCATCGGCTCATAGAGGTAGTTTACATAATCTTTCTTGTGCTCCAAAAACCACTCCCGGTTGTTGTTCATCCGGATTCCCCACAGAAAATCCACCGTCTCGGGAGAAAAACCTTCAAACATCCTAAATCCCTCCTTTTTTCTTTTATCATACCCGTTTTTCCCCAAAAAGGCAAGAAAAAAGGGACGACCGAAGGTCGTCCCTTTTGATGTATTATGGATTGAGAGCAGCTTATGCCACGCCCATCAGCAGTTCCATAACGTACATTTCCAGCTTTTCGAAGTTCTGCTCCTTGACGCAAGCAGCCTGGAATTCGTAGTCGAAACGCTTTACCTTCTCCAGCAGCAGCTCGAAGATGCGCTTGGAGTTGATGATGTGACGGTAGCAGTCCTCATCGGGCTGGGTACGCAGAGCCTTAACGTCCAGACCTACGCACTCGAAGTTGCCGCGATCACCGAAGTTGTTTTCGTACAGAACCTTAACCTGGTTGAATGCGTTACGCAGGTTCTCAACGCCGAAGGTCTTGTCCTGGTCGTAACGGATGCCGTTCTGGTCGTTCAGGTGAACGCCCCACAGCTTGTTCAGAGCCAGAGCGAAGCCCATATCGTTAGCGGGATCCAGGCCTGCCAGCACGGAGTGAGCAGTCTCGATACACAGACCGACACGGCTGGGGTCGATGGTCTGCGCGCCGATAGCCAGAGCGTGGCCAGCGGTACCAGCGATGGAGCGGTCAACGGGCTCATTGGGCTTGGGCTCAACCAGGATCAGAGCATCCTCACGGTATGCCAGGATCTTGTTGAAAGCGTCGATCAGGTTGTTGGTCATATCAACGGGGCTCTTGGACTCAGCGCACAGGGTGCCTTCACGAGCCAGCCACAGCTGGATCTTGTTGGTGCCCAGGGCCTTAGCGATGTCGCAGGAGCGCTGTGCACGCCACATAGCGAAGTCACGGTCTTCCTTCAGGGAAGCGGTGAAGCCGCCGTCGTTGGTGCGCTTGTCGAACCACAGACGGGGTGCGACGAACTCTGCGAACAGACCGTACTTGTCCAGCTCGGACTTAACGTCCTTAGCGTAGTCAATGATCTGCTTCTCAGTCATATTGTTCATATCGGGCACTGCATCGTCGTCGTGGAACTGGATGCCGTCGATGCCGATCTCTGCGAACTTCTTGATCTTTTCTTCAAAGGGGACGCTCTTACGGTTGCCGGGACCAAAGGTCTCGTTGCCCTCATGTACGTTCCAAGGGCCTACAGTAAAACGGAATGTTGCCATTTTATATACTTCCTTTCGTTTGTTATTTCGTTCTCAGGCGCTATTTTCCTGATTAACTTCATAATGCCATACTGCAAGGGGATATTCAAGTTTATTTTGCGATTTCCGGGAGATTATCTTGCGGTAATCGCTTTTTTATACAACTATAACAAAATAATATTCTTCGTTTCGGTAGATTTGACAGACTTAGATGATGGCAGTCAGGCTTTTTGCCTTCACGCTATCGGCTGCCCGGCGCAGATCCGCAACAGTCGCGCCGGAGAGGATCTTCTCATACATAGGCAGGATCAGCCCAGCAAGTTCACTGTCGGCATCCAAACCGGAGACTTCCTTCAGCACCTGCTTTGCCGCATCCATTCCCTGCTCCATACCCTCTGCTTCCTTAATATAGCGGAACAGGCCGGCTGCAGCGCCCACGGCGATGTATGCGGGAGTAATGCCCTGTGCCAGTGCCAGCAGGGAAGAGCCGATCAACCGATCGTCGGGGCTGAGCTTTCTGCCGGGGTCGCCGCCCACACGGGCGCAGGTATCCTTCAGCGCAGCGTTGGTAAACCGGTTCAGCAGGTCTGTGATGTGCATCACGATGCCGCCCAGCTCCACACCGTACTTTTCGGACAGTGCCTTGGCGCTCTCCAGCATCGCGTTCTGCACCAAGATGCGTACATCCGCCACATCGATGGACTGATAGATATACTCAAGACCCAGCAGGTCGCCCAAATATGCGCAGGTGGCGTGGCCCATATTGTGGATGTAGAGCTTTCTCTTTAAGTAGAAATCAAAAGGTGCGAAGGGAACCATATTCTTGATCTCCGGCACGCCGCCCTTAAAGGCAGCCTTGTCGGTGGGCAGGAAGCCGTAGCGCTCCACACATACCCGCATCGGCTCGCCGTCCTTCATCTCCTCGGTCTGCACGGGAACCATACGGCCGATGGAGGCTTCCACCAGACCTACGGTCTCGTCAAACTTTGCCTTTTCTTCCTCGGTCAGCTGCTCCTTGATCATACCTTCCACCACCAGGTTGGCATCCATCAGGTTTTCGCAGACAATGATGTTCAGCGGCTTGCCGCCCATTGCCCAGCGCTTGCGCAGACCGGCAACGATATTGGGCACGATGAACTTCAAAATCCGGGCGCCCACTGCTGTGGCCATAATGTCGCAAGAAGCGATCACATCGGAGGCAGCCTCGGTATCGTTACCGTTGACCGCAGTGACATTTTCCACCAGCACATCTTCATAGCCGGTGCTTTCCACATAGCGGATGGGGTAGCAGCCCTTTTCCTGCAGATGCTTTACCACAGGCTCGGCCACATCGATAAAGGTGACCCGGTAGCCGGACTGGCTCAGCAGCGCGCCGATAAATCCGCGGCCGATATTACCGCCGCCGTACATTACTGCATTCATAATAAAATCCTTCTTTCTTATCGCAGCTCGTTATAAACCTTCATTGCTTCCTGTGCGGTACGCATACCTTCGGTTGCGCCGGGCTGAGACAGGGAACAAACCGCAGAAGCGGTGCCCAGCTCAATGGCGGACTTTAAGTCCATACCCTTCCACGCGCCATAGAGCACGCCGGAGCAGAACGCATCACCTGCGCCCACAGTGCCGGCGATCCAGCCCTCAGGCAGCTTCAGGGAAGGAACTTCCACCATATTATCGTTTTCATCCAGGCCGCAGCCAATCTCGGGGCAGTGGATGACCGCCCAAGTGGAAACGCCCAGCTCCTTCATTTTCTTCAGGGCTGCAGGCATATTTTCCTGAATGAGCTTACCGTCCTCGGTGCGCAGCGCAATGCCTGTGGTGGCCGCGGCTTCCACTTCATTGATCACACAGTAGTCGGTGTACTTAAGCGCCGGGCAAACCTTTTTGGCGAACCGGTCGCTGGCTTCGGAAACCACGTCGATAGAGGTCTTGATGCCGTGCTGCTGCGCAGTGTGCAGAAGCTTTGCCATCTTTGTGCCATAGGCACTGTCATCTTCGTCCAGGGCATCCAGCAGCAGGATGTAACCGATGTGCAGCATATCCACATCCAATTTATCCCAGGGAATGTCCTCCTCGCAGAAACCGGCGTTACCGCCACGGCAGTGATAGAAGGTGCGCTGCTTGGTGATCTCATCAGCCATAACCAGGGTAAAGGAGGTTGTGCCGGTGATCTTCACGTGCTGCATATCGATATTCTTGTGCGCTTTCAGATTCTCCATAATGAATGCGCCGGCCTCATCATCACCGGTGCGGCCCAATGCCACCAAAGGCAGCGCAGGATCCAGTTTTGCCAGGTCCACGATATCGTTGCACAGACAGCCGCCGATGGATTTTGCAGCTTCTGCGGTGATGGTGGTCAGTTCGCCGGGCTTGGGAATACCTGCGATGGGATAGAGCATATCCACGATCATATTACCTGCTACGGCAATGCCTTTTTTGTTCATAGTCCCAATTTCCTTTCCTTATTTAATTTCCGACCGCTTCCGCGGTATAATCACACCAAAACGCGTCCAGCCAGCTGCGACCCAGCTCCTCGGAGGCAAAGATCTGCTCCTGAGCTGTCTGCTGCAGAGGTGTTTCCCGCCGCAGTTTCTGGCACGCTTCCTGGGCCGGAATGCCAAAGTGATTTTCTAACATCCGGGACAGGTACTTTACATCGGAAAAACCACTGACCACACTCACGTCCGTCATACACATAGAGGTGTCCCGCAGAAGCTTCAGCGCCCGTTCAAACCGGACGGAGCTTACATACTCCTGGAAGGTCATATGCAGATGGTCGTGGATGAAGTGGGAGAGGTAAGTGGTCGTAACATTTTCCTGCTCCGCTAACTGGGCCAATGTGATCTTTTCGCTGTAATTATTATCAATGTATTCTGTGATCCGGCTGAGCCGGGCCATTTTTTTGTTCCGGGCAAGGTATGCCGCCTCGGTCATCTGCCGGTAGGGCACTTTGCTGAGAAGAAAACTATACAGACCGCAAATGCTGTGCACGCAGTGCAGGGCATACAGGTCGGAGTCCTCCGCCAAATAGCTTTGCAGCGCCTGCATCAGAAGCTTCGTCAGCTCCTGCATTTGCGCCGGAGACAGTACCTTTACCAAATCGTTTTCCAGCAGTTCCAGATTCCGAAAACAGGGCAGATATTCGCCGCAGAAGGAGCTTGCCACCTGCAAATAGGCGATCTTGACACCTGCCTGGGAGGAGGCCTGAATTTGATGGGGCTCGTTGGTGTTAAAGAAGAACACCGCGCCTTTTTCCACGGAAAATTCCCGTTCATCCACCCGTACGGTGGCATTTCCCTCCAGCACCAGGCCCAATTCCAGCGCCCGGTGGACGTGGGTATTGCGGCTGACGATCCGCACGATGCTGGCGCGTACGTGATTTAACCTGGGATAGGCCACGATCTCATATTCTTCCCGGGGGATGGGTGGCTGGGACACGTGGGATCACCTCCGGCTGCAAAAAATAAAGAAAAGAAGGCCGACCGACAGATCGGTCTTCTGAAAATTCGAAGTTATAGGGTGGGATAAACATCCTGCACCAAGCGGCGCAGATTCTCCACCGCGTTTTGGAAGCACTTTGCGCCCAATTCCGGGGTAGCATCCCGGGGATCAAAGATCACGCAGTCCCCTTCCGTGCCATTCCAGTTGCCTTGCACGCATAAAAACCCTCCTAAGTTGCAATGTAGGGGGCGAGGAACTCGCCCCCTACGGGTAAATACTTATGCCAAAGCGCTTTCTTCCTTACGAGTCCAGTCGCCGTCGCCCATATAGCCTGCGGGCAGAGCAGCGGGAGTCTCAAAGGTAGATTCCAGGGTAACCATCTTGCCGGTGTCGGCAGAGGTCATAATGCCGTGCATCAGCTCAAAGACATGGAATGCCATTTCCTTGCTTGCACGGTTCTTGCGGCCATTGACAATCGCCCAAGCCATTTCGGCAGCGCCCACGCCCCGGGAGTTTTCCGCATAACCATGGGTGTGGGGGAACTCGAACTTGTCGGACAGAGTCTTCTTAATGTAAACGGGGTTGCCAAACTCGTTGGGGTTGCCCATATACAGAATACCCTCGGTGCCGTAGATCTCTAAGCCGTAGGTCTCGTCCAGGATGCAGTCGGAGTTCATGTGCAGAGTGCCCAGAACGCCGCTTTCATACTGCATAGTGGCGGTGATCACATTGGCATCTTCCAGCTTGTACTCACGGCCGTAAAGGTCCTTGCCCTCACGGTCGGTGCCGATGCGGGTGTTGACCCGGTCAGGGTCATTGATGGCAGTGAAAGCGGAAACTGCCTTCACAGGGCCAAGAATGGAAGCCGGTGCAGTCAGGTAGTAGCCGCCCATACCGAAGCCGATGCCGCCGCCGCGCTTGCACAGGTGGGGCAGGAATTCGCCGTAAATGCCATAGTTGCGGCTGATGGAGGCGCGGCAGGAAACAGGCTTGCCGATGAGGCCCTGCTCCAC
>JAZUSG010000130.1:0-4524 GCA_045606605.1 Faecousia sp.
TAGAGATAGACCCAGAAATGCATTACAAACTACACTATATTGCAAAATATGAGGGTCGGTCCGGTAACGGACAGGTTTTACACTTAATTCGGCAATGTATCCGTGACTTTGAAAATCAACAAGGTCCAATCTCTCTACCGGAAGATAACAAAAAAGCATAACCATATCGGGGGCGTATTGCAATTTGCAACACGCCCTTTTTATCGCCTTCTGTAGTGGACGGGGCGTCGAAGGCGCCGCCCCCTACAAATCATTTGCCATTTGCAATAACCCTCGTAGGGACTTTCCCTCGAGGTCCTCGCAATGACGTGGTTTTTTACGGTTTCCTCGTCATTCCGAGGGCATTTATGCCCGTGGGAATCCGTTTCCCTTTTCGTGGACACCCCTCCAGGGGTGTCCCTACAATATATTCTTTCCTATTATTTGGGAATGGTAATCGTCAGCACGATCTGGCTCTCGGTTTCCCGGCGCTCGGACACAGCGGAAATGCCGGAGAGCTGGATACGCGCCAGGGACTGGTCTAATCGGCTCAAAAATGCCCCCACATTGGCCCGGTATGCCCCCGGGTCCTCTTGGCTCAGCAGCGATTCTATGTACTGCTCCGCCCGGGCCACATTCATATTTTGCCGGGCGATCACGGAGATGGCCTGCATTTTCTGCACATCCGTGGGCAGCTTCAGCAGCGCCCTTGCGTGGCGCTCGGAAAGACCCGTCTCCCGCAGGGTCTGCAGCACCTTCACACTGTGCTGCAGCAGCCGCAGCTTATTGGCCACCCCACTTTGGCTCTTGCCCAAAAGCTTTGCCACCTGCTCCTGACTCATATTCCACTGGCGCAGCAGGGTATCCATGCCCTGGGCCTCCTCAATATAATCCAGATCCTTCCGCTGGAGATTCTCCACCAGCGCCGCCGTAGCGGATTCCTGAGGAGACATTTGCATTAAAATACAGGGCACTTCCGTCAGCCCAGCGGCGATCCCCGCCCGCAGCCGCCTCTCCCCGGCGATCAGCTCATAATTGTTCCCCACCCGCCGCACCAACAGGGGCTGGAGGATCCCGTGGCGCCGGATGGACTCTGCCAGCTCATCCAGCGCCTCCTCCCGGAACAGTTTGCGGGGTTGGGCGGGATTGGGTACGATGGCCTTTGCCGGCAGAAACACCACCCGCCCGGTCTCCATATAGGTTTTCAGTTTCTGGCATTGCATAGCTTGTCCTCCTTGGTTTGTACTAAAAGTGTACCGGGAAAATGTTTAGAAATCACACGAAAACGGGATGTCTTCCGGGAAAACTCCTCGACAAAGTCCCGCCTAACTTCGTTGCAAATAGGGATTCTGTGTGGTACAATGGATAAAAAGGACTAAGCTGAGGGGAATCGGTTATGGAAGTCAGAAAATTATATTATACGGACAGCTGCCAAAAAATTTTTACCGGGGAAGTCCTTGCCTGCCGGGAGGGAAATGCCGGGTGGGAGATCCTATTGGATGCCACCGCCTTTTATCCAGAGGGGGGCGGTCAGCCCAGCGATACCGGCCGCCTGGGCGACCGACAGGTACTTAAGGTCTGGGAGGACGGAGACACTGTTGTTCACCTATGCGATGGGCCACTGCCGGTTGGCAGCAGGGTGCAAGGCGCGATCCACTGGGAGCGGCGGCTGGATCTGATGCAGCAGCACACCGGTGGGCATATGGTCTCCGGTGTGATCCACCGGCTCTACGGCTATCACAATGTGGGCTTTCATATGGGCGCGGATGTGGTCACCATCGATTTTGACGGCCCCATCGCCCCGGAGGCGCTGCCCCAAATTGAAGATGCGGTCAATGCCGCCGTTTGGGAGAATCTGCCGGTAAACTGCTTTGTTCCTTCTGCAGAAGCGCTGCCCCGCTATCCCTACCGGCGGAAGAAGGATCTTGCCTGGCCGGTGCGGCTGGTGGAGATCCCGGGCATTGACCTGTGCGCCTGCTGCGGTACCCATCTGCCCTACACGGGCGGGGTGGGTCTTGTGAAGCTTTTCTCCTGTGTAAAATTCCACGATGGCGTGCGGATCGAAATGGCCTGCGGTGGCCGGGCGCTCAAAATCTTAAGCGATGCCTATGCCCAAAACCGCTTGGTAAGTCAGGCTTTTTCCGCAACCATCCAGCAGACCGGCCTTGCCGCCCAGCGGATGAACGAGGCCCTTTCCGGGGAAAAGCTGCGGTGCGCAAATTTCCAAAAGCGGCTCTTTGGGGCGCTGGCCTGCGCCTATGAAAACGCGCCCTTTGCCCTGCATTTTGAAGCGGATCTGACCCCAACGGAAAACCGGATGCTGTGCGATTCCTTAGCCGCCCGCTGCCCCATTGCCATCACCCTGGCCGGTACGGATAAAAACGGCTACAGTCTGTGCATCATCAGCCGCACCCAGGACGCAAAGGCCTTGGGTCAGCAGGCTGTCTCTTCCTTAAAGGGGCGGGGCGGCGGTAAGCGGGAGGCCTTCCAGGGAAATGTCTGCGCCACCCGGCAGGAAATCGCCGATTTTTTCCAATCGGCCCTCTTAAATAAAAATAATTTATGACAAAGTGAAATTGCACTTGCAAAATGGCGTTATTACTGGTAAAATTACTGTAAGCAGGAAACTGCAAGCAAAGGAGGAATTTCCATGATTCAAGTCATTATGGGCCTCAAGGGCTCCGGTAAGACAAAGAAACTCATCGACGCGATTAACGCCGCCGTATCCAACGCCCAGGGCGATGTGGTTTGCATTGAGTACGGCAAGCAGCTGACTTATGATGTAAGCTACCGCGTTCGCCTGGTAAATGCCAAGGAGTACGAGATCAACAATCAGGATAAATTAAAGGGTTTACTTAGCGGCCTTCATGCCGGTAACTTCGATATTACCAACGTGTACATTGATAACCTGTATAAGACCATCGGCTCTGACCGGGCCGCCGGTGAAGCGTTCATTCTGTGGTGCGCTGCTTTCGCAGAGGCAAACAATATGAACATCACTCTCACCGTTTCCGACGATGCCGCTTGCGCATCTGAGGCAATCAAGGCATTTATCGTCTGATTCTTTGATACACCGCTATTGAAAAGTAGCGGTGTATCTTTATAAGCCAATAACAGGAGAATTTCTATGCGAGTTGTAATTTGCGGTGCCAACGGCACTATGGGTAAACTGCTGCAGCAGCGGCTGGAGGGCGAGACAGTGGGTCTTGTAAGTGTTGACGGACTCTACGGTGTGCCCCGCACATTCGGGGAGCTGGGCGACGTGCAGCCGGATATGGTCATTGATTTTTCCCACCATACTGCCGCCCAGTCCGTGGCAGAATATGCCATCCGGAATCGGTGCGCCCTGGTGGTAGCCACCACCGGCCACACGGAAGCGGAAAAGGCAGCCATCTATGAGGCCGCAAGTTCCGTTCCTGTGTTCTATTCCGGTAATATGAGTCTGGGTATTGCGGTGCTGTGCCGGCTGGCGAAACAGGCCGCCCAGAGCTTCCCGGATGCGGATATTGAGATCGTGGAGATCCATCATAATCGGAAGGTGGATGCCCCCAGCGGCACGGCAAAGATGCTCTTTGAGGCGGTGCGGGAGGCCCGTCCCCAGGCAACGGCCCATTGCGGCCGGGCCGGTGAGGGTAAACGAACTGCCCACGAGGTGGGGATCAGCTCCCTGCGCATGGGCAATGTGGTAGGCATTCACGAGGTGCACATCGCCACGAGTACCCCGCAGCTGACCCTGCGGCATGAGGCCTGCGACCGGGGTATGTTTGCCGACGGCGCGGTGGATGCGGCCCGGTTTATTCTGGGAAAACCGGCGGGTCTTTATAATATGACCCAGCTTTTGGAAGAGATGTAATAAAAACCCCCGGGGATTCGGCGGGGCTTCGTAAAACAGTAAAACCGACCTATGGTTACGATCATAGGTCGGTTTTTTGCAATATGTACCGTTTTCGGAAAGGCTCCCTTGTGTAAAGGGAGCTGTCAAAAATCTTCTGATTTTTGACTGAGGGATTGTTCTCGCAGTTTGATTTTGCCCTCACAATACAATGATGTAAGTGCCTACTGTACAATCCCTCCGTCACGGCTTCGCCGTGCCACCTCCCTTTGCACAAGGGAGGCTTTGATCTGTACGCCTAACCTTCTTCTCTATTTCTCCGGGTCGATAATGGCCACAACAGCCGCATCCACCGGCGCTTCCATACAGAAACGAGAGGCCGCCGTGCCGGTGACCAGCAGCACCTTATCTCCTTTTCCGGCGCCCACCTGATCTGCTGCCACCACTTCCCCCTCCGGGGTGGCCACCACCAAAAAGGTCTGTCCCATCAAACAGCTTGCTTTCCGGGAAGACCATACCGCCCCGGTTACCGTTCCGATTTTCATTGTGTTTCCTCCAGTATTTCACGAGCTAAGGGGGTCAGCACCGCACCTGCCCCGGGATATTTCCCCGCTGCCTTCAGCTTTCTGGCCTCCTGGGCGGTGATCAGTTTTCGCTGAGCGCCATCCGTGAAGACGATGCCCCATGCCTTCATCTCCCGGCGTGATGCTGCC
>JAZUSG010000131.1:0-4046 GCA_045606605.1 Faecousia sp.
CTTCATCTCGCCGCCGTACCAGGTGTTCAGAATGACCTGCTCACGGGAAGTGATGTTGAATAGAACAGCAGTCTCGGAGTTCAGACCCAGTTCCTTGTAGTTCTCAACCTTAGCTTTGGAAGCGTTGTAAACAACGAAATCGGGCTCAAAGTTGGCCAGTTCTTCCTCGGTGGGAGCAATGAACATGTTCTTAACAAAGTGCGCCTGCCATGCCACTTCCATGATGAAGCGGATTGCCATACGGGAGTCGGGGTTGGTGCCGCAGAAGACGTCCATGACGTACAGCTTCTTGTTGGCCAGCTCCTTCAGAGCCAGCTCCTTACAAGCCTTCCAAGCTTCCTGGGAAGCGGGCTTGTTGTCGTTAGCGAACTCCTGGGAGGTCCACCACACGGTGTCCTTGGAGGTGTCGTCGAGCACGGTGAACTTATCTTTGGGGGAACGGCCGGTGTAGATACCGGTCATTACATTGACGGCGCCCAGTTCGGTGAGCTGACCCTTGTCAAAACCCTCCAGGGTGGGGTCCATCTCAGCTTCGAACAGCTGCTCGTAAGTAGGATTGTAGACAATCTCGGTAGTACCGGTAATGCCGTACTTTTCAAGGTTTAACTGCATATTGGTTTCCTCCTAAAATAGTATGCGGCGGAGCCGCTAATTTATAAGAATCGGTGGGGCATTTTTGATAAAATCCAACTTCCACCACATACATTTTAACATAAAGAAAAAAGAATGTCTATATGTTTTTTGCGAAAATTTTACGCAATTCTCCTGTTTTTCTTCTCTTTTCATCGTTTTTCTCCCGGCACACCCCCTTTGCCCGCAATTTTCCGGAAAAACACAGCGCTTTACACATATTTTTCTTCTTTTGGGAAATACTCAAAACAAAAGGCGGTGGTGTAAATGGAAGTATTCTCCTGCAAGACAAAGATCATATCCGGTGTCGGCGCTATTTGGGAGCTGTCGCAGCTGGGCTGCAAGCGGCTCTTTTTGGTTGCCGATCCGTATTTTCAGAAGACCGATCTGCCGGACAAGCTGAAAAAAGCCGCACAGGCAGAGGCGATGGAAGCATTTTTTGAAGTAAGGCCGGACCCCACTGTGGAGCTGACTGCCCAGGGCACGGCCCTGGTACAAGCCTTTCAGCCGGACACGGTGGTGGCTTTAGGGGGCGGCAGCGCTATGGACTGTGCCAAGGCGATGGTGTATTTTTCCGGTCTGCCCATCCGGCTGGTTGCCATCCCCTCTACCTCCGGCTCCGGCTCGGAGGTAACGGACTTTGCGGTGCTGACGGTAAACGACACCAAGCACCCACTGGTCGACCCGGCGCTGCAGCCGGAGTTGGCAATTTTAGATAGCAATCTGCTCACTACCCTCCCCCGCACCCTCATTGCCGATTCCGGCTATGACATTTTGGCCCACGCTGTGGAAAGCTATGTTGCCACCGGTGCGGGGACCGTCTCCCGGGCGCTGGCCGCAGAGGCCGTATCCGTAGCCGGCAGGCTGCTGCCCGCATCCTTTTCCGGGGATACCACTGTGCGCCAGCAGATCCATTTGGCAGCGACTATGGCAGGTGTTGCCTTCTCCCAATCGGGACTGGGGCTGTGCCATGCCATTGCCCACGCATTGGGCGGGCGGTTTCATCTGCCCCACGGCAGATTAAATGCCATTCTGCTGCCGGCAGTGGTGGAGGCAAATGCCGCTGCGAATCCCCACTACGCTGCCCTCTCCCGGGCAGCAGGTCTTGGGGGCACGGCAGATGCGATGGCTGTGCGGAATCTGAGAAATGCCCTCTGCACCCTGCGTAAGCAGCTGCAGCTCCCCCAGACTCTTGCCCAGGCCGGGGTCTCTCCCCGGGACGTAGCAAGCGCAGAGCAGGCGCTCATTGCCGCCGCCCTGGCTGACCCCTGCTGCAGCACCAATCCCGTGCGCCCGGACGGCGCGATGGTGCAGCAGGTCCTGCGGCAGGTAACCGGCAATGGATAAGCTATTGAGCGTGGGACTGGATGTGGGTACAACCACCACGCAGCTGATCGTATCCAGCCTCACTGTACAAAACAAAGGTAACGCCTTTTCCGTTCCGGAACTGGTGATTGACCGGCGGCAGGTAATCTACCAAAGTCCGGTGATCTTTACGCCCCTTCTTTCCGGGGAACTGGTGGATGGGGATGCCATCGCCCGGTGGGTAACGGAACAATATGCCTGTGCGGGTATTACAAAACAGCAGGTGGACACCGGCGCGGTGATCATTACCGGCGAGACCTCCCGCAAGGAAAATGCCCGGGAGGTGCTGTCCGCCCTTTCCGGTTTTGCGGGGGATTTTGTGGTGGCCACCGCCGGGCCGGATTTAGAGAGTGTGCTGTCTGCCAAGGGTGCAGGCGCTACCGACTACTCCGCCAAAACCGGAAAGACCGTACTGCATATGGACATCGGCGGCGGTACCAGCAACCTATCTTATATAGAGGACGGGAAAATCGTAGCCACCGGCTGCCTGAATGTGGGCGGGCGGCTGATCAAGCTGGACAGCCGGGGCGCGATCACCTATCTCTCCCCGGTGCTAAAGGAACTTTGCAGCCTGCAGGTGGGTCAAATTCCGGAGGAAACGGCCCTGAATCAGGTGGTGGAGCTTTTGGTCCAGGCGCTGGAAATGGCGGCTGATTTAAGGCCTGCCTCTTCTCTGCTGGACAAGCTGACCACCCAGGAAAATCAAGGCAGTTGGGTGTGTAAAAAGGCAGATGTGATCTCCTTTTCCGGGGGTGTTGCCGACTGCATCCAGACGGATGCCGACCCCTTTGCCTACGGGGATTTAGGCGTGCTTTTGGGGAAGACGATCCGGGAGAGTCTCCTCTGCCGGGGGCAGTTTCGGTTCGGGACAGAGACCATCCGGGCAACGGTGATCGGCGCCGGTTGCCACAGCGCCCAGCTCTCCGGCTCTACCATCTTCTCCGGGGGCGTCAGCCTTCCTCAAAAGAACTTGCCGGTGGTGGCCCTTACTATGCCGGTGTGCCCGGAGGCGGTAGCCGATGCCTATCGGGGACAGGATGCGGACACGGTGGTGTTGGCGATCCCCGGCTACCCCTCCCCTTCCTATGGGGAGCTGCAAGCCCTTGCCAGCGCCCTGGTAACGGGCAGCGGGCAGCGGGAGCTGATCGTGTGTTTGCAGACGGATATGGCAAAGGCCCTGGGCCACGCCATCCGTATTTTGCAGCCGGACAGACCCTGTCTGTGTATTGACCGGGTGTCCTTAGGGGCAGAGAGCTTTTTGGATATCGGCACGCCGGTAGGCCCTGCCCTGCCGGTGGTGGTAAAGACATTGGTGTTGTCCAAATAAACAAGTATTTTAAGCACGTCATTCCGAGGAGCCGAAGGCGACGTGGGAATCCGTAATGACCCCTAAACGGATTGCCACGGGTGCTGACGCACCCTCGCAATGACGTGGTGTAAAAGGAATGAATCAAATGAAACTAAAAACGACCCTTTTGGGAAAAACCTACACATTTAAAGATGTTTAGGACGTGCTTGCCAAGGCAAACGAGGAAAAGACCGGCGATAAATTAGCCGGCATTGCCGCAGAAAACGCCCAGGAGCGGGTGGCGGCAAAGGTGGTGCTCTCTGCGCTGACCCTTGCAGACCTGCGGGAAAATCCCGCCGTACCCTATGAAGCCGACGAGGTCACCCGCATCATCCAGGATGATGTGAACACCCCCACCTATGAGAAGATCCGCAACTGGACGGTGGCGGAGCTGCGGGAGTGGATCTTGGATGAAAACACCACATCGGATATGATCCGCAAGGTGAGTCGGGGTCTGACCTCAGAGATGGTTGCGGCGGTATGCAAGCTGATGAGCAATCTGGATCTGATCTATGCTGCGGCCAAGATCCCCATCACCGCCCACTGCAACACCACCATCGGTCTTCCCGGCACCCTGTCCTGCGGGCTGCAGCCCAACCACACCACCGATGACCCGGACGGCATCACCGCCTCCACCTTGGAGGGTCTTTCCTTAGGCGCCGGTGACGCGGTGATCGGCCTGAACCCGGTTACCGATTCCCCG
>JAZUSG010000132.1:0-10030 GCA_045606605.1 Faecousia sp.
ACTTCATTCCGATCCAAGCTGATGCAGGGCATACCCACGATCTCCTTCGGCAGATCCAGGGATGTTACCTCCTGCAGCTGGGGATTGCGGATAACGACCTGCCGGGAACCGGGTACATAATAGGCGATTCCGGTAGCAGCCGTATCCATAACGGTGGTTGCCCGGACATCTGCGGTAGACAGGGTCGCCAAAACTTCGCCCCACTGACCGGTGAGAACGGTAAGTCCCTTATTGCCCATCACCAAAATGTGAGAGCCCATTCCGGCGATGCCAAAGTAGGAGTCCGTGTCCAAACGGTACTGGTGCACGGCGCCGGCGGTCTGCTCCTCTACGGCGCTATCTGTAATATAGCGGTAATCCACACCCTCCGCCACAGGCGGTGTGCTTTCCGTAGGCGCAACCGGGTCCGGTTTCTTGCCGCAACCTGCCAACAGCAGGATTGCCAGCAGGATCAAAAACAATCGCTTCATTTACTGTCTCCTTGCTAAAGTGTAGTCATCTCCCTGCCGGTAGTAGGGACAATGGGCTTTGGGATTTGTGTAAAGCCGATACACCTCATCCTCATCTAAGTCCATTTTGCAGAAGTATTCGTCATACTCCTCATCATAGTCGTAATGCCAGCAGGTTTCACATTCATTTTCCATATTTATGACTCCCATAAGCTTTCTATGTATCCTTCCACATCAAAGGGCCGGATTTTTTCATCTTTTCTCAAGTACAGGGGATGGTGGGGATGCCCTTTTTTTGAGGTAGCACCGGCGCAGTACCAGGCAGCGCCATACTCTTTTCCCGCTGCCAGCATATCCATCAGGCACTTGGGTAAATAATCCCGCTTTTCAATGATCGTGCCCCAGGCTGCCCACACCGCCGGTTTTTCCGAAATGGAAAGGACATACCGGAAGGCTGCAAGATTTTCCCGGTGCAGCTGCAGGTTGCACACCTTTTCCATAGCATCCGGGTCGGTGGCCCGCTGGGCGTACACGTTAAACATAATAAAGCTGTCAAACCCATTGCCCAGGGCGATCCGCTCCACGGATTTGAGGGTGTTATCCAAATCGCCGGGCTTTGCGGTAGAGGGATTAATGCCAATGCAGATCAGGGGATTTTCCCCCCGGGTGCCCAGGATATACCGGTACTCACTATAAAAATTCGGCGCGTAGAGCCACTTTTCGATATCGTATTCCGGGTTGGGCGTGTTTGCCGCCTGCAGAGCCTCCCGGAAGGTCAAAAGCTCCAGCCGGTCTGTGGTTACAGAGGGAATGTGCATACAGTATCCTCTCTATCTTTATGCCCACAAAACCAGATCCACCGGGATGTCAAAGGATTCTGTAGGCAAGCTTTCCATCATTTGAAATTCATAGCACAGGGCTACAGTCGGGTGATCCGGCTCTTGTGCCAGAAATTTGTCATAAAAACCGCCGCCGTAGCCAATGCGTCCACCGTCTTTCGTAAAGGCAAGGCCCGGCATCAGCACCAGCGCAGTCTTATCTTCCGCCACCGGGGCATCCGCCACCGGCTCCGGGATTCCGAAGCTGCTCTTTTCCACGGCAGTAAAGCCGTTAAGGTAGATAAAGCGCATCGTATCGCCGTAAACCTTGGGTACGGCTACCCGCTTTCCGTCCCGCAGCGCCTGCTGCAAAATAGGGACGGTGCGCACCTCTTGATTGTAGGGCAAGTATCCGTAGATCGTCTTTGCCTCCCGATAATACCGGGTGGCCGCAAAAAGTTCTCCCAGGCGCTGGCTGCGGGAGCAGATCTCTTCTTCCGTCATCATCCGTTTCCGATCCCGGATCTGCCGGCGCAAAGCCATTTTATCCATTCTGCTCCTCCGCCGGCACTTTCCGGAACATCCGAAACCACAGGAAGATGGCCAGCTGACCGGGAATGCCCAGCAAAAACAGCTTCCACAGATGGATATGGCCAAACAGCAGCAGGGACACATAGATGCTCAGCAGGCACCCCCACATAATCACGGAGATGAGGGTTTTATTCCATCTGAAATCCCGCCACGCTGACATCAGGCTCAACCGCACAATGGCATCGGCAGGAATGGCATAGAAAAATGCCGCCCAGCTCTTCTCGATTCCCAAGGAAGAAATAATCACAAACAGTAGCAGCGCCACGAACCATACCAACAGGGAGCTCAGACCCAAAATGCTTTGCTTGTCCGCTTTTTTCTTCAGGGTCTTTTCCACGGCCTTTTCCATCTTGCCCACCACACTGCCGGTCTGCTCCGGCAGCTGATTAGGGTCAGAGAGCAGTTCATTGATGCTAATGCCGAAAAGCGCGGCAAGCTGCACCAGGGTGAGTACATCCGGGATGGATTCGCCCCGCTCCCATTTGGAAACCGCCTTGTCTGAGTAATTTAATTTTTCCGCAAGTCCGGCTTGGGTCAATCCGTACTGCTTCCGGTAGGACGCAATATTGCGGCCAAGCATAGACTTGATTTTTTCGTCGTTCATACATTTCCTCCAAGGGCGCTATTTTTTATATTTTACCAAATCCTGTAGCATTTTTCAACCATAGAAAATACCGCCTACGGGGAATCCCCATAGGCGGCAATACAATGCTCAGTCCTCCGGAAACAGCTGCTGTGAACAGTATTTCACGATCGCGCTTCGGGTAACAATGCCGATAAAGGTCTCTTTATCGTCTACCACCGGCACAAAGTTCTGCCCACTGGCTCTATGTACAAGATCGTGCATATTGGCGGTAACCCGGACAGGCACATAGTCCCTACGGCGGCTGATTTCCATAATCCGCCGGGCCTCTGCCTGCCGCATATCCATATAGCACAGATTCTTCAGCGCCCAAAGCAGGTCACCCTCTGTGAGCGTTCCCCGGTACTCTCCCCGTTTGTTCAGGATCGGCAGGGCTGCATAGCCTGCAGATTCCATTTTCTCCAATGCCTGACGGACTGTATAATCATCGTATAAGAAGGCGCACATTGCCTTCGGTGTTAAGAAAAACAGAATGTTGTTCATGGTAACTCCTTTGCTGCAGAAGTACAGCGGCTTCTCTGCCGCCACTAATATTATAGCATAGATTTTCAAAATCAGCATAGAAAAAAACTGTAAACTTCCTGTTAAGGCGCAGAAAAACCGGCGCCAGTTTTATGCAATATGCACATATTTTCGTTTTTACCGTGCCGAAATCCGGGTAAATATGCACTCTACCGGGGGTAGAATCCATTTTCCACCGCACAGGGTAACATTTCACCGCCCGGTAGGGTGCTTTTTCTTCGGTTTCCGGTTATGCTGATTTCATCTGATATAAAGGGGAATTTCAAGATGGCAAAACGAATCAAGCTCCGGGATCGGCTGCTGCCCGCATACACCCGGGGTGAGGAAATTATGAATATGGTTACCCATATCGTAGGCGGCGGCATTGGCATATTGGCGCTGGTGCTTTGCGTGGTGAAGGCTGCGATCCGGGGCAATCTAATGGGTGTGATCGGCTCTGCCATCTTCGGCGGAACGATGGTGTGCCTGTACGCTGTGTCCAGCGTCTATCACGGTCTGCGCCCCTGCACCGGCAAAAAGGTTATGCAGATCATTGACCACTGCACCATTTACTTTCTCATCTGCGGCACTTACACACCCATTTTGATGTCTGCCTTTGTGCCGGTTTATCCGGTCCTTGGGTGGGGCTTGCTGGTCGTCCAATGGGCGCTTGCAATTCTGGCTGGGACACTCACGGCCATCGACCTTAAAAAATACAATGTATTTTCGATGATCTGCTATATCACAATGGGATGGGGCATTATTTTCTTTCTGCCCCAGGCGCTGCAGGTGATGACCCGTCCGGGATTTTTCCTGCTGCTGGGCGGTGGGATCACCTACACCCTGGGCGCGATCCTCTACGGTGTGGGCGCAAAGCGTGCGTGGTTTCACTCGATTTTTCATATCTTTGTGGTGCTGGGAAGTCTTCTTCAATTTTTGGCGATCCTTTTTTATGCCCTCTAAAAGGAAAACCATCCCGCTTTTCAGCGGGATGGTTTTTCGTTTCTTACAGGTTATAGTAGCGGTCAAATTCAGCGGGATGGGGGATCTTGGCCATATCGCTGCACTCAGCGCGCTTGAGCTTAATAAAGTTCTTCAGCAGCTCCTCGGGGAATACACCACCGGCGGTCAGATAATCGTGGTCAGCCTCCAGGGCATCCAGCGCCTCATTTAAAGAGGTGGGCAGGCCTTTCAGCTTTGCCTTTTCTTCGTCGGGCAGGTTGTAGAGGTTTACATCGTAGGGACCCCAACCGTTTGCGTGGGGATCGATCTTGTTGATCACGCCGTCAAGGCCTGCCATTAAGAGGGCCGCATAGCAGAAGTAGGGGTTGCAGGTCGCATCCGGGTTGCGCAGTTCGAACCGGCGCAGGTCAGGGGTCTTGGCATATGCCGGGATGCGGATGACCGCGCTGCGGTTAGAGGTGGCATAACCTACGGTTACAGGCGCCTCAAATCCGGGCACCAGCCGCTTAAAGGAGTTGGTGCTGGGGTTTGTGATGGCGCACAGGGAAGCAATGTGCTTGAGCAGGCCGCCCATAAAGTAATGGGCAGTTTCGCTCAAGTGGGAGTAGCCGTTATCATCGGAAAATACGGGCTTTCCGTCCTTCTTCAGCAGCATATGCACGTGCATACCGCTGCCGGCCTCGCCATAAACGGGCTTAGGCATAAAGGTGGCAGACTTGCCGTACTTCATAGCGGTGTTGCGGATGATATACTTGATCATCATAGAGGCGTCAGCCATCTTAGACATCTGACCCAGCTGGGGCTCGATCTCATACTGACCGGAAGCGCTGACCTCGGGATGGTGGTACTTGATGGGGATACCAGCCTCTTCCATCAAAAGACACATTTCGCTGCGGCACTCATAGGAAGTATCAAAGGGCTTGGCAATGTGATAGTTCTTCTGCTTGGGAACAATATTGCCCATACCTTCCACGGCGCTGTTCCAGTGAGCCTGAGTGGCATCCAGGGTCATGGCAATCGCGTTGGGCTGCACTTCCCAACCCACATTGTCAAACAGGTAGAACTCAAACTCCGGCAGGATCAGCATAGTATCCGCAATACCGGTGCTCTTCATATATTCTTCAGCAGCCAAAACGATGTTCCGGGGGTACTGCGCCAAGGGGCGGTTCTGGGGATAGTCGATGATCATAGCATTGCCGGTCATAGACAGGGTCGGGATCTCACAGAAAGGATCGATGGCCGCAGTGTCCGGGTCGGGAATGAAGACCATATCGCTCTTCTCCACCACAGCGTAGCCGTAGTTGGAGGCATCAAAGCCGATACCGTTTGTAATGGTGTCCTCATTAAAATGGTTTGCCGGGATGGTAACATGCCGGAACTGGCCGTTAATGTCCACCATCTTGAAATCTACCATTTTAATGCTATTTTCCTGAATCATTTTCAAGATATCTTTTACGTTTTTAGCCATAAGTAAACCCTCCGTAAATACAAATTCATTAAGAACAGTATAGCAATATTTTTCTGCCCGGTCAATATTTTACAAAACATTTTTCCATACTGTTCTCCAGAAATCAGCTGCGTAATTGCGCGTGTTCGGCAATTCTTAAAAAAACGGATATATTGGGGATGGCCGAGAGTATACTTCTTCCCGGCGAATAACCATATGACACAAACACACTTTTCTTAACAAATCCGCTTTATTATTATGTAAAATAGGAATATTGTATTTGCAGGACTTGTGTGCTAAAATTAATGTGCAAGCAATCCGCTCTTTTGCAAGCAACATAAACTGCAGACATTACAAAGCATAACAAAGTTGACCCAGATCATTTGTTGCATAAATATATATTTCTTATAATTTTGAAAAAGAACAGGGGCAAGGAGGTAACAAAATGAAGAACAGGCCGAAGAAACAGAAAAAAGGTCAATGGCAGCGATGGGTTGTTAAGGGGTTCTCGCTGTTGGTTGGCGCTGGGTGCGGCATGCTGATGGCACTTTTTGTAGAAGGAGCTGCTGCGGATCAACCTCTGCATAGGGATTTGCTTACCTTGGCAGGACTCTTATTGGTTATGTACGTGTCTATTTTTGCCCATATGATCATTCACGAAGCGGGCCATTTGGTATTTGGTCTAAAGTCCGGATATCAGTTTTCCTCTTTCCGAATCGGCAATTTTATGTGGCTGAAGGAGAATGGGAAACTGGTACATAAGAAGCTGAGCATTGCAGGAACCGGTGGGCAATGCCTGATGGTGCCTCCGGAAATGAAGGATGGCAAGATTCCTGTCATTGCGTATAATCTTGGCGGCTCGATTATGAACCTGATTGCCAGTTCTGCATTCTTCTGTGTGTATCTATGCCTTCCTGCGGAAAGTGTTGCATCTGTTCTGTTTCTGATAGCAGCGATAATGGGCGTTGCACTTGCCCTTATGAACGGTATTCCTATGAGAACGGGCACAGTGGATAATGACGGCTACAATGCGCTTTCCCTGGGCAAAAACAAGGATGCTATGCGTGCCTTTTGGATGCAGTTGAAGATCAATGAGCAGCTCACAAAGGGAATTCGGCTGAAAGATATGCCGGATGAATGGTTTGCCGTGCTGGCCGACGAAGCAATGCAGAACAGTATGGTTGCAACCCAAGCTGTCTTTGCTACGAATCGTCTTATGGATCAGCAGAGGTTTGAGGAAGCAGATCAGCTGATTGCACATCTTTTGGAGATTGACAGTGGCATCGGCGGTTTGTACCGCAGCTTGATGATCTGCGATCAGGTATACATTGAATTGATCCGGAACAATCGAAAAGAAATCCTGGATAAAATGCTTACGAAAGCGCAGCTTAAGTTCATGAAGGCAATGAAAAAGTTCCCTTCTGTTGTACGGACAGAGTATGCCTATGCGCTGCTATCTTTGCGCCATGAACCCAAAGCAAAAGCAGCATTTGAACTGTTTGAAAAAATCGCCAAAACTTACCCTTATCCCAATGATATTCAGTCGGAGCGAGAACTGATTAAAATTGCGCAGGAAACTGCCGGCAATTATACAGAGGAGCCGGATCTATGGGCGCAGTACGATTATTTAATCCGGAAAAATGGGGACTGACAGACAAGATCCAGATATTTGAGGACAGCATTCGCACTGAGGCCAATTCCCACAACTATGGGTGGTGGTATCCTCCTACAACTTTGCCAACAAGAAGGATGGCAACCAGACTACTCCCGCGTTCATGCTGACAAAGGGCGGCTAAAACTTGATGGGCGCCACACGGTACAAAAAAGAAGAAAGCCTGAAACTCGTTGGAGTTTCAGGCTTTTTCTTGGGACCGACACGCAAAATGGAACCGGTCTTAAACACTTGATTTTCTTTATTCAAATCTATTTTTTCTTTGTTCTAACTTTTCTTGAATATTTGAAATAACAAATGCACCTATAGGTGTGAGTGGTATAAAAATCCAGAAGAGTATTCCCCAAATCCAGCTCATTGTCCAAATAGCCTCTGACACTTCAACTACTTCAGCGTGGTCACGAACAAAAAAATGACCGTTTTCCTGATAACCAAGTCCTGCACTTCCACCAATTATCATAGAAAACACAAAAAAACCCAAAATAACTATAACGCCAAAGATAATCCACAAAGATATAAATATATCACCTTTGTTTCTTTTCTCTTTCATTTGACTCACCGCCTCGTGTGTATTATATGGTTGTGTCAAGTCAGGGACAAATTCAGCTTCCCTTGCCTTAAAGGGAGGGGGACCGCAAAGGCTCCCTTGCCTAAAGGGAGCTGGCAAAACCGTAGGTTTTGACTGAGGGATACTTAGCGGTGGAGGGATTCCTTAACAAACAAATCAATATATTCGCATACACCTCTAAAATTTTTATTAACCTCATTGTTTGGTATACGAATTACTGTTAAGTTTCTGTTTTCTATTTTCGCTGTTCGGATTTTATCTTTTAGCAATCCTTTTTCCTCATAATGCCCACCACCGTCAAGCTCAATTATAAGCCGTGCTTCGTGACAATAAAAATCAACAATATAATTATCTATAACTTTTTGCCGCAAAAATCTTATTGGATATGTACGCAAGAAATCGTACCACAAATGTCATTCTTCTTTGGTCATGTTTTTTCGTAGTGTTTTTGCGTTATCCGTTAGTTTAGGATTGTGTTTTCGTTCTATGTTTATCCCTCCGTCTTTTTATCCCCTCGCCACGCTTACGCGTGGCCCTCTCCCCTTTAGGCAAGGGGCGCTTTGGCAAATCCACCTCCCTTTAGGCAAGGGAGGCGCTCTCAACTTGTGGCAGTCATTTCCACAAGTTGAATTTTCCGCATAACAACAAGCTTTTTCTTAATTTTAATATAACATTTTTTAACAGAAGTTTCAAGTTATATATGCAAATAGAGTTATCCCAAAATCACGAGATAACTCTATTTTTGATGGTATGACAAAAGTATGACGGTTATTCCTGCCTTGCCTTTTTCTTTTTCAAATTCTCATTAATTATGTCTATAACCCAAAATACAAAAGTGACAATTATTCCCGTTTGCAAGGTGAATATCGTATTATTAACAAAATCAAAAGTTCTCGTCATAATTACGATATAGCAAATGGGAGCAATAAGAGAAACCAAAAAAACAATTATATGTTTCTTTCTGCCTGTAACCGTTTTCTTGCTTAAAAAACGAAGTATAATTTTGTATATAAAGACAACAACAAATGACAATATGAGTGATGGAACAAAAGTATTTACAAGAGCTATTATAAAAAAGGGGTCACTAATCATTAATCTAAAATACATTGCTCCGTTTGATGTGTTTAAAACGAAATAGATAACAGAAATAAAACTTAAGCATAAAAAAGGTATTAAAAACCACAAAAATTCTTTAAATTTCTTCATCACAACTCATCTCCTTAGTATAATTATACTATCATATTTACAAATTCATTTCAATGGTCTTTTTGTCCCTATTGTAGCACAAGCATAGCATAAAAACGGCGAAGCCGCAATACTTATTACCTCTTACCTATTACTTATTACTTCCCAAAAATCCCGTGTGAATTTTATTTTGAGGTAAGAGTGAAGAGGTAAGAAGTAAGAAGTAAAAATCCCGCCCACTTTCGTGAACGGGATTTTTGGGTGTTTTGATCTTAGTGGCACGAATGAAATGTGCCTGAAAACCGAGAATTTATCCTACTCTGTCGGTACGTTATCATCTGCTATATATATGCTCCATACATATACACCGTCATTTGGTATTTCGCCGTATTTAATAATCAGTTTCTCGTCACTTTCAAAATGTTTAATAACCTCGGAAGGAAATGTGTTACTTGGAGCAATTGTTACACCATCAACCGATAATACAACCGTATATCCCTCAAAAGAGTCTCTATAATACTCCTCTTCACAAGAAATAAGTTCTATGTTCCCCTCTAAACAAGAAGCGTTTCCTTTTTCCATTTGATAATCGTAAGATGCGCTCTTTATAAACATATTCCCGAACAATAGCGAGCCAACAATTGGCACAAAAGAAATCACTACAAAAATTGCCAAAAGTATACGGGGAAACTTCATATTGGATTTACGGTATGCTTTTATTTGACAAGCAAAATAACGGATCAAAGCAAACGCAATAGCAGCAAACAAAATGGCACCCAAAGCGTATATAACATTCATCGTCATATTATATGATGGTTGAAAAGTGTATATCTGCATATCATCACCACCTTGCGTGTATTATAGCATAAAAGCGGTGAAAAAATCAATGCGAAGCATTGTATATCATCAATTCCGCAGGAATTGCATATCATCAAAACGAAGTTTTGTATATCATCAAGCCGACAGATTTTTAATACACACCTAAAGGTGTGATGATATACGCCGCACTTGTTCGGCAATGATATACACGACTGCGTCGTGATGATATACCAAGCCTGTCGGCTTGGATAAAAAAATCCAAGTCCCAAAAAGGACTTGGATTTTTTGAGTTGTCCCAACATTTTCGAACCTTTCCGGAAAGGATCAAATATCTTCAAAAACAAGCGCTCCATTTTCATTCGAAACTGCTGCCT
>JAZUSG010000133.1:0-9493 GCA_045606605.1 Faecousia sp.
GCTCACAGAACGACATGGCTACGATCCGACTTAAAAGCTACCCTGACCCGTTCTAATGCAAAAACCGCCCGGAATCCGGGCGGTTTTTTATTTTACTTATTGGTTGCTTTCACGCATTTTTGTAATTGTGATCTGTTTTAGCGGAACTTTTCCGTCAAGTGTATCAAAGGTTATGCCGTAACGGCTTCTTTGCCGCTGGCGGCCTTCTTTTTATCCATAATATACCAGGGCAGGTAGGCTGCCACGAACAAAACCGTACCCGCCGCTGCCATAATCAGCAGCCGCAGGGCAAAATTCGGGGGCAGGATATCCAAAATAGACGGGGTATCCTCCGGCTTTGCCATAAATAAGTAATTGGCGCCCGGGCCGATCAGCTGATTTGCCCAGTATGCGATCGCCGCCAGGATCACAAGGCCTCCATAGGCTTTTATGAGGGATTTGATCGTGGGGCGCATCTTATGTACAAAGATCATATAAAAGAGCGCCACATAGCCCAGCAGGTGCTCTGCCCAGAACTGATAGTAGCGGAACCGGGTAGGACCGGTATAGGTGATCACCGTGGGGGTGATCAGGGCAAAGATAGAACCGGCAAAGGCCCAAAAATAGGAGATATCAAACAGTGTCTGAGATTTGCCGATTAGCATGAAGCTGCTAAACACCACCACCCAGCCGCACACGGTAATGGGTAGATGATCCACCGGGTTCGGCCCTAAGGCAGGGATCGCCACCAGGCGCCAATAATAGGACATCTCGCTGATGATCAGCGCAAAAGCCAAAATATAGCGGAATACATACTCCCGTTTCAGCTCCCGGATGCGGTTGCGGTAGTGGTAAATGAGAAAAATAACCGCGGCTGCCACCAGGATCGGCAGAAAATGGGCAAGGGTGAAATTGGTAAACTCCACCGTTTCCCCTTCTCCCAAAAAATACTTGATAAAATCCAGCATCTTCCTGCCTCCTCTTTCCTTTTTCGCTATTATACCATACCGGACAACGCACTACAAGGAAAACCTTGCGCAATAGCCATAAAAATCTCCCTGCCAAATATGGCAGGGAGACACAGACGCGCTTTGTAAACGGCTATGTTTACAGGAAGATATACTTCAGGATGAATAAAACCGCCAAAACATACATCAGAGGGGTAACCTTCTTTGCTTTGCCGGTGCAAAGATTCAGCACCACATAGGAGATGATGCCCAGGCTGATACCTTCCGAAATGCTGTAGAACAGAGGCATCGCAATAATGGCGATATAGGCAGGAATGGCTTCCGTCAAATTATCGTCATCAAAGCGAATCTCTGTAACGGAGCTGACCATCAAAAAGCCTACCATAATCAAAGCCGGTGCAGTAGCAAAGGACGGAATGGCGGTAAAAAGAGGCGCAAACAACGTGGACAGCAAGAACAGCAAACCGGCTACGATGGCCGTCAGACCGGTGCGTCCGCCTGCAGCGACACCGGAAGCAGATTCCACGAAGGTGGTAACGGTCGAGGTTCCCAGTACAGCGCCCACAGAAGTGCCGATGGCATCAGACAGCAGCGCAGGCTTGATACGGGGCAGCTGACCGTTTTCATCCAGCATATCCGCTTTGGTGGCCACGCCGATGAGCGTACCAAGGGTATCAAACAGATCCACGAAGAGGAACGCAAACAGCACTACAATAAAGTCCAGAGGACGGATGGCGCTCCAATCCACACGGAAGCACTGCCCAAAGGTCAATCCCAGCTTAGAGAAATCAAAGGAAACAATCGCGCTGGGGATCAGAGAATAGAAACCTGTCTCCGGGCTGGGGATATACAAACCAACCAATTGGAAGACAACGCCCAGCAGCCAGGTGGCGACGATTCCCACCAGAATTGAGCCCTTCACACCGCGAATGTGCAACGCGGCTGTAAACAGCAGGCCGATGATTGCCAGCAATGCGCAAATACCGTGGGTTCTGAAATTCTCGGTAAAGCTGGTGATGGTAACCAGTGTAGAGGAATCCACCGCAAGTCCTGCGTTCTGCAGGCCGATAAATGCGATAAACAGACCGATTCCCACAGAAACGCCCCGCTTCAAGGTCAACGGAATGGCATTAAAAATAGCTTCCCGCACATTGGTCAGGGAGAGAAGTACAAAAATCAATCCCTCAACAAAAACGGCCAGCAGCGCAATCTGCCAGGAATAACCCATGCCCAACACCACCGTGTAGGCCAGGTACGCATTCAGGCCCATACCGGCAGACAGCACAAAGGGCATATTGGCCATAAACGCCATGCAGGCAGTGGCAATAAACGATGCCAGTGCCGTAGCCAGCAATACTGCAGTGGGGTCGATGCCTGCATCTGCCAGAATGCTGGGGTTGACTGCCAGAATGTAGGCCATTGTCATAAATGTGGTGATACCTGCCATCACTTCGGTCTTAACACTGGTGTTATTATGTTTCAGCTTAAATAGCTTTTCCAACATATCTATCTTTCCTTTTTATGTTATTTCCCACTCTGCGGGTTTTCTATAAGTATATCACATTTCGGCAAATTCACGCAATATGAAAATCCGCCCCAGAGCTGCACTTTCTTAAGGCGCATTTCCCGGGGGCGGATTTTCTAATTTTTATTGTGCTGCAGTATCATCCTGCACATTCTCTTTCGCGCTCTTTTTGGCGTGTTTTTTGCGGCTTCTGCGGGTGCTGCACCGGAGCGCAAGCACAGCGATCAGCGCAGCCACTGCGATCAGCGCCAGGTACGGAACAGATACCACCACAAATACAAACAGGTTCTCCAGGAACTGTCCCACGCCCTTCAGGCTCTTGGTAAAGCCGGTGGCGATCCGCTGCCATACAGTTTCCGGTTCGGTAACTTCCGTAAATTCCGTTACCTCCTGAATATTCAGATAAATGGTAGCGTAGTCCACCTGATTGTCGTATATCCGCAGTGCAGAGGTTACCTGCTCCAGCTCTGTACGCACATCGGTCAAGCGCTTTTCTACGGTCAGAAGCTCGTCTAAGGTCTCTGCCTTTTCCATCAGCGCCAGCAGGCGGCTTTCTTCTGCCTGGAGTGCCTTCATCCGGCTCTCTGTTGCCACGTAACCTAAGGTGATATCCTCCACCGTTTTCTGAGAGGAAACGATGTTGGAGACCTCCGCCACCTTGTCCACAAAGGCATCCAGATCCTTGGCGGGAATCCGCACCGTAATGCTGGCGCTACGATACCGTCTGCCGCTATAGGCGCTGCCGTTGTTCACATTGGCATTTTGCACATAACCAGATAGCTCTGCAATGCGGCTGTCGATCTGCTGGAGAACCGCATCCAGGTTTTCCGTTTCCACGCTCATATTCACGGTTTGGATCAGTTTGCGATCCTCCGGCAGGCTGGTCGTGCCGGAGCTATCCGTAACAGAGCCTTCTTCTTTCGAGATGTAATCGCCGGCCATCCCGTTACTCATTCCACTGCCGGGGGCTTGATCCATAGCTGCTTTGCTGCAGCCGGCCAGGCTGAGCAAGATCAGCACACCCATCATAAACGCCGTAATTCTCCGAATTTTCATACCGTTTCCTCCTTTTTTATGTTATTTGTTTTACCTTAAATCCAATATACCATACCCCTGGGGGATATACAAGCTTTTTAGAAAGGTGCGAAAGCCCCGCCCATTATCCCTTAACGGCCAGTATGATCAGACCAATCACTGCCACGCCTAACACCACCGCCATAACGGACAAAGAAAATTTCAGGATGCGGACCTGTTTGTGGACCTCGCTCAACTCCTTTTGGATCCGATCTGCCCGCAGATCTATTTTTCTGTCCAATTCCAGGGTAGCTGCCCCCAACAGATCCACTTTTTCTTCTGTGGTGGCTGTACTTTCATCGTAGGTTTCTGCTTTGGTATCTATATACTTTTTGGCAAACTTATTGACTGTATCCAGCGCCACATTTTGATTCTCCAGCAGCCATTTTCCTGCCACCTTTAAAGCGCCTGAGACGATCTTTTTTGCTTTCACTTATTCTCTCCTCTTTCTGCGTGGTGTTATGGAACATATCAGCAAGTCCTTGCTCCGTTTCATTATAGCACATAATCTTTTGATGGAAAAGCATTTTATAAAAAATCCCCTCGGTGTGATGAACTGCCCCAGTTTGTGCGGACAGTTCATATCCGGTGGGGGTTTGTGTTAAATTTTCGGAATATTTTGGATAGAAAGAGGTGCGTGGGGCGGGACATCCCAGGTGTTTAAATCCTTTTCCATCCAAATAGTGCCGTACCAGTTTCCGAATTTATAGCCACAATCGGGCATTGTGCCGGTGTGGCGGTAACCCACTGCCCGGTGGAAAGCAACAGAATCTTCGTTTGCGGTGGTGATGATGGCATAGACCTTCCGGTAGCCCTGTTTCTGCAGGCATTCCTCCAGGGCGGCATACAGCTGCCGGCCAATGCCTTTTCCCCAAGCCTCCGGACAGAGGTAGATGGATGCCGCCGCGCTCCACTGATAAGCCGCCCGGGTAAAGGGCAGGCTGCCGTAGGCATAGCCTAACACTTTGCCGTCTTCCTCCCAGACCAGCCAGGGAAACTGGGCGGTGATCCCTAAGAAACGCTCTGTAAATTCCCCGAGGCTTGGCACTTTATACTCAAAGCTGATGGCGGTATTTTCCACATACGGGCCGTATATTTCTAAAATCCGGGGTACATCCTGTACCGTCGCCAACCGAATGGCCATAATCATCACTTCCTTTGCGCAGATAGGCTTATTGTACGACAGATTCCCTCTGCCGTCAACTCATCATATACTGCCTGCAGGCTCCCGGGAGTGAGTGCGGCAGATGTTGCACAGAGCGCCATACAACATAACAAGTCCGGCGCTCAGCAGCGCGCCGCCCACGATGTCAGAAAACCAGTGGACACCCGACAGAAGTCTGCCCGCCACCATAAATACAACAAATGCCCAAATCGCAGCGGTGATCACGCCTCTGCCAGTTCTTCCTGGGTGATGCCTTTTTGCTTGCGAAGCTCCTGTAATTTTTCGTTAAATTCCATAATGCACACTCTTTTGTATATTTTATATTTTCTCGGTTTCATTATAGCATACTGTCATTTAAATAGAAAGAATTTTGCAAAAAATCCCCTCGGAGACCCGAAGGGATTTTTTCAAATTATGCTGCTACTTTCTTCTTGAAACAGACGATGATCTGCTTGAGATACACAAGACTCAAATACACCCCCACGATCGCGATGACCGGCAGCATATACCAGTAGGGATGGGGAATCAGCCGCCAAAACAGATCCATTACCGGATTTTCTGACCGAATGGAATACATATAGTTCACCGCAATCACTTCCCCGGCGGGGTTCAGGATCTGCTGCGCCGCAAAGTAGCTATTTAGCGACACATTGATCCCGTGCACCATCGTGAAAACCGCCAGCGTAATGAGCAATGTGGAAAAAATACACTTTGCATCCTTTTCAATGAGTCCCAGCTTAAAGAGCAAAATGGGAATGCCAAATTCCAACAAATGGGGGAAAAAGTAAAAGCAAAAGGTCGCAGAGCATATCTTAAAATTCGCCTGTGCTGTGTTTACCACAAGGGCCATTACCGCACCCAAGGACCACAACAGCAGCAAGTTGCCCAGCACTTTGCTCCTGGTAAAGACCGCAACGGGAAGCACCAGCGCCGTTAAGGAACAAAGGTGCAGGGGCAGGTATTCATAGGGAGATCCCCAGGCAAGCAAATTGAAGATAATGGCCGCAATTCCGGAAAAGGAAAGAATTCCCAAAACCACAATCTGCAGCCGTGCGCCGTGCGGGCGCAAAAGGAAATACAAACCCACGATGATTCCTGCGCCCAGCAAAAGGGACAAAATATGGACAATGCCAAAGGAACCCCAAATCATAATACGCTCTCCTTATGCCTTTATCATCGTAATCTATGGAAGATCTGCTTATTCCTTCGGGCCGATCTGCAATTCGTCGGCATAGGCCTTCATAGCCTGGATGCAAATTTCTGCAACGGCTTTTACTTCCATACCCAGCATTTCGCAGCCTTTGCGGATCACTTCCCGATCGCATTTGGCGGCAAATTTCTTATCCTTAAACTTCTTCATAAAGCTTCCGATTTCCATATCCGTAATGCCCAGCGGCCGCATCCGGGCAGCTGCCTGGATAATGCCGGTGAGTTCATCCACGGTAAACAGGGATTTTTCTAAATTGGTAAGGGGCTCTACATCGTTGCAGTGGCCGTATCCGTGGGCCAGGATCGCCCGCACTTCCATCTGGGAGACCCCCTCTGCCATAAGCGCCTTTTCCGTATACTGCAGATGGGCATCGGGATGCTGCTCATAATCATAGTCGTGGAGATAGCCGATGGCCATCCAATGTTCCTCGTTCTCACCAAAATGCTTTGCCATACCGCCCATTGCCACGGACACGTTCTTGGCATGGAGGAACAAATGCTCCTGGGTGGTTGTGGTTTGCAGCAAGGCTTTTGCGCGCTCTAAAGTCAGCATATTGAAAGCTCCTTTTTCAGTTAGTGCCTTTATTATACGACAGAATATCTGTCCCGTCAATAAAATCCCCGCCGAGCGCCCGGCGGGGATCTACTGATGGGATGGTTTTATGCCCGGCTCTTTTTTTGGGAGGCGATCCAATGGGGTAAATAAGGCAGCGCGTGGATCAGCAGGTAGAGACCATAGACCAGGATCACCGAGAGCCAATCCGGGGTGGCCGCGCCAATGGGCGCAAAGAAAAAGGAATTGAGCTTAAAAAACATATAGTCCGCGCCAATGGGAGAAAAATTCACCAAATTGGCAATCACCGATACTGCCAATGCCGGGATAGCCGGCAGGAGCAGCTCATAGGCTTTGGTCACGCGGGTGTAGCTATGGTAGCCGGTTATCAGCATCAGTACCGCGCACAGCACCATAACGCCGTGGTGAAAGAGGGAAATTATTATCTGTATTGCTGCTTCGGTAGGTTTTTTCGATATTGCCTTAAAGATTTATTGGATTTTATTCTTCGATTATTTTAACAAGCTCGGTTAAGTCCTTGCGTTTTTTTGCGCGAAGTTTATCATCTGCCGACGTATATCCCAAAGTGATAACAAGTCGCACTGCACCGTCTAAGCCGCAAATTTCGCGGATTTTTGTATCCTCTAACCAACCAAGGATACAAGTACTAAGCCCCTGAGCAGTTGCTTCGGCGGTAATATAGGCCGACAATATGCCGATATCAATCGAGCGGTAATCGTTATTTTTAACCTTGGCTCCGAATGCCGCAGTTTTAACATAAGGCTTTTCCGACAACACAATCAAAACGGGAGCGTCCGTTGCGAATTTGTTCATTCCCATTCCTTGGGTTGCTTTCGCCACTTTTTTCGCCGCCTCGCCCTTGCAAACGGTTATTTGATACGGCTGACCGTTGCAAGCAGACGGTGAAAGCCTTGCGGCCGCTAAAATGCAGTCTAATTTTTCTTTTTCAACCATTCTGGCCGAATCATAACGGCGACAGGACTGTCTGTTTTCTGCAATTTGGGTAAAATTCATAATTTTCTCCTTTGTAATTGAAATCCGATAAAACAAAGTTGCGTTTTTATAATTATAACAAAAACTTGCAACATTTACAACAAATACATAAACCCCCTCGGATTGCTCCGCCAAAGGCCCCCTTGTGTAAAGGGGGCTGGCAAAAATCTCTGATTTTTGACTGGGGGATTGTCGCTTCTTACTTCTTCACGATTACTTGTTGCTTCAAAGCAATCCCTCCGTCTGCCCTGCGGGCAGCCACCTCCCTTTACACAAGGGAGGCTTAAAAATCCGCCCCTCTTTCGAGGAGCGGATTCGTTATTGGGTTATGCAATTAGCCCTTGATGGCAGCCTGTGGTGCAGTACGCAAAAGAGGGAAATTAAGCTCTAACTCGGTCATTTTTGTAGACGGTTTTCAGCCCGTTGTTTTCTGTAAATACATAGCAATAACCACGATAAATCAAAATGACGCTATCACCGTATTCCAATTCCTTTTCTTCAATAATTCCTCTTTCAGATTTCATAAGCTGCAGTTTGCTTTTGCCGAACTGATAGGCTTCAAAGGCAAGTTTTTTCATTGCGTGAGAATCGTTGATGCCCATTCGCTCGTACATACGCTCCCGTGCATGGTTGGTTAAATAAAGGGGATTTTTGCGGATATCTAAAAAGCCTTCTTCACTGTACAAATCGGTTTTATAGCATTTTACATTATAATAGCGATTATATTTGCCTTGTCTGTTTCTGCCGACTTCGTTGTAGCCATGCCGATTATATCCCTCATTATCGTATTCGGGAATAATCTGTGGCTTTGGTTTTTGTGGAGTGTCCTTCGGTTTTCTTCTAAGTAACAGTAAAAGGTATAAGAATATTGCAACAATAAATATTATAGGTAAGTATTCCACCTTGTTCACCTCTTTTTTATTTTAACAAAAAGAAACCACATTTGCAATGGGCATAGAAAAATCCCCACCGAGATATCGGTGGGGATTGATTTTGCATTATAACGGACAGTCGAGGACGCCTGTCCCTACAAAAACCTAATTACTTAGATTCTTTTATTGCAGCCTGTGGTGCTATCGGCAAAAGGGGGAATTCTCCATACGGCTTACTATTTGAAATGCTTCTTGTCACCAAGTTTGTACGCTGTTGCATCTCCGTATTTTGGCCAGTTGTCAATATCATCTTGCGGCAATACCTGCCGTGCTCTATAATCTTCGCAAACTGCGTCTGCTATGGAAGAACAGGCTCCTGTGTAACGCAAGAAACAGTTGCTGCATTTTCGCTCTGCTGTATTAATTTGTTTTTTTCTGGGCTCGGTATGAAAAATGCTGTTTATAGCAGAAAAAGGATATCGGCATTTTAAGCCTTTGTATGCTACTCGAAAGTAATTTGTGCCTACTTCTATTACTTCAACCGTTTCTTCAATTCCTGTTTCTTTGTTGATTCCCCATAGGGTTTGACTGACAGAAACCATATTCCTGCTGCTCCCTTTTTTAACTTTGATTTTATTATATATTGGAAATGAATTCTTTGCAACAAAAATCCCCTCGGATTGCTCCGCCAAAGGCCCCCTTGTGTAAAGGGGGCTGGCAAAAATCTCTGATTTTTGACTGGGGGATTGTCGCTTCTTACTTTTTCTCGATTACTTGTTGCTTCAAATCAATCCCTCCGTCTGCCCTGCGGGCAGCCACCTCCCTTTACACAAGGGAGGCCTTTTTTATAAAAATTTTTTCTCACCCCCTTATTTTCCGAAAAACCACGCCGATATAAGGGATAGAAGGGTACCGAACAGATTCTTTTGTTCGGCCGGCAGAGAGGACGGGAGGTACCCAACTAAAACACACAAAAGGAATTGTGTGACATAAATTTGAAAAGGAGATTCAAATTATGCGTATTCAGCACAACATTATGGCGATGAACGCTTTCCGCAACTACAACACCAACACTGGTGCTCTGGGTCGCAACCTGGAGAAGCTCTCTTCCGGTTACAAGATCAACCGCGCAGG
>JAZUSG010000134.1:0-2398 GCA_045606605.1 Faecousia sp.
GTTTTATAATTTCACAAGCAGCGGCAAGCGGATCTGCATGGTATCCGGCGTGACAGCACAGTCCATGGCAAGGATATTCACACCGCTTGCAGCGGCTTCCCGCAGGGCAGTGCCGAAGGCGGGATCGGTTTCGTCGTTGGGGTGCAGATATTTCCTATCCGCCATCTGGACGACAAACAGAACATAGGCGCCAAAGCCATCCTTGGCAGCGTTCGTCAATCCCTTTAGATGCTTCACACCCCGCTCCGTTGGTGCGTCGGGGAAGGCGCACACGCCGTCGCGCTCCAGTGTCACACCCTTGACCTCCAGAAAGCAAAGCCTTCCGTCTTTGATAAAGGAAAAATCAAAGCGGGAATCGCCGTGGGTAAATTCAGCTTTTACATTCTCGATTTCGCCAAGTCCACCGCCCAGCAGCCACTCCTTTGCGGCGGCATTGGGTGCCTGTGAATCCATATTGATGAGAATATCGCCCTTTTGGACGCAGATCAAGTCGAATTTCGTTTTGCGGTTGGGGTTATCGAATTGCTGACACCAAACCTTTGCACCGGGAACCAGAAGCTCTTTGCACCTGCCGGTGTTTTTTACGTGGCAGATCTCCAGCTTGCCGCCGATCTCGATGTGGGCGATGAAACGGTTGGGCCTTGCCCGGAAGATGCCGGGCACCATATTTGTGTACTGCATAGGCGTCAAATGGGCGTAAAAATAAACTTCTGGGTCATGCCGTCGGCTACGGCATATATGACCACACTGCCGTCTTTGCGGACATCTTCGGTGATTTCCACTTGAGAATCTTTGAGAAACTGCCGCACATAGGAGGCAGGACTCTCGGCCTCTACTTCGCTGAAGAATACGTCCCGCATTTGATTGTTGCGGCACAGGTTGGGAATCTCCCGTACCAGTTCATACCATGCCATAAAACCCCTCCTCTTTCTTTTAGCATAGCAGATATTTTGCAAAGCGCAAGCGTTTTTTCTGCGTATCACAAAAACACCGGCAAAAGATGTATATATTGCTTGAAATTTTGAAGAAAGAAGTGTATAATGTTAATAACTATCGTTTGATTTGGACAGATCCAGGCGAAAAAGGAGGATTTGATATGGATCGTAATGCATACGGCTCCGTTGCGGCAGCTACGAGCAACGAAAAGTGGTATTACATTAGCGGGGGCAAAAAGCAGGGCCCTGTGGATGCGGACAGGCTGACGTCCATGCTGACTTCCGGTTCGCTGCCTGCGGATACCCGCGTGTGGACCAACGGAATGGACAACTGGAGTCCCGCATCCGGAACATCCCTGATGAACGGAACCGACAACGCAATGCATACAGCTGGTGCCGGCAGTCAGGATGCCGCAGACAATACACCTGCCAAGCGCAAATCCCGCTGGTGGATCTGGTTGGTGGCTGTTTTGCTGGTAGGCGGCATTGCAGCAGGCTGCTATTTCCTGTTCTTTGCAAATGCAGGCGGCGGCGATCAGGCAGAAGAGCTGGTGTATAAGCTGGAAGACCCTGTGATCTATAAAGATGACTTCTGCGAGTTTATCATTGATGCTGTTGGCGAAAAGGGCGATTATCTGGAGCTGGACGTACGCTGCGTAAATAAAACCAACGATACGCTTTCCTTTATCTGGGACAGTACCTGCATTAATGGCAGTATGTTTGACCCGCTGTGGCAGGTGGTCGTTATGGGCCAATCTACTATGAGAAGCAGTATTACATTCCCCCGCAGCACATTGGAAGAATACAACCTGCTGCCTGCAAATCAGATCAAGTTTGTCCTGCGCGTACATAACGAAGATCAGTTCAGTCAGCTGCAGGCAGAAAGTGCCGGCTATATTATGGCTGTGCAGGATATTCCGGAAGGCGAAAGTTTTGGCGACTACCGCTATATCGAAGGCTATGAGGGTTATCTGTTTGCCCCCAATGTGCTGGTGGATGATAGCGGCCGGCCGTATTATATGCGTGCAGATGAGAAGGCGGTTTACTTCGACGAGATTTATGACCGTTACGGACAGCACTTGTACCCAGTGTATTCTGAAGTTACCGGATATGAAAGCTTTTACAATGACCCCTTCGGCCGTCCCTATTACTTCAGCGAATACGGCGACACGGTATATTATGATGGTTATGGCTATGCTTTCTATGACGATGAGGCAGGAAAACACTACTTCTTCGATGAAAGCGGCAAAGCGGCCTACTACGGTAACGGCGGTGTGCCGGAGTACTATGAGGGCAAGATTACCGAAGAGCTCCTGGATGAGCAGAAGCCGGAGGCTTTGGTAAAAGCAAGCGGCAGCTATTTGGTCCATAAGGAATTTTCCATTTACCCCACCGGCAAGAAAGCAGAGGAAGTGACACGTCCCGAGCGCGTCAGCGCAAGCTCAAGTCGGAGGCCAAGCGGT
>JAZUSG010000135.1:0-5250 GCA_045606605.1 Faecousia sp.
TCCGGCAGGATCACCGTAAGATGCCATATCACCGGTAACCGCTTCCGTAATGTCTGCCAAAACGCCCTTACTCAAAAGGGAATAGTAGTATGCCTTCTCTGCGAAGTAGATTTCTTCCTTGTTATGCAGGATTTTGTCTTCCAGCTCGGTAGCCAGCGCTTTTTCGTTGTTAATGATGATCTGGATACCCTTTTTGCCTTCTTCATAGACATCGTCCTTATGAAGTTCTTCATAACGGTCTTTCAGGTTTTTCAGCCACTCCACGCCGTAACCACCGTTAAAGTTGTGGATATACAGCTGGGTACGCTCGGTATCCAACGTCTCAGCATTTCCCTCAGGCCCTCCAGAACCGGAGTTTCCGCAGGCTGCCATACTCAGGCTCATCACCAGTGCCAGCAGCAAGGCCACAATACGGTTTAGGTGCTTACTCTTTTTCATTGTTCATTCCTCCATATTGATTCAAGAATTTTTTATATGTATCGTACGCAAATGGCACATATCCGCTTAGGTAGTGATTGCATCCCGACCCCAACGGGGTTTTCCACGACACCATCAAGATCCGTTTTTCTGCATAAGAATACGGAATATGTTCCAGCAGAAGTACCTCTTCTCCCACTGACGCTTCACCGGTAGTCAGCACCTCTTCCGTCAAAGCATCCTTCACCTCGTAGCTGCAAGGCAAAACCTTGCCTGTGTCATTGACGGCCTTCAGCCCAATACTCCAGTTCTCCGGTTCTGAGAAAGCCAGCAGGAACGGCTGCTGTACATTTTTAATGTAATGATAGGCCAGCTTCTTTTGGTAGTAGTAATCCACCACGGCATCGGAAAACTGTGGCCAGCCGTCGATCAGATTCCACCAAATAATGCCGCCCCGTTTTCCCTTATCCATACGGAACAGTTCAATAAAAAATTTCATGGCCTCTGCCTGAGATATCTGACTGGCGAGGGCAAAATCTTCTATATTCTCGGGAACAAAGCCAAACAGCTCCCGAATCTGATCTGCCATCAGCTTAATGCGGTATGTCCAGGGGCCCTCCTTGGCAGGATTGGAGCAGTGAATGATCCAATCTTCATTCTCCTGCCACGGCCACACCTTTTCCCCGGAGATAAACTTGTAGATAGATGCCGGTTCAGGGCAACCGTGATAGCCCATTTCGCTGGCAAAGTGGGCAATGTTTTTGCTGTAATATGTACTCTTAAAATAATCTCTCGGTCCCCACAAATGCTGCTCAGAGAACAGGCCGGGATCCTTCCCAAAGCATTCGCCGTCAATAAACGGGGAGCTGGGCAGGTAAGGTCTTGCCGGATCCTCCTGGCGAATCACCGCAGGCAGCACCTGTCTTGTGAGAATATTGTCATTGGGATTCCGGCGGAAGGTGGTACAGTACGCAAATTGATCCACCTCATTATCTCCGGCCCACAGCAAAATACTGGGGTGCTGACGCAATCTTCTCACGATCGCCGTCGCTTCTGCAAAAAGCATTTGGCACATCCGATCATCCTGGGGATACAACCCACAGGCCATCATAAAGTCCTGCCAGATCAAAATGCCGTGCTCATCGCAGAAATCATACAGATAATCATCTTCGTAAACATTGCCTCCCCACAGCCGAATGGCGTTACAGCCAATATCCTTCAGCAGCTCGCAGGCTTTGGGCAGGCGCTGCCGATCTCTGGAGTGGAACGCATCCATAGGCACAAAATTTGTACCTAAAATAAAGACTTTCTCTCCGTTTACGAGAAATTGGAATTTACCGGACATCTCCATATCCGTCAGACTGGTACGCTCCAGCGCAACGGTTCGAATACCTGTGCGGAACTGTTTCCTATCCAGCACCGCATTATCCTTTTTCAAGGTTACACACACATCATACAGGTAGGGGGTGCCGCTTCCCTTGGGCTGCCACAGCTTTATATCCTGCAGGCCTTCCAGGAAGATCTCTCCGGCTACACTCCACAGCTGCTTTTTTGCAAAAAACCGGCTGTCACCGCAGATACCTTCCAATTCAATGGTATACGAGGACAAATCTGCCGCCTTTATATCCAGCTCATAGAAAAACAGCAGGGATGCTTTTTTTCCCTTTTTATCAGCTGATACTGTCATCAAATATGCCTGTTTGATGCTCTCCACGGGACGGTATTGCAGATAGACCGGGCGAAAAACACCGCAGGTAACGATTCGGGGCATAATATCCCAGCCATAGCTATGGGGAGCCTTTCGGATGTGCAGGGAATCAAAGTTATAGGGCATATGGGTATTGCCGGCTTTGACCTCGTATTTCCGCGCCTCCATCGTCACCGGCAGGAAATGCAGAACCAGCTCATTTTCCCCTTCCACCAGGTTGTTTGGCTGGAAGGTATGGGAAATAAACATATTTTCCGTCTTTCCCAAAAGCTGACCGTTGAGCCAAATTTCGCAAACGGTATCCAGCCCCTCAAATACCAATTCCGGAATATAGCCCTCCTTTTTTTGATAAGAAAAGCCGCAGCCGTAAAAGACATGATAGCTTTCATATTTTTGAAGCTGTAAAACATTTTGATCCTTATATATCTCGGGAACGATCCCGTTTTCCTCCAATGCAAGGGCAAACTCTATGGGTACTTGGGCTGACATTTGTCCCTCTCCGTAAGAAGAAAGCTCCGCAACAGTTTTGGGCACGGGCCGGGTATCCACAGATTCGTGGGCAATATATGCGATTTTCCACTGATTGTCAAATGTGATTTTTTTCCATTTATTCACGGTAATATCACCCCCATTGTGTAATCTATCAATATTTTAGCATTATTTGGGTCGTACTTCTTGTGGATATTGACTGTAAATTTGCTTTTTTTCACTGTGGGCTTTTATATTTTCAACAAATGTGATAGTATATTAACAGCTCTTCCTCACTTTTTCGAAAGGAGTTCGGGATATATGAATGATATGAATACGCCTCATTTTGCGAATAATGGCCAGGTTGATCCTGTAGCGTCCTTTGATTTAGCCAGTCCCTACCACAATCTGGATGTTGCGTTTCACTGGAAAAACGTTGATTATCCCGCTCTGCACACCCATGAGCATTGGGAGATCTTTGTTGTTATGCAGGGCGAAATTATGCATACCATCAACGGTCAGGAAAAGCTCTGTAAGCGTGGTGACGCCTGGCTTATACGGCCCAACGACATGCACGCGTTGCGTTTTTCTTCCGCCGCCACACAAAACTATCAGAATATCAATTTTATCTTCTCTTCCCAGTTTGCAGAGCAGCTTCTACGGCCTCATCAGGACCCAAATGAGCTTATCAACATCCAGAGGCCACTGTCCTTTTCCATCAACGAATCAGACCTGAACAGCATCTACGACAAATGCCTTTATACCCAAAATCTTCCGAAAGAGCAGTATGAGGCAAGTGCCAAGCTGCTGGTTGCTCAGCTGATGCTGCTTTTTTTGGAGCAGGACACGGTATTTGATCTCCGGTATCCGGTGTGGTTTAATAACTTTTTGATCTATGTCAGCACCCCTTCCAATTTTGACCTGTCCCTGAAGGAGCTGTCCAAGGCCACGCCCTATTCCTACTCCCGGCTTGCGGTTTTGTTTAAAGAATATACCGGCATCACCTTTGTAAATTATGTCACGGAAAAAAAGCTGACCTATGCCAAGCAGCTTCTGCGCACCACCTCTATGACCACATTGCAGATCTGTGAAAAGGTGGGCTATACCTCCTTGTCCGCTTTTAATCACCTTTTCAAAAAGACCTTTTCCATGACCCCCTCGGAATATCGAAAAAAACATAAATAAACACATAGGGCACCTCTAAATCTTTTTAGAGGTGCCCTCAGAGTGTCAAAGAACCCCCAAACCGTCAAAACGCAGGATATAACAGGGGAAATAAAGTAACCGTCTCCTCAAGGAAAAAGTGACAAAAATCTATGATTTTCGACGGAGGAGGTGTGAAAATACTTGCTACGCAAGGCATTTTGACTTACTTCACAAACCGGACTCTACCGTACCTATGTACGCCGACGAGTCCGGTTTGTTTGTCTTTGGTGCTCCTTTGACCTCTGCAGTCTGTCAAAAAATGCTTTTTTGACAGACTGAGGGCACCTCTAAATCTTTTTAGAGGTGCCCTTTTTTACTATGTCTTTTGCCATTTCTTCGGCGTACAGCCGGTATGCTGTTTAAAAACTCTGGTAAAATGGCTGGCATCCATATAGCCCACTGCCTGCGCCACATCGCTTACCGGCATAGATTTTTCTTCCAAAAGCTGCATTGCCTTTTCCATACGCCGCTTACGGATATACAGGGTAATTCCCATTCCGAAATGCTCCTGGGAGAGCAGATACAAGGATGTTTTGGAGATGCCAAATTCTTTGCATAATAGTTCCACAGACAGCTCCTCTGCCAGATGGGCAGTTATGTATTCCTCAACAGCAAAAGCCGTGGGATCTCCCCGCATCGTAATCAGATCCATCAGCCACAAATAAGAGGTACACATCTGGGCCACATTGGCAATGGCCTGGAGCTTTTTTTGACTGAAGTGTGGCAGTTCTTTCAGCTCCTCACAAAGCTGGCTTCGGTGCGCCTCTACAGGAAAGTTGGCGATTGCCTTGTGAATCTCAACTATATTCTCTGTTGCCACTGTTTGTCCCAGCATAAGATAGCCAATAACCGTTCCCTTTCTTATGATGGGTGCTACACACTCGGTCAGTCCCATGTGGCAGGTATAGGTACAAGTCCCCTGATTGGTCTTTGCTTTGTCAAAGCCATAGCGGTCACAGGCAAAACACCGTGCCTTCAGTTCCGGCAGCTCCCGCACACGGCCGCAAAAAGCAACCATTTCCTTTGGATACTCACAAATGATACGCCCCTTTTCATCGAACAGCGCGCACTGAACCTCCGTGGACAAATACAGATCCTTCATCACCTGGCGCAGTTTTTCCGTTTGTTTCGTTATCACGTCCATCGCCTCCATAGCTTTAGTATACCGGCAAAGTGCATTTAAGTCAATTTTTTAACGATTTATCCTATTTTGCAATCAAATAGCCTACTACTATTTCTTTGACCTGTGCTACTATCAAAGTAACCGATGATTACTTCGGCAAGAGTTAGTAGCGAGAGATTTTGTCACAAATTAAAGTTCAGAAAACGCAGACATACTTTGTGTATTGGGGTTTTGTGAACTGAAAAGTTGGGGCAAAAGATCTGCTAATAACCGCAGACGATTTAATCATCGGTTACGCAAAAGAAAAAGGAGCGTGGTAATATGTGGT
>JAZUSG010000136.1:0-4618 GCA_045606605.1 Faecousia sp.
AAAGGTGGACGCGCCCCCCAAGGAGATGGAACTGCTCTATTACCTTGCCTCCTCCCCCAATCGGGTTTACACCCGCAATCAGCTGCTGGACGAGGTGTGGGGCTTTGACTATTTCGGTGACTCCCGCACCGTGGACGTGCACGTAAAGCGTCTGCGGGAAAAATTAGAGGGTGTCTCGGAAAAATGGTGTGTCAAAACCGTCTGGGGCGTGGGGTATAAATTCGAAGTGGTGTGACTATACAAAAAAGCCAAGCGATTAAACCGCTTGGCTTTCCTTTCTGTATGGCGTTTATGCGTCGGGCCGCATTGCTTCGTAGCAACGGAAGCATATATCATCCTCGCCGTATTCGTGGCCAAAGCCTGCGCACAAGACCGCGTCGCACTCCCAACACTTGACATCTCCCTCACATTTTACAGAGGAATTATGCCCAATAAGACTGCATCTGTCCGAGCCAAATGTAAATACCAGTCCTGCGGGAATGCCGGCCGTGCCTGCCGTCAGCTTGTACTGCATTCCGGAAATCAGCTCCAGTTTCAAAGTTTCGCCATAACACTCCAGTACAACGGTCCTGCCGGAAGTGGTCTTCGTTTCGATGGGACATATCCCCCAACTGGGCGCCTCGCAATAATATTGCTTCCCGTTGTATTCTTGGATCTCATAATAGCCTTGACTGGGCTTTGATGCAAAGAAGGTCTTGTAATACAGCCCTTCCTCGCCCAATTGATAACAGTCAAGTGCTGTTCCGTCAGAGGAAAGGGTTACTACATAGCCTGTGCCTGTTCCAAAGGTGTGGTTGATGACTTCCTTGTCGCCGCAGGCTGTGCAAGTGCCGTTTTGGTAGTTATGTCCGGCAGCTGCGCCCTCGGTAGCGCCGCAGGAGGTACAGGTCTTGGGTGCTAAGCAGGTGGCATCCTTCCAGCTGTGGGTATGCGCAGGGGTGGTAGGCTGAGGTTCTTCTACAGGCTTTGTCCCTTCCGTGGGCTTGGGGTTCTCTGCGCCCTCGGTTGCACCGGTGGTTTCCGTATTCTGGGGTGTGGTATCACCGGTGGTGGCAGTTGTGCCTTCGTTGCCGGAGGCTGCCTGGGTAGCGCCTTCCGTTTGATCGTTTACGCTTTCGCCGGTGGTGCCGCCGGTGGCGTCCGTCTGATCACCGCCCTTACCGCAGGCGCACAGAGTAAGCAGCAGTACCAGTGCCAAAATCAGGGATAATGCTTTTTTCATAATCCTTCACTTTCTTTCTCAGTAATGTTTTTTGGCAGTTTCATCCAAAACCATCTGCCTGATAGGGTTATCATAGCACAACGGGTTTGTAAACGCAAGTCGTGGGTTTTCAGGTCAAAATTAAAGGTTTTCTTGCCAAATTATAGGAAAATTGCCGCTTTTTATTTCCAAAATGTAAACTTTTCCCCGGTATGTTGCATTATGGATTTTGTTTGATTATAATAAAATTATGTATTTTTCACCCTTCCGTTTGAGGTGTAGTTTTTATGAAAACCTCCTTTAGTCACACATTTTTCTCCGCGGCCATCATTTTGCTGGCGGCGCTGCTGCTGGTGGGCGCATCCTTCCAAATGCTGGTGCGCAACCATATGACCCGGCAGATCGAAACGGACCTGCGAAACGACTGCGCCACCATTACCGGCCTTGCCGGAGCATATTACGCCGACAGCACCCTGTCTGCCCAGGACTTTTTTGTGAATCTGTCCATTGCCACCCGGGTCAGCGACGCGGATGTGGTGATCTGTGACGGCCGCGGGCGGCTGGTGCTGTGTTCCGACTCCCCTATGGGCTGCCGCCACCAGGGTATGGTGATCGATGAGAGCTATCTGCAGCGGGTCTACCGGGAAGGAACGGTCTACGACACCGGTATGATCGAAGGCCTTTACGAAGAATCCCGCTATGTGGTGGGTATGCCCATCACCGCCTCTGCCCAAAAGCAGCCGGTGGGTCTTGTGATCGTATCCACCCCCGTGAACACCGCCCTCTCCCTGCTGGATAAATTGTCGGACACCTATCTGCTGGTGTCCTTACTGGTCGTGGTTGCGGCGGTGGTGGTGATCACTGTGATGGCCCGGCGGCAAAGCTCGCCTTTGCGGGATATGGCCAGGGCTGCCAGCGATTTCGGCCACGGCCGTTTCGATGCCCGGGTCAGCGTGGATTCTGCCTCCCCCCTGGAGGTGCAGGAACTGGCCCTTGCCTTTAACAATATGGCATCGTCCTTAGAAAAGAGTGAGTACCGGCGGCAGGAATTTGTGGCCAATGTATCCCACGAGCTAAAGACCCCCATGACCACCATCTCCGGTTATGTGGACGGTATGCTGGACGGCACCATTCCCCCGGAAAAGCACAGCCACTATATGCGTATGGTCTCCCAGGAGACCAAGCGGCTGAGCCGTTTGGTGCGCAGTATGCTGGATATTTCCCGTATGGAGGATCAGGAGGGTATCCCTCCTGAAAAACTCAGCCGGTTTGATATCTGCGAGTGCGTGGGACAGACTCTGCTGTCCTTTGAAGAAAAAATTACGCAAAAAGCCCTGGAGATCGATGTTTCCTTCCCGGAGCATCCGGTATTTACCTGGGCAAGCAAAGATGCCATCACCCAAGTGGTCTACAACTTAGTGGACAATGCGGTGAAATTCTGCCCGGAAAAGGGTATGCTGAACCTGACCGTCCGGGAAAGTGAGGGCAAGGCCTATGTTTGCGTGGGCAACGACGGAGAGACCATCCCCCCGGAGGAGCTGCCCCTGGTATTTGACCGCTTCCATAAGCTGGATAAGAGCCGCGCCCAAAACCGGGACGGCTGGGGTCTTGGCCTGTACATCGTGAAAAACATCATTTGCCGCCACGGGGAGGATATTTCCGTAACCAGCCAAAACGGCCGGACGGAATTTACCTTCACCCTGCCGCTGATCTCGTAAACGGAAATTTGAGGTATACTATGGACCAACAGCATTATGAATACCGCACCGGCGGCGCTGCCCCAAAGAAAAACCGCAGCGGACCGATTGCATTTTTGCTGATCCTGCTGATCTTTTTGGGTGGCATCGTCAGCGCCCTGGGGCTACTGAATATCCGGCTGACTCTCCAGTCCGCAAAAAGCGATCCCAACCGCCCCCTGCTAACCTTTACCCAAACAGATCCCACCGACACGGCCACGGCATCCCTGCCGGAGAGTACGGACCGGTCGGTAACCCTATCGGGTATGATCTGCCGGGAGCTGAGTCCCCAGTATCAGCAGATGTACAGCCTGCCGGAGGGTCTGTATATCGCCAAGGTGGTCAAAAACAGCTCCGCTGCCCGGCTTGGTATCCTGCCGGGAGATGTGCTCACCGGCTTTAACGGGATCGATGTCTTCCAACTGGACGCGTTGGAGAGTCTCATAAACGGGCAGCCCAATGGGGCGCAGGTGGAGATCGTTATCTATCGGGGCGGCCAGTTTCTCCGGCTGACCCTTACCTTAAAACACTAACAGGAGTTTTTATGGAACCGATTTATCAAAAGACGTTTACCCTCACCCATATGCACGTGGACCGGTACGGACGGGCGCGGCCCTCTACACTCTTATATATGGTACAGGAGGCCGCAGGGGATCACTGCAGCCTGCTGAAAGTGGATGAATCCACCCTCTCCCATCAGCATTTATTCTGGGCCATCACCCGCAACCGGATCCAGATCACCCGGCTGCCCGTGCTGGGGGAGGCCGTAACCGTGGAGAGTTGGCCTATGCCCACCACCCGGGTGGCCTATCCCCGCTCAGTGGTGGCCTATGACCGGGAGCATAAGGAACTGTTCCGCTCCATGAGTCTTTGGGTGCTGATGGACGACCGCACCCGGGCTATGATCCTGCCGGGAAAGAGCGGCATTGCCGTGGACGGCACCCTCACCGGTACGGAGCTGAGCGTTCCCCACGCCATTGCTACCCGGCCTATGCAGCACAGTACTGTGCGGCGGGTGGGATATTCCCTGCTGGACAAAAACGGCCATATGAACAACACCCGCTATATGGACTGGCTGGATGACCTGCTGCCCAGCGCCTTTCATCGGCAGCACTGCCCCCAGGAATTTACCATTTGCTACTTAAATGAGGGCCGGGAGGAGGACGAGATATCCCTCTCCTATGAGCTGAGCGACGGGCCGGTGCTCACCGTGGATGCCCAGCGGCAAGGGGCGGACGGCTCGGATCGCATTTTCTCTGCCCAGGTTATTTTTGGCAGTGTTCTGTAAACCGAAAATTTTTCCGTATCTTTTGTGGAAATTTCTGGAAATCCCCCTGTTCCCCCTGTAAATTGCCGATTTACAGGGGGTTTTCCTGTGGACAAACCTGTGGATAATGTGGATAACTCTGATTTACATAATGTCGAAAAAACCCATAATTTTTTGTTTATGTTAACCGATGTTCCGTTACGTTTTCGCAGTCAGCACCCGCTTAGAACGGATTGCCCCGTCGCCTGCGGCTCCTCGCAATGACGTTGCTATCTTTCTATCCTTCTCGTCATTCCGAGGGGGAGCGATGGGAGCGCCGCCGGTGGCGGAAGAAGCGACCAGAGCGAGTGGCCGCGGTCGGCAGAAGAGGAAGGCTTTTCAAAGCCGACGATGCTGCCGGGCACCGCAACAGGA
>JAZUSG010000137.1:0-19894 GCA_045606605.1 Faecousia sp.
AGCGCTTCCTAAATCCGGAGCGGGTCAGTATGCCTGACTTTGATACGGATTTTTGTCAGGAACGCCGGGGCGAAGTCATTGACTATGTTATGGCAAAATACGGAGCAGACCATGTGGCGCAGATCGCTACCTTCGGTACGATGGCTGCCCGGGGCGCTATCCGGGATGTGGGCCGTGCGCTGAATTTTACCTATGCGGAAACCGATGTGGTAGCAAAGCTTGTACCTACAATGCCCCTGCATATCACATTGAAAGAAGCGCTGAATGTCTCTCCGAAACTGAAGGAAATGTACGACGAAGATGAACGGGTAAAGACGCTCATCGACACCGCGATGCGCCTGGAAGGTATGCCGCGCAATACCTCCACCCATGCTGCCGGCGTGGTGATCACCGCTGACCCGGTGCATACTTACGTACCCCTTTCCCGCAACGACGATACGACGGTAACCCAGTATACTATGACTACCATTGAGGAACTGGGACTTCTGAAAATGGACTTTTTGGGTCTTCGAAACCTGACGGTTATTGAAGATGCCCAGCGACAGATTCGCCAAATGGAGCCGTCGTTTGACATCAGCAAAGTGCCGGATAACGATCCGCAGACCTTTGCTATGCTGGCAGAGGGTAAGACGCAAGGCGTATTCCAGCTGGAATCTGCGGGTATTACCGGTGTGTGCGTGAATATGAAACCCACCTCCATTGAAGATTTGACTGCTATTGTGGCGCTGTACCGTCCGGGTCCTATGGACTCCATCCCGCGGTTTATTGCCAACAAGCTGGATCACCGAAAGATCACCTATAAAACCCCATTGTTGGAGCCAATTCTGAAGGTTACCTACGGTTGTATCGTCTATCAGGAGCAGGTGATTGAAATTTTCCGCTCCCTGGGTGGCTATACCATGGGACAGGCCGATAACATTCGCCGGGCTATTTCCAAGAAAAAAATGAAGGTCATCGATGCGGAACGAACAGTGTTCGTTTACGGCGATAAGGAGCAGGGGATTCCCGGCGCAGTGGCCAAGGGTGTTCCCGAGCAGGTGGCCCAATCCATCTATGATGAGATCGTAGACTTTGCAAACTACGCCTTCAATAAGGCGCATGCGGTGTGTTACGCGGTGGTGTCCTATCAAACTGCGTATCTGAAATGCCACTACCCCAGGCAGTATATGGCGGCGCTGATGACCTCTGTGCTGGATTCGGCAACGAAAATCTCCGGCTATATCGCAGAATGTAAAGATCTGGGAATTGCTACCTTGCCTCCGGATGTGAACCATTCTGTGGACCATTTCGCGGTGGAGGGAGATTCCATCCGTTTCGGTCTTGGCGCAGTCAAGAATGTGGGACGGGGTCTTATTCGCAGCATGGTTGCAAAACGCAATGAGGGTGGCCCGTTCCAATCCCTGGAGGATTTCCTCCAGCGTATGGGTGAGGGTGAACTGAACAAGCGTGCAGTTGAAAACTTTATCAAGTGCGGCGCTATGGACTGTTTCGGCTACCATCGCAGTGAACTTTTGGCGGTTTACGACAGTATGATGGATGCAGTCTCTGCCTCCCGCAAGAAAAACCTGGAGGGTCAGATGGGACTCTTTGCTATGCTCCAGGATACGGAAGATGCCGTGGAGATCCCCATCCCCAAGCTTTCCGAGATGAGCAAAGCGGATCTGATGCTGATGGAAAAAGAGACCACCGGCATTTACCTTTCCGGCCATCCTATGGATGACTACCGGCATCTTTTGAAGGGTACTCACGTGGTGCCGATCGGCTCTCTGATGGACGAGGAAAATACCTTCCAGGATGACCAGATCATCAGCGTTGCCGGTGTGGTGCAGACCATCAAAATGAAGACCACCCGCAATAATTCGATGATGGCCTATATAACGCTTGAGGATGATACCGCAGCCATCGAGATGCTGGCGTTTTCCAACGTGCTCAGCCAGTACGGCGGTTACTTAAAAGAAAATCAGCCGGTGGTGATCACAGGCAGACTGTCTATGCGGGACGATAAAGAGCCGCAAATTGTGATCAACCGCGCCCGTCCTATGTCGGACTTTACAGAACGTCCCCAACCGGAAGAAGTGTCCCCTCAGAAAACCGGAACCTTGTATCTCCGGCTACCTAGTGAAGAGGAGAGACTCTTTGGTAAGATCCGGGCAATCTTAAATATGTTCCCGGGTAGTTGCCAGGCGGTAGTTTACTTTGCTGACACCAAGCAGCGCCGGGGCACGACCTGCGCCCTGGATCAGCGGATGATCACAGAGCTAATCCAGCTTTTGGGACAGGAGAATGTTGTTGTAAAATAGCTTTTCATTTTCACTGTGATGTGATATACTCTTAAGAAGGATATTTCACTGTTTACCCGGCGGAAACAACACCGGGTAAACAGGAGAAAAGTAAAGAGGACTGAAAGATGAAGAAAGTACTTATTCTGGAAGATGAAGTGAATATCCGCAGCTTTGTGGTGATTAACTTAAAGCGTGCCGGATATGAGGCCATTGAGGCGGGAACCGGTATGGAGGCGCTGGAGCAGCTGCACCGCTACCCGGATATCGGCGTGGCGATTTTGGATGTAATGCTGCCGGATATTGATGGCTTTGAGGTCTGCCGTCGGATCCGCGCTACCAATAAGCAGATCGGCATTATTATGCTCACTGCCCGCACACAGGAAATGGACAAGGTCACGGGTCTGATGACCGGCGCAGATGACTATGTTACAAAACCCTTTTCTCCCGCAGAGCTGACTGCCCGTATCGACGCTCTCTATCGCCGTATGGGCGGTGACAGCGGACTGGATACAGAGCTGATCAGCCAGGGACCCTTTGTGATGAACACCCGCAACCATACCCTGGAAAAATCCGGAAACCGCATTCGGCTGACGCAGGTGGAATATGCCATCTTAAAGCTGTTTATGCAAAATGCAGGCCGCGCCCTTTCCCGGGAGGATATCCTCTCTGCGGTTTGGGGTCGGGACTATGAAGGTGAACTGAAGATCGTGGACGTGAATATTCGTCGTCTGCGCATTAAGATCGAGGACGATACAGCAAACCCCACCTACATTACCACGGTTTGGGGTTACGGCTATAAATGGGGCGCATGAAAACAAAGAAACAAAAGTGGCGTGCTATAAAAATTAAAGGCTTGCGCCGTCGGTGGCTGATCAATACCATTACGGTGGTTTGCTCCCTGGGACTTGTGTGCGTGCTGGCTATCACTGCTGCATTTTCCGCATACTACTACTCCACATTGGAGTCGGATATGGAGCACCGCGCCCGTTCTACCACGGAAATTTTCGCAGATTACCTGCATAAGGACCTGGAGACCTATTATCAGTCCTGTATTACCTATACCCAAACCTTTAGCGACCGCAATGCCATTGAATTGCAGTTTATTAACAATGATGGTCAGATCGTTGCATCTTCCCACGATAACGGTGTGGGAGAAACACCCGCTGAGCCGGATATTACTGAAGCGATAACCAAGAAGGTCATTTCCTCCTATGTGGGTAAGAATCTGCAGACCGGTCAGCGGATCATAGCCGTATCCGGACCGATGGTCTACGGCGATGGACAGGTGTTGGGCGTGCTGCGCTACGTAACCTCCACTGCGCAGATCGACCGGCAGATCGTCAGTATTGCCGCTGTCTGCATCTGTGCGCTGGGTGTGTTTGTTCTGCTGGTGCTCTTTAGCAGTAATTTCTACATTCGTTCCATCCTGGTGCCTCTCAGTGAGATCATTGATAAGGCGCAGAAAATTGCAAACGGCAGTTACGGCATCCAGATCCAAACAAAGTTTGACGATGAGATCGGCGACCTTGCCCATATGATCAATGAGATGTCGGTAAAGATCAGTGAGAACGAGAAAATGCAGCGGGACTTTATTTCTTCTCTGTCTCACGAGTTGCGTACTCCGCTGACAGCCATTACCGGCTGGAGTGAAACCCTGCTTAGCTCGGATAAACTGGATAACGACACCCGCCGTGGCGTCCGGATCATTCACAGAGAGGCTGATCGCCTGACGGATATGGTGCTGGATCTGCTGGACTTTACCCGAATTCAGGATGACAGAATGACCCTGAACATTGAACCGGTGGACATCCGGGCAGAGTTTGAGGACACGGTGTTTATGTACGGCAGCCGTCTGTCTGAGGAAGGTATCAGCCTGAAATATGTGGACAATGACCAGGATATCCCGGAGATTGCCTGCGACCCCCAGCGTCTGCGGCAGGTATTTTTGAATATTCTCAACAATGCCGTAAAACACGGCGGCGAAGGAAAGCGAATTGATGCCAGCATCGTCTATAAGGATGAATATGTGATCGTCCGGATTCGAGACTACGGCCCCGGAATCCCGGAGGATGAACTGGCGCTGGTAAAAAAGAAATTCTATAAAGGAAGCTCCAAAGCAAGAGGTACCGGTATCGGACTTGCCGTCAGCGATGAGATCGTACAAATGCACGGCGGCGAACTGACACTGGAAAATGCCCTTGCGGGCGGTACGCTGGTAACCATCCGTTTGCCGGCGAACCAATGAGAAAGGGAAATTATGGCAAATCAGGAAAAGTTTAAGACAATGATCGGTGGACAGGCGCTAATCGAAGGTATAATGATGCGCGGTCCGAAGAAAGATGCCATCGTAGTGCGGGGAAAGGACGGTCTGACCGTTGAGGTAACGGATAGAAAGGAACGTCCCAAGAATTCACCCCTGCAATGGCCCATTATCCGTGGCGCAGTGAATTTCCTTGATGCCCAGATTTGCGGTATAAAAGCGCTGATGCGCTCGGCGGACCTGTCTCCGGAAGAGAGCCAGGAAGCACCCTCCAAGCTGGATCAGTGGCTAGAGAAAAAGCTGGGTGACAAGAAGTTTCAGCAGCTTGTTGTTGGTATCGCGGTAGCGTTGGTATTGGGAATGTCCATTGGTATATTCTTCTTGCTGCCTATGGTGATCAGCAGCTTTTTTGACCGCTGGATCGAGAGCGCACTCCTGCTGCATATGATTGAAGGCATTATCCGGATCGCCCTGTTTTTCGGCTATATGCTGCTGGTGTCCCGTATGGAGGATATGAAGCGGGTGTTTGCCTATCACGGCGCCGAGCATAAGACCATTCGTTGCTATGAAGCCGGACTTCCTCTGACGGTAGAAAACGTACGGATGCAAACGAGACTCCACCCCCGCTGCGGCACAAGCTTTTTGCTAGTGGTTATGATCGTCTCAATCCTTTTGTTTTCCGTCGCATCCACCCCTCTGCGGGCAGCAATGCTGAGTATGGGTATGATTGAAAAAAGCTTTTTATTTAAATTGATTATGATTTGCTTTAAGCTGCTGCTGCTACCGCTGGTGGTAGCCTTCAGCTATGAGATCAACCGTTGGGTCGGTCGCCACGATAATCTGTGCAGCCGGGTGCTTTCTGCGCCGGGTATGTGGTTTCAGAACTTTACCACCAATGAGCCGGACGACAGTATGATCGAAGTGGGTATCACGGCGCTGGAAGCGGTACTTCCCGAACACGAGGGGGAAGACCTTTGGTAATGAAACTCTCAGAACTGTATCTTCAGGTCCGACGGAAACTTCTTGAGAATGAAGATGCGGATCGTGCAGCCTTTTTAGCCCGTGAGATCGTCAGCTTTGTTACCGGAAAGACCCGGGAGCAAATGCTGGCCCAGCGGGATCATTACGCCTCGGATAAAATTTGCGAAGAGGCAGAAAAACTCACCCAGAGGCTTCTTGCGGGAGAACCCCTTGCCTATGTGATGGGTCAGTGGGAGTTTTACGGAATGCAGCTGACGGTGAATGAAAATGTGCTGATTCCCAGGGACGATACCTGCGCAGTTACAGAGCTTGCCATCAATCGGGCGCTGTTTCTAAACGAAAATCCCAGGATATTGGATCTTTGCACCGGCTCTGGGTGCATCGGTCTTGCAATCGCAAGCCGGGTAAAGGATGCGAAGGTTACCCTGGCGGATATTTCCCGGGATGCCCTGCAGGTGGCAAGAAAGAATATTTCCGCACAGAAGCTCTCCGGGCGTGTAACCTGTGTGCAGGCAAATGCCCTGGAAGCACCGCCTGCATTTTTGGGTAAATTTGACCTTATCGTGTCCAATCCTCCCTATATCACTACCGAGGAAATGGCGCAGCTGCCGGATAGCGTAGCAAAATTTGAACCCCATCTGGCACTCCACGGCGGAAGTGACGGATTGGACTTTTACAGAGCAATTACAGAGCATTATAAAACCGCGCTGAAGCCGGGAGGATTCCTGTGTTTTGAGTTCGGGATGGGTCAGGGGGATGCAGTCTGCAGCCTCTTGGAAACAAATGGGTTTACAATACTGGAGCGTTCCAGAGATTATAACGACAGAGAACGGGCGGTCCTTGCCCGTTACGACAGGAAGGAAGCGTAATTATGGCTACAAAGAAAACAGCATACGAGGCTCCCACCCCGGCAAGCGATAAGAAGAAAGCCTTGCAGGCAGCAATTTCTCAAATTGAAAAGAATTTCGGTAAAGGCACGGTGATGCGCCTGGGTGACAAGCCGGAAATGAACGTAGATGCCATTCCCACAGGCTCTTTGGCACTGGATGCTGCCCTGGGAATCGGTGGCGTACCTAAGGGCCGTATCATTGAGATATATGGACCGGAATCCTCCGGCAAAACCACCTTGGCTCTGCACATTTTGGCAGAGGCGCAGAAGATGGGTGGCGAGGTTGCTTTTGTGGACGCAGAACACGCGCTGGATCCCGTGTACGCAGCAGCACTGGGTGTGGATACCGACAATATGCTGGTGTCCCAGCCGGATACCGGTGAACAGGCACTGGAAATTACCGATGCTCTGGTGCGCTCCGGTGCAGTGGATGCAGTGGTTGTGGACTCTGTTGCCGCACTGGTTCCCAAGCAGGAGATTGAAGGCGAAATGGGTGATACCTTCGTGGGCTTGCAGGCCAGACTGATGAGCCAGGCGCTCCGGAAGCTGGCAGGTACCATCGCAAAGACCAACTGCGTGGTCATTTTCATTAACCAGCTGCGTATGAAGATCGGTGTGATGTACGGCAATCCTGAGACCACTACCGGCGGTAACGCCCTGAAGTTCTATTCCTCTGTGCGCTTGGATGTCCGCCGCGTGGAATCCATCAAAGAGGGCGGCGAGATCATCGGCAATAAGACCCGCGTTAAGGTGGTAAAGAACAAAGTTGCTCCTCCTTTCCGGGAAGCTTACTTTGACATTATGTACGGCGAAGGTATCAGCAAGTGGGGCGAACTGGTGGATCTGGCGGTTCAGATGGACATCGTGCAGAAGAGCGGCAGTTGGTTCAGCATGGGCGACGAGCGGATCGGCCAGGGTAAGGACAGTGTAAAGGCGTTCTTGCAGGCAAATCCCGAAGTTGCCGAACAGGTGGAAGCCCAGGTGCGGGAAAAACTGCTGGCCGGTGTGGCATCCAGAACACCTGCTAAAGCCGCTGAGCGCCCTGTTGCCGTAAGCGCTGACGATTTTGATGATGAGGATTGATTCTGTTGCCGCCCAGCCGGATAGGGCAGGGCGGTATACAGTGAAGTTTGAAGATGGCTCTGTGCTGCGGCTCTACCGCCAAACGGTGGAGGATTTTGGCCTCTATTCCGGTAAAGAACTGGAGGAAGCCGAACTTACAAAGCTGCGTGCCGCAGCCGGTGAGATGTCTGCCAAAATGCGTGCGGTGCGAATCTTATCTGCCACCAGTGTATCCAAGGCTTCGCTTCAGCAGCGCCTGATCCAGAAGGGCGAGAGTAAGCACGATGCACAGCAGGCGGTGCAGTGGATGGCAGAAATGAATCTGCTGGACGATGAAAAAACCGCCCAACAGATAGTTGGGCACTGCATCGCAAAGGGCTATGGTCTATCCCGCGCCAAACAGGCGCTCTATGAAAAGCGCATCCCCAAGGAATACTGGGAGGATGCGCTGGCGGATTACCCTGACCAGCAGGAGAAAATCCGCGCCTTTTTACAGTCCCGGCTGAAAGATGGCTGGGGAGAAAAAGAACTGCGGCGTGCCGTTGATGCACTGCTTCGCCGCGGACACAGTTACCGTGAGATCCGCAGCGTATTGGATGATTTTGCGAGGGATGCGGATTTTCAGGAGGATTTTTATGGCTGATATCGGATTTATATCCTTAGGCTGCGCAAAGAATCAGGTGGATTGCGAACGGATGATGTACCGGGTTCAGGAGGCTGGCTTTACAGTTGTGCCGGATGTGGTTGGCGCCGATGTGGTGGTCATCAACACCTGCGGCTTTATCGACTCTGCCAAGACAGAAGCCATCGATTCCATTCTGCAGATGGCGCAGCTAAAGGAACAGGGACTGGTTGGTAAAATACTGGTAACCGGCTGCCTTTCTCAGCGTTACCAGGCAGAGATATTAAGGGAACTCCCCGAGGTAGATGGCATTCTCGGTACAGGCAGCTACACGGAAATCGTACCGGCGATCCAGCGGGTCTTAGAAGGGGATACGGTCAGCGACTTTGCATCCATTGACACCCCTGAGCAGGAATGCGGTCGGATTTTGACCACCCCGGAACACTATGCATACTTAAAGATCGCTGAAGGCTGCGATAATCGCTGCAGCTACTGCATTATCCCTTATTTGCGGGGCAAATACCGCAGCCGTCAGATGGACGATGTTTTATACGAAGCCAGGGTGTTGGCCGCAAGCGGCGTGAAAGAGCTTTTGGTAGTTGCCCAGGATACCAGCCGTTATGGCACAGATTTTCCGGAGCATAAGCGGTTACTGGCAACACTGTTGCGGGAGCTTTGCAAAATCGACGGTATCCAGTGGATTCGGGTGCACTACACCTACCCCGATGAGATCGACGATGAATTAATGGATACCATCGCATCTGAACCCAAGATCGTTAAGTATCTGGATATTCCCATCCAGCACTGTAACAGTAAGATATTAAAGCTGATGAACCGCCGGGGTGACAGCGCATACCTGCAGGAGCTGTTCCGGAAACTCCGCCAGCGGATTCCGGGTCTTGTAATACGCACCAGCGTGATTACCGGTCTTCCCGGTGAGGGAGAAGAAGAGTTTGAGGAGCTTTGCCAGTTCCTTAAGGAGCAGCGCCTGGAGCGCGTGGGCGCATTTTCCTTCTCGCCCGAGGAGGGCACACCGGCTGCGGAGATGGACTTTGTGGATACTGAGATTGCCCAGCAGAGAGCCCAGCAGATCGAAATGATCCAGTCCTGCATTATGGACGATTATAATGCTGCGATGCAGGGACAAATCGTCCGGGTTTTGGTAGACGGCTACTATGAGGAAATGGAGCAATACTATGGCCGCACCTATGCCGATTCCCCGGAAATTGACAGCCGGGTATGGATCGCATCCCAGGAGGCTCTCGCAGAAGGTGCATTTGTAGAAATCAAGATTGATGGCGTTGCGGACGGTGAATTGTCCGGCTATTTACTGGAGGAATAAAAATGACATTAGCAAGTAAGATCACATTGATCCGCGTTGCTTTTATCCCCATATTTATGGCGCTTATGTACTTAAGCGGCGGCCAGCCCGGCCTTTGGATGTATCTGGCATTGGCGGTATTTATTATTGCAAGCCTAACGGACTATGTGGACGGTCAGATTGCCCGTCGTTGCAACCAGGTCAGCGATTTCGGAAAGTTCTTAGACCCGCTGGCTGATAAGCTGCTCACCATCGCAGCTATGGCAATGTTTTGCGAATGGGGAACAATGTCTGCCTGGGCGCTGATGCTGGTACTCACCCGGGAATTTGCTGTTACCGGTCTGCGGCTGATTGCAGTTGGCAAGGGGAAGGTTATTGCTGCCGGTTGGAGCGGAAAGATCAAGACCGCCAGCACGATGATCGGCCTGTGTGTTCTGATGGCATTTCCCACCATTGGTTGGCTGGCTGCGGTGGTAAATGGTGTGATCATCGTGACCACAGTCTACTCCGGAATCGAGTATTTTGTGCAGAATTGGAATTGCCTTTGGGATGATAAGAACAGTTAAGGATACGATCTATGAATGAAAAGGAAATTGGCGAGATCCGACGGAGAGTCCGCCGGGATCGCAGTAATATGACGACTATTTATGGCTGCTATGTGAACGGCCAAAAAGAAATTGTGTCGGAATTTAAGCGTAGTACCGGTATTATGCCGGAAAACGAAGCGGAGAAATATTTTGGACTTATGAAGCGCACCCTATCCGGTACGGTGGGGAAGAATCTGATCGATATCTCGTTTCAGACCAGTCAGGTCGCAGGCAGTCCGGAGCATAAGCTTTTAATGGATCTGAGAACCACCAAACTCTCAGACGAGGCTTTAAGAGAGGAACTTTATTCGAAGATCATCCAGTCTGTCAATATGGATGACGGATTTCTCATCCTGATCGGCTGCGACAGTTACGATGTCCCCTTTAAAAGTGCCGATGATGAGACCCAGCAGGATGCCTCCAACGAAACCTATACGTATCTGTTGTGCAGCGTTTGCCCTGTTAAGCAGACAAAGCCGAATCTGCGCTATGATGCGGAAGAAAAGGCGTTTCACGACAGTGGGATCTCCCAGGTGCCTTCTGCGCCGGAAGTGGGATTTTTGTTTCCGGCCTTTGACAGCCGCGCAACCAATATTTATAATGCTCTGTTTTATACACATAGCACCAAGCTTAGCTACGAGGAACTGATCCAAACTCTCTTTAATGTCCAAGTGCCCAAGCCGGCAGCAGAACAAAAGAAATCTTTTGAAGCGCTGCTGGCGAAAAGCCTGGAGGAAGAGTGCAGGTTGGATGTTGTACAGTCTGTACACGATCACCTGTGCAAGAGTATTGACCTGCATAAGGAAAGTAAAATTGCAGACCCTTTACTGGTCTCCAAGGAGGAAGTAAAGCTTGCATTGTCGGATTGCGGCGTTTCGGAAAAGTGCGTGGCAAAGTTCTCTGTTGACTACGATGAAGTGTTTGGCTTTGAAACCCAGCTCCATCCGAAAAATGTCATCAACCACAGGCGGTTTGAGGTCAAGACCCCGGATGTTACCATTACCGTTTCTCCGGAGCGCAGCGATTTGATCGAGACTCGGATCATTGACGGCGTTAAATATATTCTTATTTGCGCGGATGAAAATGTAGAGGTAAATGGCGTCCCGGTGCATATTACCGACGACGAAGCAATTTGTGTATAAAAAAATCAGCAACCCATACTCGGGTTGCTGATTTTTTAACGTAAACTTATTTGCCCTTCATCAGATTTACTAAAATCTCGGTGCACGTTTCGATACCTAATTTGCTGCTGTCCAGGCAAATGTCGTAATTATATGCGCTGCCCCAGCTTCGGCCGGTGTAGTGCTGATAATTTACCTTGCGGCGCTTATCCTTTTCGTTTAGCCGGGCCTGAGGGCTCTTCTCGGATTCGCCGTAAAGACGGACAATGCGCTCCGCGCGAAAATCCTTATCTGCGTGAATAAAGGCGTGTAAGCAATCCGGGCGGTCCTTCAAAATATAGTCCGCATTTCTGCCCACGATCACGCAAGGACCTTTCTCAGCCAGTTGGAGAATCACGCTGCACTGGATGTTCCATAAAAAGTCTGCGGTAGACATTCCATTCATCACGCCGGGTACACCCTGAGGCGCAAAAGCATAAGAGAGTATTGTGCTTCCGGGGGAGTGTTCTCCGTGCTCTTCCACGAATTTAGGTGCAAAGCCGGACTCCAGAGCTACCTGGTCCACCAGTTCCTTATCGTAAAAGGGAATGCCCAAAGCTTCCGCCACCTGATGTCCGATGGTGCGGCCACCGCTGCCAAATTCCCGGCTGATGGTAATGATTTTCTTTTCCATTTCACATACTCCTTTTTCTTTTATTATATCCCGTCCAAAAGCAAATGTCAATTCAGATAGAAGGCGTGTACCCAAATAGAGTACACGCCTTTTCCTTATTTCAGTTTAATTCCGCAGACCAGACCGCCTCGTGTGCCAACCACCAATGTGTTATTAAACACAGCAGGGGAGGCTTCGATATTAGAACCCAACGAGATTTGAGAAAGGGTCTTGCCGGAACCATCCAGCAGCATCATATTGCCCACGGAATCGCAAATGACAATGTAGGCGTTGCCGGCTGCATCGTATACAGCTACAGGGGAACTCCAGGTGTAATTGTCCATGGGCTTTTCCCAGGCAATTTCGCCGGTCTTGGTATCCAGCGCTACCAGCTTGCCATTCCAGGTACCCGGGCAGCGAGCAATGGTGTAAAGGATCAAACCTTCCAGCTGAGTGCCGGGTTTACCCAGCAGAGGAGTAGACTGCACACCGCCGGAAACACCGTCAACAGTATAGCAATCAAAGCGCTTTTCCCAAACGATTTCACCGGTTTTGGCATCCAATTTATAAATGCAGATATAGCCGGAACCGCCCTTGCTGGTCCAGTGGAGAGACGGAGCGGTATAAATGTAACCGCCGTCAATACCGTTCCATTCAAATACGGGGGTGGAATTGGAATCGTCCCTGGTGTCCTGCGCCCAAACCAGTTGCATAGTGTCCAAATCAATGCAGAAGAACATACCGCCATTTTCGGAGATATATAAGTATCTGTCAACGATCACGGCGCTGGGCTCATAACCCAGCCAGTAGGTGCTCTTATTGGAGCGGCTGGTGTTGTACCGGGTCTTTACGATTTCTTCCGGCTCGATGGTCAACGTGCCGGCTGCCTTATCGTAAACCGTGTTAAGCTTCAGCGTATAGAGAATGCCGTTTTCACCGGGCCAAATCAATGTATCGGTTTCTGCGTCGATCAGGGGGCTGGAGTCGAAGGCTGTCCAGCTATCCCGCAGAGCAAAGGAATCGCTGCCGCTGCGCTCGTAAAGGATACTGCCGTCGATCAAGCTGATGGCATAAATTCTGGGAACTTTTCCGCCGATATAGTCACCGGAACCCACATACATAATGGGATAGCCTCTGGGGTCAAGAGAACCTGCACCCTTAAAGTTCATACCTACATTGATGGGTCTGCGGGTGTAGGAACCGTCGTCCAAATCGTAGAAATAAATAAAGCCGTCCAATGTGGCGTAGATCACCTCTACCAGGTTTTCCTTTGCCTTTTTGTCGGGATACATATTCATAATCGCCTTGGTTTCCGCATCCCACTGTACCATCAGCGGCTGACCGGTCCAACCGCTTCCGGGCCAGCCGTTAAGAGAGCCGATATTGCTGGACCAAGCCTGGGAAATGGTCTTTTGAGAAATCTCAGCCGTTCCGTAAACTGCACTGTTACGGAAGTTGTTGCCACGGAAAGTTGCAATACCCGGCAGGGCAAAGTATTCCTCCGGTTTGCCAAAGGAAATGGGGGCGCTGGGTGTATAGGAATCTACAATGCTGCCGCCCTGAATGATCTCCCACTTGATACCCCAATTTTCAGGCTTGCTGGAATCGTTTACTACCGGAGTGAAGGTGGGTTCCGGAATTGGCTCTGTGGTTACAGTGGTATCCGAGGGAGTGGTGTCCTCTGGTCCGGTGCTTTCGGAGGGCGTGCCGGTAGAGCCGGAAATGGAACTATTGTTGTTCAGATTCGCAACAAGCTTGCCGGTAGAGTGGTAGCGACCGGTGCAAATGAGTGTACAAATCAGCACAATAACAGTGGTCAGATACATCATTTTCAAGATCCGATCCTGGGCGCGTCTTGCGCTGCCACGGGCGCGGATTTTGCCGCTTAAGTAGGTGAATACAATGCTGCCAACAAACAGGACAGCTAAGATCACATACAGCAAAGTAAGCGCCGGCTTCATTCTCTGATAGCTTTCCATTAAAGCACTGCTTGCTGCAAGAATAGGTGTATACATGGAATCGATCCTCCCAATGTCGACAATAACTTTATGTATTATAGCACCGAATGCAGCCGCGCGCAAGGGAGATGGACAATTTCTTTTTTACCTTTCCTCAAGGATTGCAATTTACTGCCATTAGTGATATAGTTAGCATTACCTTAATACAGGAGACGCAGTGAAAATGATTATTGAAGCACTGGCTTTAGAGCTGAACCAAAAGAAGGAATATGTGGAGAATGTGGTTAATCTGCTGGACGAGGGCAATACCATTCCCTTTATTGCCCGTTATCGGAAAGAACTTCACGGCAGTATGGATGACACGACTCTCCGCAATTTGGAGACACGGTTAAACTACCTGCGTAATCTGCAGGAGCGAAAAGAGGAAGTCATTCGCGCCATTGATGCGCAGGAGAAGCTGACGGATGAACTGAAAGCATCCATCGAAAAGGCAAGCACCCTGGCAGAGGTGGAAGACCTGTACCGCCCCTATAAACAAAAGCGCCGCACCCGCGCAACGGTAGCAAAAGAAAAGGGCTTAGAACCCCTGGCGCTGGCAATCTTTGCACAAACCGGCGAAGCGCCGGAAGAACTTGCCCAGGCCTATATCGACCCGGAAAAAGGCGTGGAGACCTTAGAAGATGCCCTGCAGGGCGCATCGGATATCATTGCGGAAATGATCTCCGACGACCCGGATATCCGCAAAGCACTCCGGGTGAAAATGGAGAGCCGGGCGATCCTCACGGCGCAGGCTGCCGACCCGGATACAGATTCCGTCTACCGACTGTACTACCAGTTTTCTGCGCCGGTTACCCGGGTTCAGAATCACCAGATTTTGGCCATCAACCGAGGCGAACGGGAAGGCTTCTTGAAAGTATCTGCCGCGCTGCCCGGCAATGAAGGCACGGCCCTTGTGTGCCGTATGAGCCTCAAGCCGACTATGTGGGTATCCGCCTTTGTGAAAGCAGCATCAGAGGATGCTTTTGAACGGTTGATCGCACCTAGTATTGAACGGGAACTGAGAAACACTTTGACTGATCGGGCAGGGGAGTCGGCAATTGCCAACTTTGCCCTGAACCTAAAACCTCTTTTGATGCAGCGCCCGGTAAAGGGTTTTGTAACGATGGGCCTGGATCCCGGATATAAAAACGGCTGTAAGGTAGCCGTGGTGGATGGCACAGGCCGGGTCCTGGATACGACTGTGGTTTACCCCACATTCTCCCAGCGGAAAAAGGACGAAGCGATCCATACTCTGTCCCAAATGATCCGCAAGCACAGTGTTAAGCATATTGCCATTGGAAACGGCACTGCCTCCCGGGAAACAGAAGCGATGACCGTGGAAATGCTTAAGAACCTCCCCGGTGTCAGCTATATGATTGTAAACGAGGCCGGTGCATCCGTGTACTCTGCATCCAAGCTGGCGGCAGAAGAATTCCCCGATTACGATGTAAACCTTCGTTCTGCAGTTTCCATTGCCCGTCGTCTGCAAGATCCTCTGGCGGAGCTGGTTAAAATTGATCCCAAGGCCATCGGTGTGGGACAGTACCAGCACGATTGCCCCCAGAAGCGATTGGATGAAGCCTTGGGCGGTGTGGTGGAAGACTGTGTAAATGCAGTGGGTGTGGATGTCAATACCGCATCGGTCAGCCTCTTGCAAAAAGTTTCCGGTCTTAACGCAACAACCGCCAAAAATGTGGTTGCCTATCGGGAGGAGAACGGCGCATTTACTTCCAGAAATCAACTGAAGAAAGTGCCCAAGCTTGGTCCTAAGGCCTACCAGCAATGCGCAGGCTTTCTTCGTGTCCCGGAAAGTAAAGAGATTCTGGATAATACCGGCGTACACCCGGAAGCGTATGCTGCTGCCGAGACATTGCTGACACTGTGCGGTTACACAAAGACGGATGTGGCAACCGGTAACATCACCCAGCTGCAAGAGCGGGTAGATGCCCTGACCCTTGAAAATGCAGCCGAGCGCTGCGGTGTGGGTGCGCCCACGTTGGCTGATGTTGTCAAAGAGTTGCAAAAACCCGGTAGAGACCCCCGTGACGATCTGCCTGCTCCCATCCTACGCACAGACGTGCTGGAAATGAAAGACTTAAAACCCGGAATGGTTCTTTCCGGTACGGTGCGCAATGTAATCGACTTCGGCGTGTTTGTGGATATCGGTGTCCATCAGGACGGCCTTGTTCACATCTCCCAGGTGTGCAATCGGAAATTGAATCACCCCTCTGAAGTTGTACAGGTAGGGGATGTAGTAAAGGTTGCGGTGCTGGATGTAGACGAGGGTCGTAAGCGTATTAGTCTTACGATGAAGAATATTCCCGAATAAGCATAGAGGGCGACGCATTTTGCGTCGCCCAACATTATAATAAATATAGCGAAATTAAACTTGACAATTTTCGAACTTATAGTATACTATTTTTAGAAAACAAAATACCTATGACGCTTTTCGGGATGACCGAAAAGAAGAGGACTCTCTGGAGAACACATTCAGTTGTGTGCCGAAGGTGCAAGGCAATCGCCGAATCTCTCAGGCAAACGGACGGAGAACCCAAGAATTTATATTTGCGGGTTGGTGTGCAGACGGTCTTCTTAGACGGTCTGTTTTTTGTTAAATTTAAGAAAGTGGGTTTACGCTATGTTAACTAAGACGATTGATTCTATTGGATTTATTTCTCAGTACGATCCGGAAGTATCCGCAATGATGGCCCGGGAACTGACCCGGCAGCAGGATGGCCTGGAGCTGATCGCTTCTGAGAATTTTGCATCCCCCGCTGTTATCGCAGCAATGGGCTCTGTACTGACCAATAAGTACGCAGAAGGCCTTCCCGGCAAGCGTTACTACGGCGGCTGCCAGCACGTAGACGAGCTGGAGAGCCTGTGTATCCAGCGCGCGAAGGATCTGTTCGGCGCAGAGTTTGCCAATGTTCAGCCCCACTCCGGTGCCCAGGCCAATATGGCCGTACAGCTGGCACTCCTGCAGCCTGGCGATACTTTGATGGGTATGAGCCTTGCCAACGGCGGCCACCTGTCCCATGGCAGCCCCGCTAACATCTCCGGTAAGTACTATAATGTGGTATCCTATGATGTTAACCACGAGACCGGTCTTATCGACTACGATCAAATCCGGGATATGGCCAAGGCCAACCAGCCCAAGCTGATGATCGCCGGCGCATCTGCATACCCCCGCGCGATCGACTTCAAGATTTTTGCTGACATTGCCCACGAGGTTGGCGCAGTGCTGATGGTGGATATGGCCCACATCGCCGGCCTTGTTGCCGGTGGCGCGCATCAGAATCCGGTACCCTATGCGGATATCGTAACCACCACCACCCATAAGACCCTCCGCGGACCTCGCGGCGGTCTGATCCTGGCCAAGGAAGAGTTCGCCAAGAAGCTGAACTCCGCTGTGTTCCCCGGCACCCAGGGCGGCCCTCTGGAGCATATCATTGCAGCTAAGGCGATCTGCCTGAAGGAAGCAATGAGTGACGATTTCAAGACCTATGCCAAGAATGTGGTATCCAATGCGAAGGTAATGGCAGATGCACTTCTGAAGGAAGGCTTTGACCTGGTTACCGGCGGTACCGATAACCACCTGATGCTGGCAGACCTGCGGCCCATGAACATCACCGGTAAGGAACTGCAGACCCGTTGCGATGCTAACCATATGACCCTCAATAAGAACGCCATCCCCGGCGATCCCGAGAAGCCTGCAGTAACCAGCGGTGTCCGTATCGGTACAGCTGCCGTTACCACAAGAGGTCTGGGCGCTCCCGAAATGGAGCAGATCGCCCACTGCATCGCACTGACTGCTCGTGACTTTGAAGGCACACAGAAAGAGGTCCACGATACTGTCGCAGCTATTTGCGAAAAATTCCCACTGTATAAGTGATCCAACCTGGCATTTATTACGTGCGGGCGACCATTGGTCGCCCGCACCGTCTGTTTGTAGGATCTGCGATCCATCGCCTGGTATGTCTGTTCTATGCACAGGGAGCGGCGTTTTTGACGCCCTGCATAATGTGGTTTTCAGGGACTGCTGTCCGTATGAAGATGTACCCGTTACCCGGAACAACCCTCCTTGTAACATTAACACAAGAAATTGCCTGCAATTTTGTGAACTCTTTAGATAAATATATTTAAATTATGCTTGAAATACTAAAAAATGTGTGTTAAACTGAATATGGCTGTGTTTACCTGCTAAGAGAGGATCTGGTCAGCCCGATCTTGGCAGATGCAGGTCATGGCGGCGCAACTTCGGTAAGTAGGAACCGGGCTTGTGCAGTCACCACCATGGCGGCTGGTGCCGCCCTGACCCCCGCAAAGCAAACCCCAAAAAAACGGCAGGCACTGCCTGTCAAAAAATCTTAAAAAGGAGATTATCAAATGAAGAAAAAGTTATTTGCTCTTCTGACTGCTGTCTGCATGATCATCAGCTTGCTGCCTATGATCGCAATGGCAGAGACAAACGACCTGCCCGGCGTCAACTTCTACTATGTTGATGCTGACGGTGCATACGCAAACAATATCCTGGTACAGGGCGAAGGCGTTAAGTACTACAAGGAAAATGCTATCGGTGGTCTTGAGGAAACAACTGAAGACGACTACACCGTCAAGCTTGAGTACCTGCAGGACGAGATCCCTACCCTCTATTTGAAGGGTGCTAACATCACCAATGGTCCTCTGATTCTTGAATCTGCGGATACTACTAACACCGATCTTCCCGTGAATATCGTTGTTGAAGAGGATACTGTTATCAATGGTGTACCTTTCTGGTACGGCGCACTTTCTCTGGATGTAACAGGTGAAGTTAACATTACTGCTGTTGACAATGCTAAGCTGACTTTGACCGGTGCTGATATTTCCGGTGATGGCTTCAACGGCACGATCGTTGCTCGTGGCGATCTGGTGATTGAAGATGCCGTTCTGGATATCACAGGTAATCTTAACGATGCTAACAGCGCTGAAGTTGTCTGCTACGGCATCTATGTTGGTGGCGAACTGACAATTACTGGTTCTGAAATTGAAGCTAGCTCCGTAAAGGCTGCATTCAACAAGGCTCCTGCAATCGACGCTGAACTGGACGTAATTGCTTCCACTGAAAAGGATCCTGCTGATACAGACCTGGTTGAGTACGTAGAAGCTGACGTAGCTACCTACAAGTACGTTAAGATCGCTCCTGCTGCTAACGATGACGAAGGCGGCAACGAAGGCGAAGGCGGCAATGAAGGCGACGATGTAGTTATCTCTGCAATCGGTATGACCGTTCTGCTGGAAGGCACCACCGATACCTTCGTTCTGGTTGAGGGTGAAGGCGCTGTATACTTCCTGAATACTGAAGCTGATGACAACGGTATGACTTCCCTGACCAAGGAAGGCGCTTCCGCTGACAACTACAACCTGAAGTTCGAGTGGCTGGACGATGCTGTTCCCACCCTGTACTTCAAGGGCTTGAACCTGAAGAATACTGAGCCCGTATACGTTACCACAACTTCTGGCGACGACCTGCCCGTAAATGTTGTTATTGAAGAAGACAGCACCATTTGGGGCGCAGACGGCGCTTACTGGTACACTCTGTTCCTGGACACCACTGCTGATGTGACCATCACTTCTGTTGAAGATGCTGCCCTGGATGTAGTCGGCTGTCTGTACAACGCAACTGCCGAACCCGATGGTATTATCTCTGCATCCGGCAACCTGATTCTGGATGATGCTAACATCAATGTTGGCTATGAAGCTACTGTATGGCCTGAGTGCCAGGGCATCAATGTTGCCGGCGACCTGACCGTTGACGGCGGCAAGCTGCACATCGGCTTCGGCCTGAGCGCTGAGGCTTGGTTCAGCCAGACCAACGCTCTGTGTGTTGCTGGCGATGTAACCTTCGCAAATGGCGCAGACGTTATCATTGTTGGTAACCTGAACCAGCAACTGTTGAACATTGGTGGCACCTTCACCATCGCTGACAGCTCCTTCCTGTCCGGCCTTGCTAACTGGGCACAGGATGGCAGCCGTACCGTATTCTCCGCTGCTCCTGTTCTGGACTTCGAGAACGGCTACACTGCTAAGGCAAGCACCACTTACCCCGAACTGGACCTCGAGAACGCTGTTCCCGTAGAGCCC